>JAQXTJ010000105.1 GCA_029219425.1 Bacteroidales bacterium
AGTGTCCCACGCCGTGGCCGGTGCCGTGAAGGTAGGTCATGCCTTCCTCCCACTGGTAGATGCGGGCAAGTGCGTCGAGCTGGCTGCCGCGTGTGCCCACCGGAAACTGTGCGCGGCCTATGGCGAGATGTCCCTTGAGCACCAGTGTGTAGTCGTGCTTCTCATCGGCTGTGGGGTTGCCAAGGGTGATGGTGCGGGTGATGTCGGTGGTTCCGTCGAGATACTGGCCGCCGCTGTCGATGAGCAGCAGTCCCTCGCCGTGCAGCGTGGATGCGCTCTCGGCCGATGCCGAGTAGTGCACAATTGCGCCGTGCTCCCTGTATCCGGCTATCATTCCGAAGCTGTCGCCGCGATACAACTCGCTCTCGGCGCGGAATTTCTTGCCCATTTCCCACACGTCGCACTCATTGTAGTTGCCCGAGGCGGCGTTCTCCTCAATCCACTTGAAGAGGCGCACCAGTGCCGCGCCGTCGCGCTCCATGGCCTTGCGGGTCCCGGCAATCTGCACCTCGTTCTTGATGGCCTTTAGCCCCGACACGGGCGACTTGCCATACACCTTGTAGCACTCCAGTGCGCGTGCAAGGGTGTCGCTCACGATATTTGGGTCGAGCAGCACGGTGGTGTTCACCGACACTTTGCCCAGATAGTCCTCCACGTCGTCGTATTCCTTAATCTTCACGCCGGCGGCCTTTAGGTGTGCCTTCACGGCATCGTCCACCTTCTCCGGGTCGATGAAGAGCACGTTCTCGCTGTCGGAGAGATAGAGGTAGCTTATCACCACAGGGGTGAAAGCCACATCCTCACCGCGCAGGTTCAGTGTCCAGGCGATTTCGTCGAGGGCAGGTATAAACACTGCATCAGCGCCCAGTTTCTCCACCTCGGCCATCACGCGCACAATCTTCTGAGAGGCACTCTCGCCGGCAAAGGCTTCATCGTGCACTAAAGCCTTGGCGAGTGGCCGGGCAGGGCGGTCGGCCCACACACGGTCGGCGGCGGCAAAGTCGGCGGCGAAGCGGAAGCCGTTGCGGCCGCAGAACTCCTCGAGGGCATTGGCCTTCACCAGAGAGAAAAGGCGGCCATCCACCGCAAGCACATCGTCCTCGCCCAGTTCCTCGGCAAGCCACTCGGTGATGGTGGCCTCGCCGGGGATGTCCTCTTTGTGGAGGTCAACGCCCGAGTCCTCAAGCTGCTGTGCAGCCTGGAGGAAGTAGCGCGAGTCGGTCCACAGCCCGGCCTTGTCGAGTGTCACCACGGCAGTGCCGTTGCTGCCGGTGAAGCCGGTCACCCAGTCGCGGAATTTCCAGTGGTTGCTTATGTATTCACTTTGGTGGCAGTCGGTGCCTGGGATAATCACCGCACTCACCTTCACGCGGCGCATTTCGTCGCGTAAAGCTTCAAGATTTTTCAGTGTTGCTTTCGACATAGCTTATATATAATAATTTTTGTTTAATCAATTCCATTTTTTCCGTCAGTATGGTCCGGCATGAGTCCGGGTCGTCTTAGTTGGTAATGATGTAGCCGCCATTGTCGGCTGTCACGCGGTAGCGCGTGAGGCCGTAGTGGCGCTCGTAGGCCAGCCCCGACACGGCAGCCCCGCCACCCTCGAGCATATTGTAGTGCGAGCCGCACTTTGCACACACGGCCTCAAAGGTCTCGGGGTTGTAATCCACCGTCACGTCCACGCGGTTCTCCACCGGGCAGGCAATCTCGTAGGCCACAGGCGTGTTGTAGGTCTGTGTGGTGAAGTCGAAGCCCATGAGCAGCAGCACGCCGGCAAAGCCGGTGTAGGTGTTGGCGGTGAAGTGGAAGTTGGAGGGCAGCTTCTTGCGCAGGCTGAACACGCGATATTCGCCCATGCCATGCACGCCGTAGGTGTCCCACAGCCCCACGCTGTTCAGGCGTATGTTCACCTGGTAGGATGGTGTGCGGTGGTCGTCGATGGTGGTGCAGGCCACGGCAGCCACCACTGTGAGCATAATGGCGAGGCAGCGGCGCATCATAGCAGTATCTGGTTTATTTCGAGCAGCTCCTCGGGGGTGAAGTTGCTGCTGTGCACGGCGCCTATGCTGTCGGCGAGCTGCTCTATTGTGCGCGAGCCCACTATCACCGAGGTCACAATCTGCTTGGCGAGAATCCACGCCACGGCCATTTGCGCGAGCGTCTGTCCGCGGCTCTCGGCAATCATGGCAAGGCGCTGCACCTTCTTCAGCACGTCGGCGGTGAGCATCTCCTGCATGCGTGGGTTGAGGCGTGCGGCGCGCGAGTCGTCGGGAATGCCGTCGGAGTATTTGCCCGAGAGTATGCCCTGCGCCAGAGGCGAGAATGCGGTGAAGCCTATGCCCAGGTTGCTGAGGGCATCGAAGTGGCGTTCCTCCACATCGCGCACGAGCATATTGTATTTGCCCTGGTAGATGAGCGGATTCACATGCTGGTTGCGCAGGTAGGCAACGGCGGCGAGCAGCTTGTCGGCTGGATAGTTCGACAGTCCCACATACAGCGCCTTGCCGCTGCGCACAATGTCGATGAGAGCCTGCATCGTCTCCTCTATGGGCGTGAAGCTGTCGTAGCGGTGAGAGTAGAATATATCCACATAGTCGAGCTTCATGCGCCGGAGCGACTCGTCGAGGCTCGTGATGAGCATCTTGCGCGAGGAGCCGCAGCCGTAGGGACCCTCCCACATGTTGTAGCCCGCCTTGGTGGTGATAATCATCTCGTGGCGGTGTGTCTTGAAGTTCTCGGCATACATGCGGCCGAAGCACGTCTCGGCTGCTCCGAATGGAGGCCCGTAGTTGTTGGCAAGGTCAAAGCAGGTGATGCCGTTGTCGAAGGCATGGGTCATACGGGCGAGGCAGTCGGCATAGTCGTTGTCCTCGCCATAGTTCCACCAGAAGCCAAGTGTAAGCTCGGGGAGCTTTATGCCCGAGTTGCCACACTGGCGGTAGTTCATCACGCCATCGGCGTAGCGGTTGGGGGAAGGGGTGTAATTTTCCATTTAGTTAGGAGTTATCAGTGAGGAGTTAGGAGTGGGGAGTTGTTAGTTATTAGTTATGAGTGGGGAGTTGTTAGTTGTCAGTGAGGAGTGAGTGGAAGGCGCGGTGGTAGGTGTCGAAGTCGAATTGCTCCAGCTCGCGCTCAAAGAGTGCTGCAATCTCATCGTTGCAGGGATTGCCTATGGAGCCTTCGTGAGTGTGTGTCACCTCCTTCACCGGCTCGAAGGTGCCGGCCTCGATTTCGAGTCCCACCTGCTTGTAGGCGTCGCGGAATGGCATGCCCCCGCGCGTGCGGCGGTTCACTTCCTCCACCGAGAACATGAGGTCGTAGCGCGAGTCGTCGAGAATGTGCTCATTCACCTTCACCTGCGCCATCATGGCATTCACCATCACCAGGATGCTCTTCAGCACGCCAAATGCCGGCAGAAACGATTCCTTCACCAGTTGCAGGTCGCGGAAGTAGCCCGATGGCAGGTTGTTGGTGATAAGCGTGATTTCGTAGGGCAATGCCTGGAGCTTGTTGCACTTGGCGCGCGTTAGCTCAAACACGTCGGGATTCTTCTTGTGGGGCATTATCGACGAGCCTGTGGTGAACTCGTCGGCGAGCTTTATGAAGCCGAAGTTCTGCGAGTTCATCATGCAGGCGTCGAAAGCCAGCTTCGACACCGTGGCTGCCACATTGGCAATGGCATTGGCCACAATGCGCTCGGTCTTGCCGCGCCCCATCTGTGCATACACCACATTGTAGTCAATCGACTTGAAGCCGAGCAACTGTGTGGTCATGGTGCGGTTGAGCGGGAACGAGGAGCCATATCCGGCCGCCGAGCCAAGGGGATTGCGGTTGGTCACATCGTAGGCGGCACGCAGCACCGTGAGGTCATCGACAAGAGCCTCGGCATAGGCGCCAAACCACAGGCCAAACGACGACGGCATAGCCACCTGAAGGTGCGTGTAGCCAGGCATAAGCACTTGGCGGTAGCGGCGCGACTGCTCATTGAGCGTCCCAAAGAGCATGGCAATGTGCCGCACCAGGTCCTCAATCTCGCTGCGGATGAAAAGGCGCAAATCCACCAGCACCTGGTCGTTGCGCGAGCGTCCGGAGTGGATTTTCTTGCCCACATCGCCCAGGCGGCGGGTGAGCATCAGTTCCACCTGCGAGTGCACATCCTCTATTCCGTCCTCAATCACAAAAGAGCCTGCCTCCACCTCGGCGTGAATGTCGCGCAGGGCAGCGGTGAGCGCACTTAGTTCGTCGGCTGTAAGCAGCCCGATGCTCTCGAGCATCGTGATGTGGGCGAGCGAGCCTATCACATCATATTTAGCAAGATAAAGGTCCATCTCACGGTCGCGTCCCACGGTGTAGGCCTCCACATCGTGATTCACCTGCACCGATTTCTCCCAGAGTTTTGATGCCATAGTCCAAAATAATCAATTAATTCGCAAACTTACGCAAAAAAATCCGTATCCCCAAAGATTGCCCCCAGGATTAAAGTGATTTAACGCAAATCACTCACACCAAATCACACACAGCCATCTCACTTGGCAAGGTCGCGGCGCAGGAGGCGGTAGATGACAGAGTAGGCCGGTTCGATGAGGCGCGTGGGGCGCACTCCGCTGTAGCGCAGCATGAGCGCGATGTTCCTTGTAGTTTGCCACCACCCATTTCTCGCTCGAATCCACAATGTCCACTATGGCCTGTCCGGGCTGTATGAGCTGTCCCTGCTCAATCACCTTTCGGCCGGTGACGCCGTCGCAGGGGGCAAGCACGGTGGTGTAGGAGAGGTTGAGGCGTGCAAGCTCCAGGGCTGCTTCGGCAAGGCCGATTCCAGCCTCGTTCTGCCCCAGACGGGTGTTCTGTGCACGGCCCACCGATTTCACGCTCTCCTTCTGCCTGCATAGCATCTCATAGTGGGCTTTGGCGGCGAGACAGGCTGTGTGCGAGTCGTCGTGCTGCTCGCGCGTCACAGCATTCTGCGAGTAAAGAGCCTCGTAGCGCCGGTAGTTTTTTCATAATGCGGGCTCGTGGTGCAAAAAAAAATCACGCCCCACACTCGCGAATGCTACGAGTGTGGGGCGCGTGGTTGTGCTGTGTCGATGCCGGCTTAGCGCACCACCTTCATTGTTGCCGTGCCTGTGGCTGATGTGGCT
This sequence comes from Bacteroidales bacterium, assembly GCA_029219425.1. Taxonomy (GTDB): domain Bacteria; phylum Bacteroidota; class Bacteroidia; order Bacteroidales; family Muribaculaceae; genus CALZFJ01. The sequence continues at coordinate 5,139 of JAQXTJ010000105.1, forward strand.
TTCACCACATACATGCCTGCCGACAGGCGGCTCAGGTCGATTGCGTTGCCTTTCTTCATTGCCACGGTGCGGCCGTTGGTGTCGGTCACGGTGATATTGGCCTCCTCGCTCACTACCACCATCTTGCCTGCCACCTTCATGGCAAGGCCGCCATCCTGTGCCACGCTGCCTACGCCCACCGATGCCTGCGAGCAGCCGCGGAACTGAAGGTTGTCGAATGCTATGGCGTCGCCATTCTTCGAAATCATGCGTATGGCAATCTCAATTTCCTGTCCCTTGAAGCGGCCAAGCTCCACGCCTCGGTTATAGCGGTTGCTGTTCTCAATGGTCACTTCGGCGAGGGTAGTGTAGTCGCGTCCCCAAGTGGGGTCGTTGTAGTAGGCGCGTATCTGGTACGACTCATAGAAGTATTCACTCATCGAGCCGGCGTTCCACACGAAGCAGGCGTCGTCGCTGTTCACTGTCACTTTAGGCAGGTAGAGGCTGCGGTCGATTTGGTCCACGCCATCAACCCACGACGATGCGCCGAGCATGTGCTCGCCATAGTAGGGGTGCTCGCCTATGTTCACGATTGCCCAACCCGTTTCGCCAAACTCCTCCACGGCCGACGGGTTGAGTGTTCCCTCGTCGTTCACCTCGGTGGTGAAGCCATCGGGGATGCTGCCGCCCTCAAAGTCGTAGAGCACATCCGAGCCGGTGAGCAGGCGGAACGAGTGGGTGAGTGTGTTGTTTGCCGCGTTCATGTCGCCATCGCAAGTCACCTCAATGCTGATGGTGTGTGTGCCCTCGGCAACGTTGGCAAGTGCGTTGCCAATGTTGAGGGTCTTCTCCTCCTGTGCGCCAAATTCCACTGCCTTGTTGCAAATCTCAGCGTCGTCGAGCTTCACCACCACGGTGCCGCTCACGGCCTGTATGCCACGGTTCTTCACGGTGAATGTCACGTCGTGCGAGGCCTGCACGGGCAGGTAGGCGGTGGGATTGGTGATTCCGGTCACGTCGAGGTCCACGTCGGAGCTTTCGATGCGCTCCAGCGAGAGGTCGTCGATGGTAATCCAGTTCTCGTCCTTGTCGGAGAATGCATAGAAGCCTATGTAGATGGTCTGAGCCTTGTCGAAGTGCAGAATGTTGATCGACTCCTCGTAGGCTCCGCGGGCAAATGGAGCATATTCCACAATCTTGGTGGTCATCGCCTCGGGTGAGCAGGCGTTGCCATAGTGCACCGAGAACTTCTCCGGGTGGTTGTCGTCGCCCGAGTACCAGAACTTGAGCGCATAGTAGCCCGACTCCACTTTGATTGGCTCCAAGATGAACCAGTCGTTGGCATTGTTCTGCTTGTCGTAGTTATAGCCAAGGAAGCCCACGCCGTTGCGTGCCATCGACCACCAGCCGCTGCCCACGCCAATTTCCCAGTCGCCCGAGTCTTCATTGAGGTTGAACGACTTGCACTCATCGAGATACTCCGTAGGCTCAAAGCCGGTGAAATAGGGCACGGTGGCGGCGGCGATGTGGCGCACCTCGGTGGAGATGCTGTTGTTGCTCTCCTCGATGTCGCCCTCCACTGCCACTGCTGTGCTCACGGTGTAGAGCTCACGCGGTGTTGAGAGGTCGGCCTTGGCATTGAAGGTGTATTCCATTTCGGCGCCTGCGGCAAGGGTGGTATTCACGGTCTCGGTGGCTTTCACCTCACCATTCACCGAGAAAGAGAGGTCGAAAGCGCTCACTTCCTCCATGCCCTTGTTAGCCACTTTCACAGTCACAGTCTGCGGTTCGGTGAGGTTGCGGCCGCTCACAGGCGCAGAAATCTCGGTCACTGCAAGGTCAAGTATCTTGCCCGCCGTTTCCACGGTGAACGATTTCAGGTAGAGGCGCCACTTATCGGGATTCGACGTAGCCTTCACGCCAAAATAGATAGGCTCTCCGGCCTTGCCCTCCACAATTGCAAAGTAGCCATGGTCGGTGTCATCGAGACTTGTGTGGTCGCCAAGCAGTGTGGTCATAGCCTCCACTGTGGCGGCATTGCCGCAATACACCTGTGCATTCTCCTTGTAGTAGCTGCCCTTCAGCGTGTAGCGCACCATCAGGTTGCCATCCTCGGCAGGAGTCACAGCCGGGGAGATAAGCCAGTCGTTGGCACCATTCGAGCTATGGTAGGTGTAGAACACGCGATTATTCTCATCGTTATCGGCCGAGAACGACCACGTCTTGCCATCTTCGTTGGCATCAATCACAGTCCACTGCCCGAAACCCTCCTCTGTGTTGAGGTCGGCAGTGAAGATGTTGTCGGCCCACAGAGTCATCGAGGCTGCTGCGGCCAGCATTAATGTAAAGATTCTTTTCATGTTCTATTTTTAATTTTGTGTTTGTTGTTGGCATTCCGGAGGCGTTGCTCTTATGAGGGCGTCAAGCAGTTTCTGCTTGATGTTTGGTTGCAAAATTAATAAAAATATATAAATCTAATACTATTTGACGATAAATTATATCATTTTTTTATCCGTCACACGTCAGTGCCGGCGAGCGAGAGCTGTTTGCGCCATGCAATGTGCGAGATTCTGCGGGGCAGGAGCAAGATGTGAGGTTGCAAATGCTGTCCATCCAACTGCTTGAGTCACAGCGGTATATGCGTGCTATCGTATGGCCCAAAGGAAAAATATGGCCGAAAAATTTGTCAGTTCAGGAAAAATGCGTACCTTTGCAGCCGGGTAAGTCCTAAACGACCAGCTCCTTGTCAACTCCCCCAGGTCTT
>JAQXTJ010000106.1 GCA_029219425.1 Bacteroidales bacterium
TCTGCACTCCCTGCACATAGGGCGCCACCATCTGGGCAGCAAGATATGGGTCCTCGCCCATATACTCAAAGTTGCGGCCATTGAGCGGAGTGCGGCAGATGTTCACGCCGGGGCCCAGGAGCACAGTCTTTTTGCGATAGCGTGCCTCTTCACCAATTGAGATACCATAGAGCAGCGAAGCCTCCCTGTTCCACGAAGCGGCAAGGCAGGTGAGAGCCGGGAAAGCCACACATGAGTCGTTGGTCCAGCCGGCCTGATTCCACTCGTCCCACTTCACCTCGGGGCGAATGCCATGCGGGCCATCGGTCATCCACACCTCGGGAATGCCCAGGCGCTTCACGCCGGGAGAGCAGAACTTCGACTGTGCGTGGCACACTGCCACCTTCTCCTCGAGCGTCATGCGGCTTAGAGCATCCTCCACCCGCTCCTCAATGGGCTTGCGGTCGTTGAGGTACACAGGAATAGGGCTTGTTGCAGCCGGACGCTTGGGCGGACGTGCTTGGAAGCCTTGAGCCGAAACCTCGGCCGCTACACTCAGGAAGCCCATAACGAGGGCTACCGAAAAAGCTAATTTCTTCATGCTTTTGTGAAATGAAAAATTTAAGAAATAAAGGGTTAATACCGTCTATGGTAAATAAAAATGGCCGTCGTTGTTTTGCAGATACAAATCACATCCACCCGAAGGCCGAAGTGGGATTGTGGATGCAAAAGTAGGCATTTTCCAAAAAAATAGCAAGCAATGCCGCCACACAAATTCTCAGAACTTCGGCCGGCAGTGACAAGCATCAGAACTTCGGCCGGCAGTGACAAGCAGCCACCACGAATGTGCCACAGAAGCCGTAATCGCCCTCAACGTGCAACCGCAAGTGATTTTTTAGTGGAGGTTGCGGTGTGGGGCGTGGGTATCTTTGCGGGAAAAACCGTGAAGGGCTATGGAAAACTCTATGAACAACACTGAAACAACCAATATCGACGTCGCAGCTCTGGTGGCCGAGAACGAACAGCGCAAGGCGGCGCTCTGTGTGCCCTACGACCCAACCAAGGGAGTGGGCTGCCATGGCGAGAGGGTGCGGCTGCTGGTGAGCGGCAAGAAGCGCACGGTGATGCTGCCGGGCGAGGTGCATGGCTGCGTGGCGCAGGCGTGTGGCGAGCTGTGGGTTCCGGCGGCAATGCTCTCCGACGAGCGTTTTGCCTCGCGCATGAGCTGGGAGGAACACGCGCTGTGCCGCTCGCGCCACGACTTTGAGTTCTGGTGTCACGAGTGCGTGACGATAAAGGACAAGACCACGGCACGCAACATTCCGTTCACCCTCAACGCTCCGCAGCGGCGCGTGCTGGCACGGCTAGAGGAGATGCGCACGGCGGCACAGCCGATACGCCTCATCTTGCTCAAGGCGAGACAGTGGGGAGGCAGCACGCTGGTGCAAATCTACATGGCGTGGCTGCAAATAGTGCATCACAAGCGGTGGAACAGCCTCATCTGCGGCCACCTGAAGGACACGTCGGCTTCAATCAAGGGAATGTACACGCGTCTGCTCGCCAACTATCCCAAGGCTATGACGGCCGACGGCAAGCAGCTTCGCTTCCGCTCATTCGAGGGCAGCCGCAACGTAAGCGAGATTGCCGGCCGGGAGTGTCTGGTGGCAATTGGGTCGGCCGAGAGCCAGGAGGCGATTCGCGGCTACGACATCGCCATGGCGCATCTCACCGAGGTAGCTTTCTGGCGCGACACGCCGTCGAAGTCGCCCGACAGCCTCATCCGCGCCGTGTGTGGCTCGATTGCCATGATGCCCGACACGGTGATAGTGCTCGAGAGCACGGCCAATGGCGTGGGCAACTACTTCCACACCGAGTGGCTGCGCTCGAAGGCCGGCGTGGGCGACAAGGTGGCGGTCTTTGTGCCGTGGTATGAGATAGAAATCTACCGCCGCCCGGTGACCGACGCTGCGGCACTGTGGAAGCAGCTCGACGACTATGAGCGCCGCCTGTGGCACCAGAGTGGCGTGACGCTTGAGATGCTGGCGTGGTACCACTCGAAGCGGCGCGAATATTCCTCGCACTCGCTCATGAAGGCCGAGTATCCGAGCAACGACATTGAGGCGTTCTCGCTGAGCGGACGCATGGTATTCGACCCGGAGCTGCTGGAGCGGCTGCGCCGCGACTGCCACCCGCCCATCGCCACGGGCGACATTCAGGGCAACGCCGCATGGGGCGAGGAGTGCCTGCACGGGCTGCAATTTGTGCCCTCGGCCACTGGGCTGCTGCAAGTGTGGCAGATGCCCGACACCGCCGGATGCCGCAAAGGGCGCTACATGGTGACGGTGGATGTGGGCGGCACGAGCGACAAGGCCGACTACTCGGTGATTGCCGTGACCGACCTCGAATCGCCCTGCGGAAAGCCCGAAGTGGTGGCGCAGTGGCGCGGACACCTCGACCACGACCTCATGGCGTGGAAATCGGCGCAGATAGCGCAGTGGTATGGCCACGCCTTGCTGGTGATTGAGAGCAACACGCTCGAGACCAATGCCGCATTGGCCATTGAGGCTCCCGACGGACGCTCGGTGAAGGAATACATACTCACGCAGATAGGCAAATACTACTCCAACCTGTACCGCCGCAGCGAGACGCGCTGGGGAATAAGCACTAACGTGAACACGAAGACTATGGGCGTGTATGAGCTGATGCGATATGTGCGCGACCACCTCTATGTGGAGCACTCGGACGAGGCGGTGGATGAGATGTCGTGGTTTGAGATGAAGAATGGCGGCAGTTTTGGCGCGATAGCCGGCCGGCACGACGACATTGTGATGACGCGCGTGATAGCCCTTATGGTGCTGCTTGAGCGCACGCGCACGGCAGCCCGCCCCGGCAGCGAAGCCGCCCTCTACAAGCGCCAGCTCTTGAGCCGCAATGCGTTCTATTAGTTAGGAGTTAGGAGTGTGGAGTTAGGAGTTAGGAGGGAGGAGTTAGGAGGCTACTTTTTAGGCCTGGTACAATGATTAGCCCGCGAAATCCACAAATTGAGGAATTTTTTCGCCACAAACTGAGGAATTAAAATCCACAAATTGAGGAATTTTTTCGCCACAAACTGAGGAATTTTCACGTTCCTCTTTGATTTTCAAGATGTTTATAGTAACTTTGCGAGCACAAAAATATAACGATAAACAATATGACGAGCTTCCAATATAAACCAAGAATTGCAGATGCAGTTTTACAGAGAAAACTGAAGTCATCGGGAGCAGTATTGGTAGAGGGACCGAAATGGTGTGGAAAAACCACAACGGCCGAACAACAAGCAAAAAGCATAAACTATATTTCGGATCCTGTGAATCTCAACAGGAATCTCATACTTGCAGAAATGGATATTACATCGTTGCTCTCGGGCGACAAGCCATTGCTGCTCGACGAGTGGCAAGTGATTCCACAATTGTGGGATGCAATTAGATTTGCGGTGGATCATAGCAAGGGTATAGGCCAATATATACTGACAGGCTCGGCAGTTCCACCCAATGAAGAACAGCAACAAAAGATACATCACACCGGCACGGGACGCATTTCAAGGCTACGCATGCGCCCAATGTCGCTATGGGAATCGGGAGAAAGCAATGGAGCCGTCAGCCTTGGTGAATTGTTTCAAGAGCCTGATAAATCCATCTACGGGGAGTCGGACAAGAAACTCAACGACATAGCTTATATGATGTGCCGGGGTGGATGGCCAATTTCAACGATGCTCGATGCAGAAGACTCGCTCGAAACAGCATTTTCCTACTATGATGCAATTACCGAGATAGATATTACACGCGCCGATGGGATAAAACGCTCTGCGAGTCGCACAAAGCGACTTATGCGGTCGCTTGCAAGGCATCAAGGGTCGCAAGCCACACTCGCCGGAATAAAGGCTGACATAGCAACCAACGACACCGATTCGCTCGATACGGCAACGATAGCATCGTATATCGAAGCGCTGAAAACTATCTTCGTGGTAGATGATATGGAGGCTTGGAATCCAAATCTTCGATCGAAGGCAGCAATACGCACCAGCGACACGCGCTATTTTGTAGATCCATCGATTGCAACAGCTGCATTAGGAGTAGGTCCGGCTGATTTATTGAATGACCTTAACACAATGGGATTGCTATTTGAAACAATGGTAATGCGTGACTTGAGAGTGTATGCCGACGCTATTAACGGAAGCGTGTATCACTATCGCGACAGTAATGGACTTGAATGTGATGCAGTGGTGCATCTACGCAACGGTATATATGGCCTCGTGGAGATTAAGCTGGGTGGCACTGCCCTGATTGAAGAAGGAGCTTTATCGCTGAAAAGGTTTAGCGAAACTATCGACACCGGTAAGATGGGAGGTCCTTCATTTAAGATGATTCTTACTGCCGTAGGCAATTTGGCTTATAAGCGTAAAGATGGTATCCTGGTGGTGCCGATTAGTTGCTTAAAACATTGAGGCACATCTTCCCATGGATTGACGATAAGGGTATAAGATACATAAATATAGAAGATTTTCTACTGAGGGAAATCGACTTGTTATGAGCTTAGTGGTATATTTAGGGGGAAAAATGCGTAAAATTACGCATTTTTCCCTCTTGATTGTGTGCTAAAGGGTGAAGTAGCGTGAGGAGGGGTGGGAAATCATGAGGCCGCTGACGCTGGAGGCCGGGTGCATAGCGCCGTTCTCGGTGAGGGTGATGCCTATCTCGGCGAGGGGCATTAGGCGGTCGATGGCGAAAATCACGCGCTGGTCGGGAAGGGAGGGATAGCCGGCGGCGGGACGTATGCCCTGATAGTCGTGGCGCAGGAGGCTGTGCTGCCGCTGTGGCTCACCGGGGGCATATCCCCAGTAGTGTCGGCGCACCTGCTCGTGCAGCCACTCGGCGGCAGCCTCCACGATGCGGTCGGAAATCGACTGGAGGAGGATGAGGCGGTAGTCGTCGGCACAGACCCGGGCTTCCTCAATCATGGCGCGGATGCGGTCATCCACCGTAGCGGCAAAGGTGCCCACGAAGTCGCCCTCGGGAGCCACGAAGTCGCTCAGTGAGAGCTGATTGCCGCCGGGATTCTCCACGAGCTGGCGCGGAGTGGCAATCACCTCATCGCCAATCACAATGCTGTCGGTGCCACTGTGGGCATTCCACAATCCCACGAGGCAACGCGCCTCGCAGCCATGTGCCGCCATTGAGGCAAGCACGGCCTCGGCCTCGGCACGCAGCGCGGCAGCCTCATCGCTCTGCGGGCGCAGCTTCCACACGGCGAAGAACGGAATCCAGTTGATATAGCCACTCAGAGCCTCAACGCTCACATTCACCCGGTGCTTGCCGGGCATTGCCGGAGCGATGGGCGAATAATCGAACTTGGGTGCACGGCGGCGTGCCTCCTCGATGCTGAGACGCTGACGGGAAGCTGCTGCATGGCCGTCGCGAAGCTGCTGCTGACGCTCACGCCACTGCCGGGCAAACTCCCCTGGAGCTGCAAGAAGCTGCTGCGCCACCACCGGCAGCGATGCGGCATCGCGGGTATATACCACCAGGCCGTCGCGGTAGAGCGGCGCAATCTTCACGGCTGTGTGGAGCTCGGAGGTGGTGGCTCCGCCCACAAAGAGCGGAATGTGCAAGCCGCGCTCCTGCATCATCGAGGCAAGGCGGCACATCTCGCCGAGCGAGGGAGTGATGAGTCCGCTCACCACCACCAGGTCGGCACGCCCGGCGATGGCATGCTCAATGACAGCCTCGGGCGGCACCATCACGCCAAGGTCGGTCACCTCGAATCCATTGCAACGCAGAATCACAGCCACAATGTTCTTGCCGATGTCGTGCACGTCGCCCTTCACGGTGGCTATCAGCACCCGTCCGGCCTTCTTGGCCTCGCCCTCGATGCGGCGGTCGGCCTCGATGAGCGGATTGAGCCACGCCACGGCCTGCTTCATGGTGCGTGCGCTCTTCACCACCTGCGGCAAGAAGAGCTTGCCCTCTCCAAAGAGACGTCCCACATGGTCCATTCCGGCCATAAGCGGCCCGTCGATCACCGCCACGGCCTTTCCTGTAGCCTCGTAGCACTCACGCAGAGCCTCCTCAATGCCCTCGGTGATGCCGCGCACAATCATGGTGCGCAGACGCTCGGGAGCCGGAAGCGAGGCAAGTGAGGCATCGGCGGTGCTGTGGGCAGCCACGGTGGCGCCGCTTTCCTTGAGCGAATTTGCAAGAGCCACAAGGCGGTCGGTGGCCTCATCGTCGCGGTTGAAAATCACATCCTCGATAGCAGTGCGCAGCTGTGTGGGAATATCCTCGTAGGGCATCAGCGCGCCGGCATTCACGATAGCCATGTCGAGTCCGGCGGCGATGGCGTGATAGAGAAACGCCGAGTGCATTGCCTCGCGCACGAAATTGTTGCCACGGAAGGCAAACGAGAGGTTGCTCACACCCCCACTCACCTTCGCTCCGGGCAGATTCTTCCTAATCCACTCCACGGCGCGGATGAAATGGGCGGCATAGTTGCCATGCTCGGCGATGCCGGTGGCAATAGTGAGCACATTGGGGTCGAATATTATATCCTGCGGGTCGAAGCCTGCGCGGCGAGTGAGAATATCGTAGGCACGGCGGCACACGTCAATCTTTCGCTCGAAAGTGTCGGCCTGCCCCTGCTCATCGAAAGCCATCACCACAACAGCAGCACCCATGCGGCGCACATACTCGGCCTTGCGGCAAAACACCTCCTCGCCGTCCTTTAGGCTTATGGAATTGACAATTCCCTTTCCCTGGAGGCACTCCAGCCCGGCGCGAATCACCTCCCAGTTGGACGAATCAATCATCACCGGCACACGCGCCACATCAGGCTCTCCGGCAAGAAGCCGCAGAAAGTGCGACATCTCGGCCGGGGCATCGAGCATGGCATCGTCCATGTTCACATCCACCACCTGGGCGCCGTCGAGCACCTGACGACGGGCAATATCCACCGCCTCGGCATAATTCTTCTCATTGATGAGCCGCAGGAACTTGCGGCTGCCTGCCACATTGCACCGCTCGCCGATATTGAGGAAATTGGCAGTTGGGGTGACCTCGCGCAGCTCGTAGCCCGACAGGCGCATCACGGCGGCACGCGGCTGCGGGGTGCGCGGCTTGTAGCCACGGGCGAGGGCAGCAAGGGCGGCTATATGCCCGGGAGTGGTGCCGCAGCAGCCGCCAACGATGTTCACAAGCCCCTTCTCGAGCATGGGGCGCATGTGCGCTACCATAGTTTCGGGGGTCTCATCGTAGCAGCCCATGGCATTGGGCAGGCCGGCATTGGGATAGACGCTCACCGGCAGCGAGGTGGCGGCGGCAAGCTGCTCAATCCACGGCAGCATGCCCTCGGCGCCAAAGCCACAGTTGAGGCCAACGCTCATGAGCGGCGCATGTGCCACGCTGGCGAGCATAGCCTCAATGGTCTGTCCGCTCAGTGTGCGGCCGCTCTCGGTGAGGCTGACCGACAGCATCACAGGCACCCGGCGGCCGGTGGCGAGCATCGCCTCCTCGGCAGCCCACAGAGCAGCCTTGGCATTGAGCGTGTCGAAGACGGTTTCCACAAGCAGGCAATCCACCCCACCCTCGATGAGTGCGGTGATCTGCTCGGTGTAGGCCGTGGTGAGCTGCTCCCAGGTGATGGCACGGGCAGCAGGGTCATCGACCGAGGGCGACATCGACAGGCTGCGGTTCGACGGGCCCACGCTACCGGCCACATAGCGCGCCACTCCACCATGCGCGCCACTCCACTCATCGGCCACACGGCGTGCAAGGCGCGCAGCGGCAAGGTTAATCTCGCGTGCGTAGGCCGATAGCCGGTAGTCGGCAAGCGAGATGGCATTGGCATTGAAAGAGTCGGTCTCGATAATATCGGCGCCGGCATCGAGATAGGCACGGTGAATGGAGGCAATCACCTCGCTGCGGGTGAGCACGAGGAGGTCGTTGCAGCCCCGCAGCTCGCAAGGCCAGCCGGCAAAGCGGGTGCCACGAAACTGGGTCTCGGTGAGGCCTTCACGCTGAATCATAGTGCCCATTGCGCCATCGAGAATGAGCACGCGGTCGTTGCAGATAGTCGTCATATCCCTGTGTAGAATTGTGTTGCAGTTTTTTTAGTGTATGTGTGTGTGGAAAAAAGGGAGAGAGAGCATCGCACCCACTGTGTTGCAGCCGGCAAGAGGCGCCCTCTCTCTCTCATTGTAAGTCTGTGCTGGTATCTTATCAGGCAACTGTGAGCCGGTGGCATACCGGCACTGCCATGCAAATCAGAAGAAAATGAAACGCTTCTTCTTGGGCTTCTCTTCATCATAGCCATAGCCATAGTTGTAGCCATAGCCGTGGCCATTTCCATAGTTGTAGCGGTGTGAGTCGATTTTCACGTCGGTGAGGAGCAGTGCAAGATTCTTGAACCGATTGTTGCGGTACATGCGGTCGAGCTCGGCTATGTAGTTCTTCTCCACCATGTTGTCGCGCACCACATAGATGGTGAGGTCGGCCACGCGCTGCACTATCGAGGCATCGGCGATTACGGTGAAAGGCACAGTGTCGAGGAAAATGAAGTCGTAGCGGCGGCGCAGCTCGGCAATCATTTCCTCGAAGCGATCACTCATGAGCAGATACGACGGATTGGGAGGCAGCGCACCCACCGAAATGGTGTCGAAATTCTTGTGCATAGAGCCTCTCACCACAATGTCGTCGAGGCTTGACACATGCCCGGAGAGGAATGCACCCACTCCCACGCCCTTAGTGCGGCCTCCAAGATACTTCGAGAAATTGCCCTTGCGAAGATCGAGGTCAATTGCAACCACGCGCTTGCCGGCATGTGCGCACGAGAGCGCAAGATTGAGCGTCACATACGACTTGCCCTCGCCGGGCATGGTGGATGTCATCTGCACCACCACTCCTTCGCCAGTCTTGGTGTGTGCCATATAGCCAAGGTTTCCGCGCACTATGCGCATAGCCTCGGTGATGCGGTCGCGGCCGGTTTCGGTCACAATGACCTCCTGCCCGAGCTGTTCCTTGCGCTTGCAGGGCAACTCGCCCACGATGGGTATGTCGGTGATGTCCTCCAGGTCCTTGCGGCTGTGCACCTTGGTGTCGAGCGAGTAGATCCAGAATATAAGATAGATTATTCCGGCAGGGAAAGCCACTCCGAGCAGCACTCCGAGCAGCAGGAAGTGGAACGTGCGCGGAAACACTGCGAGGTCGTCGCCACCGGCGTGCTCCACTATCTTGGCGTTTGGCTCGGTGATGGCGAGCTGCAATGCGTTCTCCTCGCGCTTGTTGAGCAGGTAGAGGTAAAGCTCCTCCTTAATCTTCTGCTGGCGCAGTACCACATTCAGCTCCTTCTCCTGTGTGGGCACCGAAGTGATGAGGCTCTTCGACTGACGCTCCTGAAGCTGTGCCTGGCGCAGCTTTATTTGCAGCGTGCTCAGGAAGCTGTCGATGGAGCTGTTGATATTGTCCTGCATGGAGGTGAGCGACTTCTCATAGTCGGCAAGCACCGGGTTGGAGCTGCCCGATGTGGATGCTATTTTCTCATACTTCAGGCACTCCTCATTATAGGTGCTGATGAGGCTTTCCACTCCCATATCGGTGATGCCCGTATTGGCAGGGATAAGCTCAAAGCGCTTCATCTTGGCAATGTGCTCCTTTATGTAGTTGGCGAGCATAAGCTGCATCTCCACCTCGGCAACGGCATCCTTGTAGCGAGTGCCATTGTCCACGAGCGAGCCGGCAGCCGACGGTATGTCGGGGATATTGTTGCGAATCTTCAGCGACTCAATCTGCGAGTCGATGCCGCCCAGGTCGGCCGAGAGTGCTGCAATGCGGTCCACGATAAACTTCTCCGTGCTCAGTGCCACGCGGTTCTTGTCGTTGATTACGTCTTGATTGTAGGCCGAGATAATGCCATTGAGGATGTCGCAAATCATCTCATAGTTGTCGCCCTTGAGGGCAAGGCGCAGCACCGAAGTGTCCTTGTCGGCCTTCTTCGCCTCGAGCGACTCACTGATGCCAAGAGCCACCTGATGCGGATTTTGTACAACCACAATCACCTTCTTGCCTATGGCAGCCGAGTCGAACTTCAGCGTGCGCGCAATGGCAAATGCGTGCTTGTCGGGGGTCTTGGGATTCTTGTCGGTGATGGTGGCAGCCACTCTTTCGCCATATTTGGCCGTCATCCAGGAATCGTCGTCGGCATCGGGCACACAGTAGCTGTACTCTGTGTCGCTCAGCGGAATCACCTCCACCTCATATCCCTGCTTGGGCACCTCAGTGAATGTGGCAAGCTCAATGGGAGTGTCCTTGTAGATGTTCACGCGGCGCAGCTTGGGCTTGCTGTAGTAGCAGTTGTTTATTCCCAGGCTGGTCACGACATTGTCGATTATTCCGGTTGACTTTATCACATACACCTCATTGTCCACATCGTTGGCCTTGTTGCCGAGTCCAAGGTCGGAGAAAAGCTGCATTTCTCCCGAAATACCGGAGTCCTTGTCGCTCTTTATGAGAATATACGCATAGGAACTATACTGCTCCCTGAGCGACTTTGCGACCACCACCGAAAGTGCCGTGAACGCAACCAGCGACAGCACAAACCAGTACCAATTCTTTAGACAAGCCGAGAATACCATACGCATCGACACGCCCTCGTCTTGCAGTTCTTCCCTCTCAATAATATTTCTTTCCTGTTCTTGCATTTTTTAATGATTCAATATTAAAGCTTTCACATGGCCCAAAAAAATGCCTTTGCCCTACGAGAAGCCAGTTTCGTTTTCGATTTGCAAAGATAATCAAATTATTAAAGATAAATAAAAAAACTGCAAAAAAAACACTGCGGCCAAGCACACATCCACACACATCTGAGGTCTACAGGCTTGAGTGAACTCGTCTCAGACACACTCTGTGAAACACTACCCTCAAAGAGCATAATGAACGGTAAAAGTCCTTATTGAGCGAGTGGGTGCCACATTCGGAGCGAAGTACCGATAAAGAAAGCGAGCCTCGGATCCACCGACGAGGTAGTGCCGAAGCCCGCTGTATGAGTTAGCGATTGAAGCCTTCCGGTCGAGACCATAGGCTCGATTTACGAAAGCCCGGCGGCGGTGCCGCAACGCCAGCTATTTAAATTTTGATTTTTATCACAGCTTTTATTGTTTAATTGATGTGTTTTGGCTTCAGTTTTTTAGGAATTTCTTTAAATCTTACTTGAAGATTTATTTTCAAGAAATAATTACCGTTTTCTTGATATAGCCAGCCAAATAGATATGGCTTCTTAGGTTTGCCTGTTTTTTCATCAAGCCTAATATGTCCCGGATTGTTTTCGTCTTCACCTGTTGAAGGCTGCTCTATACGAGTAGCATTGAGCAAATACTGACGGAAGCGATTAAGCTCATAAATGTGGTAGCAAACTATATCGCCATCTTTCTTAACCACGATTTGTCCTCCATCGGCATCGTAGAAACCGCTCCACGGTGTTTCCGGAGTCATACCCATTGCTGCATCTTGCAAGAAGCGAGCAATCTTAACTTCATAAACCGGGCTATTTGCAGATATGCGATAGCCTAAAGGATTTTGAGCGTTTAATTCTTCAATTATTTGCGCCCACGATGATATGCTTTTTGAGTGTTTTATCAATAACGCATTTGCAAGAATTACAGGCAATGCGTCATCGATAGTTCGAAGATTTTGCGTGAGGCAGTCTGATTGAATACTATCAAAAGAAACACGGCCACCAAGTTCTTCTATTTTTGCCAATCGAGCAGAAATCTTACTCGGCACTCCATCGTAAGTATCAGCGTTAAATGTGTCACAATCCACATTTACACCTTCGGGGAACTCAACTTTATAAATAAAATTCATACTTTCATCACTTGCATTAAGCAACGTGGCGGAACTGCCAATATGATTGCTATACAAATCCAACCAAAATATCTTTACACAGCTTTTGAATTTGCTCACATCTTTCACATTGCTGCGAAACAAATTTTCTACAAAAGTGGTGACGGTTGAAATCTGGTTTCCTGAATTAGTTGACTCCTTCATAAGAATAGCAGTTTCTTCCAAAAAAAGATTAGCCGGCACACACATGAGCACTTCTCCATTCAATGAAGAAATCATCACTCCAATGCTATGTAAATCTTCATGGTAGATATACTTTTTATCATATATAACCACATAAAAAGGATAAAAAATTTCGCTAACTTTTGCGATATTTCTACTATCGGTCAAAATATTTTTGAAATATCCAATCATAGTGAAGCCAAGTATTTTTGGTGGTGAATTTCAAGTAAATCTCTTTGGGGTAAAAATCTATCGGGTAGATGAATCTTTGTACCTCTTAATTGTGATAAATAGGTCTGAGTGACGTTGCTATCTATGTTATCTATCAGGCTATCATTTATCAAAATCTCGAAATCAGGAGTAATCGAAATCAACAACTTATCGTAAGCTTTGTGGAAAAACGGATTTAAGCACAAGCCATTTCTTGGATTAGTGCGATTTCCCTCATTTTCTGCCCAATCTACGATGTGGCAAGCTTCTACAAGTTCTGACTTTTGCACTCCTGAGATACAGCATCGGAAATTGTAAGAACTCATCACCGCAGCACGGAAAAACGACTGATTGACACGTTGGCGAATAACTACTTCACGTTCTTTCCCTTGTGGGAGGTCTTGCAGAGAGATATCAGAAGATTCTTCTATGCCTTTGCCTGAAAATTGAGCAATCAGTCGTTCACTTTCGTATGCAAGCCGCTCAGGATTGTTGTAGAACTCATTCCACACCTCTAATTCAAGTTTTGCACCATGCACAAGCCCTGTGATTCCCTGGCTTTTCAGGTCAGGATCAAGCCGTCCGATATTGCCGATTTTCATATTAAATGCACTGGGCGAACGGCCGATGATGTGAGCATACTTCACCACCAGCGGATGCGTCTTACTACTGCTCTTGAATGGAATCTTGCAGTAGAGATTAAACGCAATAATGGTTTCCTCTCGTGTCCATTTGTCCATTTTATTCGTCCTCCATTCTCTCTCCATATTTTAGCAAGAACATAGTCTTTTGTCGTTCTATTTCTGCTTTCAGCTGCTCTCGTGTAGGCATGTAAGTCATATATTTTGAGGCAAAAAGGTGTGCATTGTCATGTAGAATGGAATATCGTGCAATATCCTCATCAGTGTCTTCACACAAAAGAAGCCCGATGGTGGGATTATCGCCTTCTGACCTCTGCCTTTCATCGTACATACGAACATACATATCCATTTGTCCCACGTCTTGATGTGTGATTTTCGACGTTTTAAGGTCAATCAGCACGAAACACTTTAGAATATAATTATAAAATACCAGGTCGATATAATAATCCTGCTTTTCGGTGTGTATATGTTGCTGACGTGCCACAAATGCAAAGCCTTTTCCCATCTCGAGTAGAAATTTCTCGAGATTGTCAATTATGGATTGCTCAAGTTCCGACTCCATAAATGATGCATCAGCTGTAAAACCAAGAAACTCTCCGACAACTGGATTTTTTATAAAATCATTAAGGTCATTTGTCTGTAGCGGTGCTGTAATTTGAAGCATTTCACGTTCAACCAGCTCTTTCTGCTGAGAGCTAAGAAGTCGATAATAATATTGCGAACTCACATTGCGTTGTAATGTGCGTACACTCCAATTCTGAGTTAATGCTTCATGCACATACCATTTGCGTGCATCGGTATTAAACTCTTGAATAACAATGCGATAGTGGGTCCAAGAAAGTAACTGTGCAGATTTTCCACTCAGTGAGTGGAAAATCTCAGGGAAAAACTCATAAAATTTTGCAAAACTATAAAGATTGGTTTTTGTAAACCCCTTTCCGTATGCCTCTGTTAGCCTCTT
>JAQXTJ010000107.1 GCA_029219425.1 Bacteroidales bacterium
GCCAACGACCTCGACCGCAAGGAGCTGTGGGAAGGCAATGCCACTGTGAACACTATCAACTATGTGAAGCAGGATCTTGCCACACTTGCCGACAAGGACTATGAGCCTACCGATGCTGAGGTTAAGAAGGCCTACGACGACAACAAGGCTCAATTCAAGCTTGAGGAGGAAATGCGCGAGGCACACATCATTGCTCTCGACATCGCTCCATCTACTGCCGACCTCAACGCCGCCAAGGATATGATTGACAGCACATACGCAGCACTGCTCGAGGCTCCGGGCATCGAAATGGTGCGCAACAACAGCGACCTCGTAATCAATGAGATGAGCGTGCGTGCAAGCGACATCCGCGACACTGAGGTGAAGAACTTCGTGACTGAGGCTCAGGTGGGCGCAGTGAGCACACCCAAGTTTGCCTCGAATGTTTATACCATCGTGAAGGTGAACGGAAAGAAGATGGAGGTTGACTCGGTGAAGCTCAACGTGATGATGGTTCAGGGTGACAAGAAGCTTCAGGACAGCATCAAGGCTCAGCTCAATGCCGGTGTGGCATTTGCCGAGATTCAGAAGAACAAGGCCGCTCAGGGACAGGAGGGCGTATGGCAGGTGATTCTGCAAGCTCCCGACTCGGTTAAGACTAAGCTGCTCAATGGCGGCGATGGCTACTTTGCCCTTCAGGAGAGCACACAGGGCGCTTACTTCTGCAAACTCGTTGAGAAGAAAGCTCCGAAGATGGTTTACGACATTGCCAATATCACCTACACCGTGTATCCAAGCACAAAGACTATTGAGGACCTGAATAATGGCCTTCAGGAGTTTATCAATGCCAACAACACCGCAGAGCTTTTTGCGGCCAACGCCGCCAAGGCCGGCTACAACGCACTGCCTGTGAGCGTTACGGCTGAGGATCCGCAGATTAACAATATCGAAGGTTCGCGCAAGAACGTGAAGTGGCTCTTCGAGGCATCGGAGGGCAGCGTGTCGCCCATTGAGAAGCTCAGCGACAAGATTGTGACTGTGGCTCTCGACAAGGTGAACAAGGCAGGCTACCTTAGCCTCGACAACAGCCGCGTGAAGGCTGCTATGACAGCCAAGGCTCGTGCCGACAAGAAAGCCGATGCCCTTGTGGCTCAGCTTGCAGGCAAGGCCAAGGACCTCAATGGCTATGCCGAGCTTATGAATGCAAAGATTGACACCACACAAGTTACATTTGGCCAGATGTTTATTGCCAAGATTGGCGTGGGCGAGTCGGACCTCACAGCCCGTGTAGCCACAGCCAAGCTCAATGATGTGGTAGGACCGGTGAAGGGCAATAATGGCGTGTATGTGTTCCAGGTAACTAAGCAGGAGCGCACCGAGCGCACTGCCACACCCGAGGAGGGCAACCGTCAGTTTGCAATGACACGCGGAAGCAATGCCGTGATGAATCACGTGCTCGACATTCTACGCAATGCCACTACAGTGGAGAACAAGATGATAAAGTTCTTCTAATTGTGTATTGACCCCAACTCCCGATTCTTCCTATCCCGGAAGAATCACCTCTATACTCCCGAAGCTGCTCCGGACAACTCTCCCGGAGCAGCTTCACTTATTTTCAGCCGGTGGAGGAGTGTAAGTAAGCATCCGAAATAAGCCGTTAGGCTCAATCCAAAAAATCTCGCGGACTGCTCTGACTGTTTGGAGCATTTGGGGTGGCCTGGTGCTTGTGGGAGTTCCGGGAGGTGGTGTGATGTAAGGAAATTTGATGGTGAATGAGGCGAAAATGATGAGTGGCGTTGCAATTTTGGAGGAAAATGTGTAATTTTGGAGGGTTTATAATGGAATATTGAAAAATATGGCTACAATTAATGAGATTCAAGATGAGATTATTGAAGAATTTAGCGGTTTCGACGACTGGATGGACCGCTATGCCTATATCATAGAACTTGGCAACGCTCTTGAGCCGCTCGATGAAAAATTTAAGACGCCCGATTATTTGATTGAGGGCTGCCAGAGCCGCGTGTGGATTCACGCCGAGGCCGGCGAAGGCGGCACGGTGGTGTTCACTGCCGACAGCGATGCCATTATTGTGAAGGGAATAATCGCGCTTCTGCTTCGCGTGCTGTCGGGGCAGACGTCGAGCGACATACTGGCAGCCGACCTCTATTTCGTTAAGGAAGTGGGCTTGCAGGAGCATCTGTCGCCCACGCGCAGCAATGGCCTTGTGGCTATGGTGAAGCAAATGCGCATGTATGCGCTTGCTTTTGAGGCTAAGGGGGCTTAGAGCTGTGAGCAGTGGGCTGTGAGCCGGATTTTTGGAAAATATTAATTAAAAACGATTCTATATGGCTGAAACTATCGCAAATCTTTGGCAAGCGAATCAATCGCTTATGATTCTGTTTGCTGTGTTAATTATCGTAGTGCCATTCTTGGTGTTCTACATTATCAAGGCCCGCAGGGAGCATCCCAAGGGGCTTATTCCTGCCGCACTCGCCAACATGGGTGAGCGCTTTGGCTACTACATTATGAATGCCGTGCTGTTGCTGTTCCTCTGCTCGAAGTTTGGAATAAGCGACGACGCAGCCGGCTGGATTTATGCTGTGTTCTATTTCTTGATTTATGTGCTGAGCTTGCCGGGCGGTATGATAGCCGACCGCACTCAGAAGTATAAGGGAACCATTATTTCGGGACTTGTGGTGATGGCACTTGGGTATGCCCTGCTTTCGATACCCGTGTTCTCGCAGGCCACCGGCAGCTTCTCGTGGGTGCTTGCATTCACCTGCTTTGCGTTGCTGCTCATTGCCTTTGGCAACGGACTGTTCAAGGGCAACTTGCAGGCAATTGTAGGACAGATGTACGACAACTTTGAGGCCGAGGCAGCCAAGAAAGGACCTGAGGCACTTGAGGCTGCAAAGTCGAAGCGCGACTCAGGCTTCCAGATTTTCTATGTGTTTATCAACATCGGCGGTGTGATAGCTCCGTTTGTGGCACCGCTTCTGCGCGAGTTCTGGCTCAAGGCACACAACTTGGCCTATAACTCCGACCTTCCACGCTTGTGCCACATCTTCAATGAGAATCCCAACATGAGCGACACCGACATGGCCAACCTCACCAAGCTCGCGCAAGAGGTGGGACACTCGGGAGTCGTTGATTCCACGTTCACCACACAGTATCTTGAGATATTCAACACCGGCGTGCACTTCTCGTTCATCGCATCGGTTGTGGCAATGCTTATCTCGCTCGGCATCTTCGTGTATGTGATGAACAAGTTGCCTAATCCAGCCAAGAAAGTGAAGGCTGCCAGCAATGTAGCCGTGGAGGAGGTTCAGGCCGATGCCAAGGAGATACGCCAGCGCATGTACGCACTCTTTGCGGTGCTTGGTGTGGCAGTGTTCTTCTGGTTCTCATTCCACCAGAATGGCCAGTCGCTCTCAGTGTTTGCGCGCGACTTTGTTGCCACCGACTCTGTGGCACCCGAGATATGGCAGTGTATCAATCCCTTCTTCGTGATTGTGCTCACGCCGATTATCATGTGGATATTTGGCATGATGGCAGCCCGCGGCAAGGAGATTTCCACTCCGCGGAAGATAGCGCTTGGTATGTTTATCTCGGCCTGTGCCTATATCTTCCTCGTGCTTGTGGCAGCAGCTTTTGATTATCCATCGGGCACTGAGTTCAAGGCACTCGACGATGCCGTGAAGATGTCGATGAAAGCCAGTCCTTATGTGCTTATCCTCACCTACTTCTTCCTCACGGTTGCCGAGCTGTTCATTTCTCCGCTTGGACTGTCGTTTGTGTCGAAGGTGGCTCCAAAGCATTTGCAGGGCATCTGCCAGGGCTTGTGGCTCTCGGCCACGGCCATAGGCAACCTCTTCATCGCCCTTGGCGTGACGATGCTCAATGTGCTTCCGCAGCAGTGGATGTGCTGGGCAGTGTTTGCCGGCTTCTGCCTTATCTCCATGGGCGTGATGCTGGGCATGGTGAAGTGGCTTGAGCGCGTCACCAAGTAACAAAAACTAAATAGCAACACACACAGGTTAGGAGACGGGTGTGTCGTAATGGAAGAAAGAGCACTTTTGTAGGAAGGTGTGTCAAAGTTTGGTTTGATGATATCTTGATGTAGGGACGCATCGTGGTGTGTCAGCGTTACAGCCTCATAATTAAGCGATAACCAAAGAGACTGTGGGCGGAAGCACCGTGGTGCGTCACTACATAAGTGGTTGTTTTCCAAATTTGATACACCTCCGCCCACAGCTACTTTTGCAACTATTTATTAAGTGGCAACAATGCGGTCGCACAAGGGTGTGTTCATACAAAAGTTGACAAACCCATTTCTGCACTCCACCTTCTCACATTACATACATATTCAGGAGGAAAATATGAATTTCATTGAAGTAAAGAATGTGGTGAAGCAATATGCCGGACACCGCGCGCTCGACGACGTGAGCCTAAGCGTGCCTCAAGGGTGCGTCTATGGCCTGCTGGGCCCGAATGGAGCAGGAAAGACCTCACTCATACGCATTCTCAACCGAATCACGCAGCCCGACAGTGGCGAGGTGCTTTTCTGTGGTAAGCCTCAGAGCGACGCCGACGTGCGCAACATAGGCTATCTGCCCGAGGAGCGCGGTCTCTACAAGAAGATGAAAGTGGCCGAGCAGATAATCTACCTTGGACGCCTCAAGGGAATGACGCGCAACGACGCTATAGTTGCCACCGACGAGTGGCTGCGCCGCTTTGAGCTCACCGAGTGGCGCAACAAGCCCATAGAGGCACTCTCGAAGGGTATGGCGCAGAAGGTGCAATTTATTTCCACGGTGATTCACCGGCCGGGGCTGCTCATCTTCGACGAGCCATTCTCGGGCTTCGACCCAGTGAACGCCAACCAGCTGAAGCGCGAGATACTGCGGCTGAAGGATGAAGGAGCCACCATACTATTCTCCACCCACAATATGGCATCGGTGGAGGAAGTGTGTGAGCGCATCACCCTCATCAATCACTCGCGCGTGGTGCTCGAGGGTGAAGTGAATGAGGTGCGCCGCCGCTACAGCAAGCACCTCTACAACATTGAGCTGCTGTCGCCCGAGCCACTTGCCCCGGTTGAAGGTCTGTTTGGCGTGGAGGCGTGCGCAGCCACCAAGTGCGGCGGCATACACGCCGAGATACGCCTTGCCGATGGCGCAGCCACCCGCGACGCCATAGCCTACATCAACAGCAACTATGAGCTGGCAGGATTCTCGGAGAAACTGCCGACTATGAACGAAGTATTTATCGAAACCGTGCAACGAAAGGAGGGAACAGCACTATGAACACCACCAGCAACAACAACCGCAGCCGCCTGTCGCTGATTATTCAGCGCGAATATATGTCGATAGTGGGGCGCAAGTCGTTCATTGTGATGACCCTCCTCATCCCCATTATCAGCGTGGCATGCTTCGCCCTGCCCGGGCTGCTCATGTACTTCAACACCAGCGAGGAGCAGACGGTGGCAGTGGTGGATGAGACCCACCGCCTCTTTGCTGCGCTCGAGAATGATGAGGGATATAAATTTCAGGACATCACCCCGGTGGGAGCCGCCCATGTGCGCGACTTCTACACCAGCACCGACAATGTGTATGCCGTGCTGGTGATTCCTGCCAATGTGGATAGCGTGCCGCGCGTGACCATCTACTCGGACAATGCCGTGAAATCGTCGCTCACCACGCTTGTGGAGGAGAACCTGCGCGAAGCCCTGAGTAATGAGCGCGTGAAATCATACGGCGTGGAGAACTTGCAGCAGATGATTGACAACTGCCGCGTGAACGTGACTGCCGACGGCGTGAAGTGGAGCGATGACGGCACAGAAGAACGCTCATCGGCCACCTTTGCAAGCATCCTTGGCATGGCACTGTCGCTGCTCACCTATATGTTTGTGCTCATGTATGGTGCAATGATAATGAGCAGCGTGATAGAGGAGAAAACCAACCGCATAGTGGAGGTGATAGTGAGCAGTTGCCGCCCCATAGAGCTTATGCTCGGCAAGATAATAGGCGTGGGGCTTGTGGGCATCACGCAGATAGCCATCTGGGCAGTGTTCCTGGGCATAGGAGGCTCAATCTTCGGCATAGTAATGGGCGGCACCGTGGCCGCCGGTAGCACAGCCGACACCGCAGCGGCAGTGAGCACCATGCTGGGCGACGGGGAGATGAGCGAGATAATAGAGATAATTCTCTCGGTGAACTATGTGCAGATACTCACCTGCTTCCTGCTATACTTCCTTGGCGGCTTCCTGCTCTATTCGTCGCTCTTTGCGGCATTTGGGTCGGCTGTGGATCAGCAGAGCGACGCATCGCAGTTCACCACGCCGATAATGATGATTATGGTGTTTGCGCTGTGGGCAGGCATGGCTTGTGCCGAGACCCCCGACGGCAACCTTGCCTTCTGGTGCTCGATGATACCCTTCACTTCGCCCGTGGTGATGATGGTGCGCCTGCCCTACAACGTGCCGGTGTGGGAGATAGTGCTGAGTGTGGCGCTGCTCTATGCTACCGCCCTTGGCATCACGGTGCTTGCTGCCCGTATTTACCGCACCGGCGTGCTTATGTATGGCAAGAAGGTGGGCATTAAGGATATTATCAAGTGGATTAAGCCATAGTGCATTGTCGTCGCCACAAGCAATAACGCACGTTGCGAGTGCGTGTTGACAATACCAAGGCAAGAAAAAAGACAGGGAGGCTGTGCTGCAATTGGAAGAAATGCAACACAGCCTCTCTCCTGTTTGTGGAGTGGAGTGGCTGTCGTGTCACATTGATAGCTCCTCGCAGCTGTGCTGAATTTTTTTAAGCCGGGCGCACCGGGCGGTGATGAGGAAACATTAAAAAAACGTAATTTTATGGGCTTTCCGCGGTTTTGTCTATCATATCGTTAGAATTATCAACAATTTATTTGTAAATTTGCAAAGTTTTTAAGCTCAGACAAAACAAAAAGATAGTTCAAACTGTAATAACGTTGCAAGTTTTAGGTGAGCAGGAATAAGGATGCAGGATAGAATGATAGCCAAAGGAAGATAGCCGGGCAGGAAAGAACGGAATAAGGATTGTCCAATATCGGGTATCTAATATCTCACAAAAAAACCTGTATTCCACACGCCTAACTCTGCTCAAATAAAGATTATGAGAAAAATACTATTGATAGCTATGCTTGCCGGAGCAATGGTTGCGCCGCAAATGGCGGATGCCGCATTCTGGCACAAGAAGAAAAAGGCTGAGGTGGAGGTGACCAAGCCCGACAGCGACTACAAGAAAATCACAGGCAGCGACTCCACTCGGGTTGCCGGGCTCTTTGGCGTGCACCGCGCCAAGGGCAAGTATTACTATGAGATACCCTTGAGCCGCATGGGCAAGGATATGCTCGTGGTGAACCGCCTCACACGCGTGCCAAAGGAGCTGAACGAGGCAGGAGTGAACCGTGGCATAAACTATGAGACGCAGATGGTGCGCTTCGCCCTCAGTGCCGACAAAAAGGCTGTGGTGCTGCGCCAGCAGCGTCCGCTGCCATACGCCCCGGTGGGCGACGACATCACGCGCTCCATAGCCGACAACTTCATCTCGCCCGTGATAGAGTCGCTCGAGGTGAAGGCTTTCAACGGCGATTCCACCACTGTGCTCGTTGAGGTCACCGACCTCTACAACGGCAAGGAGACGAGTGTGAACAACGTGTTCCAGAACATCAACATCCACACTTCGGCCAAGTCGGCTCTCTCGCGCATCGAGGGCATTAAGGCCTACGACAACAACGTGGTGGCAAAATCGGAGCTGACCACTAAGGTGACTGAGGGCACTGAGTCGGTTTTCGTAACCGTGGAGGTGACTTCCTCCATCGCTCTGCTGCCCGAGGAGCCCATGCAGGTGCGCTTCGACTCGCCGCGCATAGGCTACTTCACCACCGATGTGCTCAGCTTTGCCGACGACCAGCAGCGCGTGGACAACCGCCATTATGTGCAGCGCTGGCGCCTCGTGCCGAGCGACACCGCAGCCTACCTTAAGGGGCAGCTCGTGGAGCCGGTGAAGCCCATTAAATTCTATATCGACAACCGCGCACCACGCAAGTGGCGCAAATACCTGCTGCAAGGCATCACCGACTGGAACATGGCATTTGAGCGCATAGGCTTCAAGGATGCCATCGTGGCCGAGATGCTGCCCGACAGCCTCAGCACCGACTACGACGACTTCAACCGCTCCACGCTCATGTATGCCGCCAGCACCAAGGCCAATGCCATGGGACCATCGACTATCGACCCGCGCACCGGTGAGATTCTTGAGGCCGACATCATGTGGTGGCACAATGTGCTGTCAATGCTCCAGCAGTGGATTACGGTGCAGACCGGCGCCGTAAATCCTGCGGCTCGCTCAGTAACCCTCCCCGACTCGCTGATGGGCGACGCCATTCGCTTCGTAATTTGTCATGAGGTGGGACACTCGCTCGGCTTGCGCCACAATATGATAGCCTCGGCTGCATTTGCCGTGGATTCGCTTCGCTCGAAGTCGTTCACCGACCGCATGGACTGCACCTCGGCATCAATCATGGACTATGCCCGCTACAACTACATAGCCCAGCCCGGCGACGGAGTGACGAAGCTCTCGCCACGCATTGGCCCCTACGACCTGCTTGCCATTGAATATGGCTACCGCTGGTATGGCACCATGAGTCCCGAAGCGGAGCGCAAGCACCTCAATGCTCTGCTCAAGGCTCACGCCGGACCGCTCTACCGATACAGCGAGGCGCAGTCGTCGCGCTATGCCGTGGACCCACGCGCCCTGAGTGAAGACCTCGGCGACGATGCAGTGGATGCCGCCACTTGCGGCATCAACAACCTGAAGGTGGCCATGGACAACATCATCGTCTGGACAACCACAGGCGAGGAGAACCAGACCTACGATGAGGCTTCGCGCCTGCAATATGCCATTGTGAACCAGTGGAACAACTACCTCTATCACGTTATGGCCAATGTGGGCGGAATTTATTTGGAGAACACCACCGTGGGCGACGGAGTGCCCACATTCACCTTTGTGGAGCGCGAGAAGCAGCAGCGAGCTGTGCGCTTCCTCATCGATAATGTGGTGACCTACCAAAAGTGGCTCTTTGGCAGCGACCTCTACCGCTACACATTCCTCAACAAGAACACTCCTCACGGAGTGGTGGAATACTCGCCCTCGCAGATTATGCGCAATGCCCAGGCATACATATTCTACGACCTTATGGAGAATGACCGCCTCATGCGTATGCTCGAAAATGAGATGCACAATGGCAAGAAGTCCTACACCGCCGTTGAACTTATGAACGACCTGCACCGGGCCGTGTTTGCCACCACAATCGCCGGCCGAGTGCCCGATGTGGTGACGCGCAACACGCAGAAGCTCTTTGTGGATGCCCTTATCACCGCTGCTGCCGCCGGCGAGGGCATAAAGGTGAACAAGCGCCTGGTGGATGACTTCCTCGGCGAGCGACTGCTCGATGCCGATGAGCACCACCTGTGTTCGTGTGGCGACGACCACGAGCGCATGGGTCGCCGCCGCGAGGTGAGCTTCTATGGCTCGCAAATCAATCGCACCAGCGATGCAATCTCGGTGAAGCGCGGCGAGTTGTTGCGAATCAAGGATTTGCTTAAGCTCCACCTCGGCACCGCCGATGAGGCCACCCGCTACCACTACAAAGACCTTATCCTGCGCATCGACAATGCTTTGGAGTTATAGGTAAGAGGTAAGAGGGATTTTGGGTAAGAGGTATTAGAGGTATGGAGGGGGAGGTTTTTTTGATAATAAAGATAACTCAAGGAATAGATGAAAAAATTTGCAAGTGTTGTTTTGTTGGCTATGGTGGGGCTGCTCACAGCCTCAGCTGCCGACGTGCTGATTAAAGGCACCGTGATTGCCGCCGAAGATGGCGAACCGCTCATCGGTGCAACTGTGGTGGTGACTGCCAAGGAGCTGAAACGCGCCGGCAGCACGCGCACCAATGTGAGCACTATGACCGATATCGACGGCCACTTCTCGCTCTCCGTTCCCGAGGGCGTGAAGGAGATTGAGAGCCGCTATGTGGGCTTTGGCAATGCCACCGTGGCACTCACGGCCGGCCAGAGCGATGTGGTAATCAAGATGACTTCGGCTGCCACCGAGCTAAGTGAGGTGGTGGTGACGGGTTACCAAAAGATTGAGAAACGCAAGCTCACCGCGTCGATACAGACGGTGAGCGTTGACGACAATATGCTCGGAAGCGCGATGAACATCGACCAGGCACTTGCCGGACAGGTGTCGGGACTTGCATCCACCACCACCTCGGGTGCTCCGGGTGCCTCGCCCAAGATTCGCATTCGCGGTACGGCATCGCTCAATGGCACGCAGGACCCGCTGTGGGTGCTCGACGGAATACCCCTCGAAGGCACAGAGATTCCCTCGATGGAGGAACTGAAGGACGTGGATAACATCTACTCCACCGCCGTAGCCGGTATCAATCCCGCCGACATAGAGAGCATCACCGTGCTAAAGGACGCAGCCGCAACCGCCATTTATGGCGCGCGTGCCGCCAATGGCGTGATTGTGATTACCACCAAGAGCGGAAAGGCCGGAAAGACGAAGGTGAATTTCTCCACTCGCCTCACCGTGTCGCCGCGTCAGGGCATCGACCGCCTTAACCTGCTCAACTCGAGCGAGAAGGTGGACCTGGAGCTTGCCTTGCTCGGCAGCGACTTCACCTATCGCAGCGGTAAGGGTGAGGTGTCGCGCATCATCAATGCCGCCGGCGAGCTGAATGCCTACACACAGGGTGGCTGGGCGGCTCTCTCGGCCGACACGCAACAGCGCATCAATGCCCTGCGCTCAGTCAACACCGACTGGAACGAC
>JAQXTJ010000108.1 GCA_029219425.1 Bacteroidales bacterium
GTCGCTGGTGGGCGAATACTGACCCTTGGTGAGGCCGTAGATTTTGTTGTTGAGCATGAGCACATTGAGATCTACGTTGCGGCGCACCTCGTGAATGAAGTGGTTACCGCCGATGGCAAGACCATCACCGTCGCCACACACTTGCCACACGGTCATCTTGGGGTTAGCCACCTTGAAGCCGGTAGCCACAGCGCCTCCACGGCCGTGAATGGTGTGGAAGCCGTAGGTGTTCATGTAGTAGGGGAGTCGGGAACTACATCCGATGCCCGAAATCACGGCCGTCTCGTGGGGAGCAACGCCCAGCTCGGCCATAGCCTTGTGAAGCACATTGAGCACGGCGTGGTCGCCACAACCCGGGCACCAGCGCACATATTGGTCGCTCTTGTAGTCGGCAGCACAGTATTTCATATCTTCCATAATTCTTTTCAAGCCTCCATAAATTTAGTTACACCATCGATAATTTCCTGCACCAAGAACGGCTGGCCCTGCACCTTGTTGATACGCTTGATATCGACCATGGGGTGCTTTGCCTGCAAGTAGTCGGCAAACTGGCCATTGTTCAGCTCGGCCACAATCACGCGCTTGTAGCGGCTGATAACCTCGGCCGTGTTGGCAGGGAGCGGGCAGATGTAGCGGAAGTGGGCGAAAGCCAGGGGCTTGCCGGCACGGTTAAGCTCCTCAACGGCAGTGTAGAGGTGACCGTAGGTTCCGCCCCAGCCGATGAGCAGAGTGTCGGCATCGGGGTTGCCCTGCACCTCCACTTCGGGAATGTTGCGGGCGATGAGGTCGATTTTGCGCTGGCGAGCCTCCACCATCTTCTCGTGGTTGGCCGGGTCGGTGGAAATGGCGCTTGTGCGGTAGTCTTTCTCCAGGCCGCCGAGGCGGTGCTGGAATCCGGGAGTGCCGGGCACGGCCCAGTAGCGCACCTCAGTGTCCTCGTTGCGCATATATGGACGCCAGCCCTGCTCGAGCATCTCGGGCTTCACGAAGTTGGGCTTTATTGTGGGATATTCATCCTCCTCGGGAATGCGCCATGCCGAGGAGCCATTGGCGATGAAGCCATCGGTGAGCAGCACCACCGGAGTCATGTGCTCCACGGCGATGCGAGCGGCCTCGAAAGCCATGTTGAAGCAGTCGGTGGGCGAAGCGGCAGCCACCACGGCGAGCGGCGACTCACCATTGCGGCCATAGAGAGCCTGTCGCAAGTCGGTCTGCTCGGTCTTTGTGGGAAGTCCGGTGGATGGGCCACCGCGCTGCACGTCGATAATCACGAGTGGGAGCTCGGCCATCACGGCGAGGCCTATTCCCTCGCTCTTCAGTGCCAGTCCGGGTCCCGAAGTGCTTGTCACGGCCAGGTTGCCGGCAAAAGCGGCTCCGATGGCCGAGCACACACCAGCAATCTCGTCTTCCATCTGGCATGCCTTCACTCCCAGGTCCTTGCGCTTGGCAAGTTCGTGGAGAATGTCGGTGGCCGGAGTGATGGGGTAGCTGCCGAGGAACAGCGGCAGACCGCTCTTCTCCGAAGCCAGAATCAGGCCCCAGGCGGTGGCAGTGTTGCCGTTGACGTCGGTGTAGGTGCCGGGGCGAATGGCGTCGCTCTCGATTCGGTAGGTCGAGACTGAGGCGTGAATGTTGTGACCGTAGTCGTATCCGGCCTGCATCACCTTGGCGTTGGCCTCGTAGATGGCAGGTTTTTTTGCGAATTTATTGTGCAGATAGTGCAGTGCGCTCTCAAGTGGACGGTCGAACAGCCAGCATACGAGGCCGAGTGCAAACATGTTCTTGCACTTCATCACGCTCTTGAGGTCGAGCCCGCTGTCGGCGAGGGCAGCCTTCACCATTGTAGTCATAGGCACCTCCACCACTTCGCCTTTAAGGCCAATTTCCTTGTAAGGCTCATCGGTGGTGTAGAGGGCTTTGTCGAGGTCGGCTTTCTTGAAAGAGTCGATATCGACGATAGCCACACCTCCTTCTTTAAGGAACTTCACGTTCTGCTTGAGGGCGGCAGGATTCATCGACACCAGCACATCGGCCTTGTCGCCGGGGGTGTAAACGCCCTTGCCAATGTGAACCTGAAAGCCCGAAACGCCGCTCAGCGTTCCTTGCGGGGCACGCACCTCGGCAGGATAGTCGGGGAAAGTGGAGATTTGATTGCCCACACCGGCCGACACATTCGAGAAAATGTTCCCGGCAAGCTGCATGCCGTCGCCCGAGTCGCCCGAGAAACGCACAACCACGCGGTCGAGAACCTTAACGTTAGTTTTTTCCAACATTTTTCTGTGAGTGTTAGTGTTATATGTTGTGATTATAAATAGTTTAGATAGATTTTTTGGTGACAAAAAATGGTGGCTAAAGAACAGATTTCTAAAGTCGCAGCAAAAGTAGTGCAAATAGCTTGCAAAACCAAATATTTTTATGGAAAAAGTGGATAGCGTGGCGCAGGGTGGGTTAGGGGGATAGAAAATGAG
Organism: Bacteroidales bacterium; assembly: GCA_029219425.1. Classification (GTDB taxonomy): domain Bacteria; phylum Bacteroidota; class Bacteroidia; order Bacteroidales; family Muribaculaceae; genus CALZFJ01. Next base: position 2,469 of record JAQXTJ010000108.1, read on the forward strand.
GCTGCTCCCGATTGTGGGAACAGCCTCATTTTAGGAAATAAGCTCACAGCTTAGTGCTTTGCAAACTTGAGAGTGGTGCGCTTGCCGGCGGCATCGGTTGCTGCTGCCACATAGATGCCTTGAGCAAGGCCTGCCACGCTGAGGGTGCTGCCCTGGGCACGCGCCACGCATGCGCCACTCATATTGAAGATTTCGAGTCTTACGGCATCGGGTGCTGCCACCTGGTCGTTCGTCACCACGATAGCGGTCTTCACTGCCACTGCATCGCTCACGCCCGACTGGGCATCGACGGTGACTTTGAACGCGGCAAATATGAGGTCATCGACACAGGCTGTTATTGTTGCAACTCCATTTGCCACGGCGACAACCTCCACGGTGGCAGTGGCATCGTCGTGGTTCTCTATGATGTCGCCAATTGTGGCAACAGCCTCGTTGCTCGAGGAGAACTCCACTGAGGTGAAGTTTCCGCCGTAGATTCTCAGTGTGTTGGTGAGGGAGGCACCGGTTTCTTCGCTGACCACCGACGCATACTCGAAGCAAGCGGCCTTTGGCGTAAGCTCGAAGAAGAGCACAGGCAGGGCGGCATCCATCCAGGGGGCGTCGGCATTGTCGCCGAAGATGAAGCCGATAGTCTCGAAGAAATCCTTGTTAAGCTCCTCAAGGGTCACATCGGCGCCGGCTGGAGTGGTGTCGTCGGCCGATGAGATTGCAGAGCCATTTATGGTCATGTCCTTGTAGGCAAAGCATTTGCTGATGCCTTTCTCGGTGTATCCTGCCATGCCCAGGTCGTTGGCCGAGGCACCCACCACGCGGCCTACGGCCTTGTAGCGGGCCGAGGTGTTGTTGGGGTCGGCCACAGCAATCTTGGAGAGTGCTGCCACGCAGTTCTCGAGTACGATGGTGCCCGTGCCATTCCAGTCGGTGGCGAGGGTTCCGATGATTCCACCTGCGCTGTAGTATGGGTCGTTGTAGTCCTCATATTCGGGGCAAGTGGCAGTGATTGAGCCTGTGGCGTAGCAATTGGCGATGCGAATGCGCGAGGATGAGCCGGCAATGCCGCCTATGCCATTCTGGGCAGTCAGCTCCACATTGGCGTGGCAATTGGTGATAGAGCCGTCGGCGCTCACGCCGCCTGCGGCGCCCACGATACCGCCAAGGGAGTTGCGGGTGGAGGCAGTCAGCGTCACGGCGCAGTTGCTCACATTGGTGGTGTTGCCGAGCTTGCCAAGCACGCCGCCGGTCTGGTAGGCATGTGCCGAAGTGACATTGAGCGACTCAAGGGAGCAGTTGCTCACAAGAGTCTGGAAAGTGCCGCTTCCGGCGATGCCGCCAATTGATGAGGCATGCTCGGAGTCCCATGTTATGCTGGCGCCCACGATGTGCACATTGTTCACCTCACCGGCCACCACTTCGCCGGCCACCACGCCCACGGCATCCGCGTCGTTGCCGGCACTGATGGTGGCGTCCACAATTGTGAGGTTCTTGATGTAGGCACGGCTCGAAGCGTCGGTGCCTGTGACGGTGCCGAAGAGACCCACGTTGCCGGCAGCGCTCTCGGTGATGGAGAGGTTGCTCACGGAGTGCCCATTGCCGTCGTAGCCGCCCTGAAGGTCAACCGGCGACCAGTCGATGCCCTTGAGGTCGATGTCGGCCACCTGCTTGAAGTGTGCGGTGGGATTGTTGTGCACCTGCATGAGATCGCCTGCGCTTGCCACGAGATAGGGGTCGGCGAGAGTGCCGTTTCCGCCCTGGAACTTGGTGAGGGGCAGGTTGAAGAAGTCAATCTTGAAGGTGTTGGCCGAGGAGTTGGCGAAGGCCACGAAGAGGCTTGGGTGGGAGGTGCCGAGGTTGAGCAGTGAGCCGTTGCTGTAGTCGCCATCGGTGGCATTGCCTTCAAATTTGCGTATTAGCGAGCCGTCCTCATTGGCGATGCAGAGCACATTGTCGATTTTGCCGGAGCCGTCGGTGCGCTTTATTTTGGCGATGTAGATGTACTCCATGTCGTCGTCGGTGTCGAAGATATATGGGTTGAGATACTCACTGATGAGAATAGGGGTGAACATCTCGCCGTTGGGCCCGAGGTTGAAGTTGGTGTAGCGGTCGAGCGAGAGGTCGCTGTTGTACCAGGCCACCGAGGCAATCACATTTCCATCGGCGTCGCTGCCTCCCTGTCCCATGCCAATCACATACTTGTAGCCGCCGGCGGTCTTTACTCGGTCGAACTGCGATGAGATGAGGCGTCCGTCCATCGACGAGGTAAGCGCTCCTGCCACCTGGCACGAAGGGAGATTGAGCAGCTCATAGAAGGGCTCGCCCTGCTCGTTGCTCTTGAGCAGGGCCATCTGGTCGGCACATCCGGAGATGCTGCCGAGCGTCTTCCAGTCGCTCACGCCCGAGGCTATAGGCTTCACCACCTCGCCCTTGGCGTTGTAGGCGTCGATGAAGTAGGTGTAGGAGTCGGTCGATACCACATAGTCGTAGGTGGCAAGCACCAGGTTGAGCTGGTCGTCGCCGGTGTAGTAGCCGAAGCTGATGTCGTTGTCGGAGAAGATGTTGAAGGCATACATGAGCGGAATGGCCGAGCCCATTTCCACCGGAGTGGCAAGGACTCCAATTTTTGAGTAGTTTTGGTCATATACCTCCACGATGAAGTTGTTGTCCTCACTGTAGGTCATCTCGCCGGTGTTGTAGTCGTAGCTTGCCACATAGGGCTTTTCATAGTGCGATAGCACATAGTAGAACTTGCCGTCGATATACTTTATGAAGAAGCTGTTGCCATCGGAGTAGTGGATGGTGTTGTAGTCGATGGTGAACGAGTGCTCCACCACGGGGTTTGGCCCCTCGCTGTAGTTTCCCTTGCGCAGAATGTCGAAGCGGTAGGTCTCCACGCCATCCACCTCCTCGAAGTAGGCCAGTGCGAGGCGCTCCTTCATGGAGTAGGCGCTTGTGCCCTCGCTCACGAGCATGGCACTCTCGGCGCCCTCGTAGGTGAGGATGTTGCCGCCGTTGCTGCTGTGCACCTGTATGTCGGCAGTAGCCACGCCGGCTTTCACTATTCGGTGCACATACACCATCACCTCGTAGGAGCTGGTATTGCGCTCGAAGAATGAGCGGGTTATTTTGCCGAAGGGCTGAATTTGGTTCACAAGTGTTTCATTGGGAATGTCAATTGTAAACTCCCACACCTTCTCGTTGAAGTCGTTGTAGATAGTGATGGTGGAGCCGCCATAGTACCACTTGTTGGTGGGATTCATGGTGAACGTCTGTGAGTAGAACCATGTGGTGCCGTCGGGGCCTTCGAGCGTGCCCCAGCCGCCTATGCCGGAGAGGCTCATGTCGGGAGTCCCGTCGGTAGCAAGCGGTGCTGCGAGTGAAGGTGTGCCAAAGGCAGAGGCATTGGCCTGTCGCAACGCGCTGAAAGGGTGATTCACCTCGCCTTTCAGCTTGGCCACTGTGGCTGCCGGCAGCCACAGGGCTGCGTTGGCTGCAAAGCCAAGAGTGGCGATGGCGACAAAAGCTAAAAATATACGAAATTTGCGCATTTTAGAAGAATAGAGTTAATAATTAATAGGAATTTTACAAAATTTAGGCGCAAAGATAAGAAAAAACCACCGATTATCTGTGAATGTATAAATTAATAATGGGCTTGAAGTGTTGTTTTTCACAAAAATTAACTTCTTCGGGCTAAATGTTTGTGTAATAAAAAAATGATGCAAAGCACCAAAAATGTCGGCGAAAATTGCTAATTTTGTAAAATTAATTCATCAAGGAGGCGGAACAGCCGCTCCAACTACAACAAAGAAGCATAGAGCAAGCTATGAAAATATTCACTACCAAGGAGATAAAGGCAATAGACGCCCGCACCGTGGAGCTCGAGAAAATATCGCAAATCGACCTTATGGAGCGAGCCGCCACTTCGGTTACCTACGAAATCATGTCGCGCTGGCGTCCCGACCGCCGCTTCATCGTGTTTGCCGGCCCTGGCAACAATGGCGGCGACGCGCTTGCTGTGGCACGCTTGCTGTGGGCCGAGGGCTACACTCGTGTGGAGGTGTTTTTCTTCAATGTGCCATCGTCGCGCCTGTCGGACTGCTGCCGCATCAACCGCGACCGTCTGGTGGCAATGAGCGGCATCGACTACACCGAGGTGGTGGGAGGCGAGTTCGACCCTCCGGCGCTTGGCTATGGCGACATAGTGATTGATGGCCTGTTTGGCTCGGGTCTCATGGAGCCTCTCAAGGGCGGCTTCACGTCGCTGGTGCAATATATCAACGACTCCAAGGCCTTTGTGGTGTCGGTTGACACGCCCTCGGGACTGCTCGGAGAGTGGAACCTTGGCGACCGCCGCAACATAGTGCGGGCCAATCTCACGTTTGCGTTCCAGTTTAAGCGTCTCTCGTTCTTCTTCGCCGAGAATGCCGACTTTGTGGGCGAGTGCAAGGTGCTCGACATAGCTCTCAGCCCCGAGGCTATGCGCAGCACGCGCAGCAACTTCTACTTGGTGGAGGACTATGAGGTGAAGAATGTGCTGCGCAACCGTCCGCTGCACTGCAACAAGTACAACTTCGGCAACCTGCTGCTCGTGGCAGGAAGCTATGGCATGTGGGGCGCGGCTGTGCTCTCAGCTCGCGCCGCAATGCGCTCGGGAGTGGGACTGATGACGGTGCATGGCGCCTGCTCGGGACACGACATTATGCAGATAAGCGTGCCCGAGGCCAAATTCAGCAGCGACCACGACGACTGGATAACCACCGACATCACCCTCGACCACAACTACAACGCCGTGGCACTGGGCCCCGGGCTTGGCACCGACGACAAGACGGTGGATGCCCTGGAGATTTTCCTGAAGAACTACCACAAGCCTTGCGTGCTCGATGCCGATGCGCTCAATTGCATAGCCAAGCGTCCCATGCTGCTCGACTGCCTCACGGCAAAGACGGTGATTACGCCCCATGCCACGGAGTTCGACCGCATTTTCGGCACACACCACAGCGAGGAGGAGCGTCTGCGCCGGGCCATAGAGATGGCAAAGAGATACCAGATTGTGATTGTGCTCAAGGCTCACTACACGATGACGGTAAACACCGACGGACGCGTGTATATCAACAGCAACGGAAATCCGGGAATGGCAACCGCCGGCAGCGGCGACGTGCTCACGGGAATCATTGGCGCACTGCTCGCACAGGGCTACGACTCGCGCACGAGCGCGGTGCTGGGAGTGTTTATCCACGGCGCGGCCGGCGACATGGCGGCAGTGACCAATGGCACCTACGGCATGGTGGCCGGCGACATAGTGAACAACATAGGCCAGGTGATTCGCAATCTCACCAACTGAAGAGGGAGAGAGCGGTATTCTTGCCCACTTGCAAACTGAAAAAATCCTGCAAACATTAACGACATGAATATAAAGAGTATTTTGGCACTATCGCTTGTTGCCGCCTGTGGGAACACGGCAATGGCGCAAGCTACGCAGAAACTCACTGCGGCAAAGCATAATGAGTATGGACTGATTTATTCCCTGCCTGTGACGCATGTGAGAATCACGGTGGAGGCTCAGCACACAGTGCTCAAGGCCGGTCCCTTCTTCAATTATGCCAAGAAATACCTTGGCGTGGACAATGTGATTACTGCCGACTCGGAGCAGTGGATGATAAAAAGCATCGACATGGACACTTATGGCGTGCCCGACCCCGACAGCCGCTACCTCATGCAGTTTAAGTCGGGCAGCTCGCCTTTTGTGGTTCTCTCGGAGAATGGCCTTCCGCTTGCCATCAACGACGAGAACGTGGAGGCTCCGCTGCCCCACAAGAAGCCCGTGCCTGCCGAGCCGGGCCGACTCGACGACAACCGCTATGCTAGCTCGCTTCCGGGTGAGCTGCTTGCCGGCGAGTCGGTGTCGAAGCGTGCCGAGATAGCGGCACGAATGATCTACAAGATACGCGAGAGCCGCACCAACTATGCCACCGGCGAGGCCGACCAGATGCCGCCCGACGGCGAGGCAATGCGTCTTGCCCTCGACCACCTCGAGAAGCAGGAGGCCGACCTGATGGCGCTCTTCTGCGGCACGCGCACCACCTCGACCGCTGTGACGGAAATCGACTATGTGCCTGCCGAAGAAACGAATAAAGAGGTGATATTCCGCCTGAGCGACGTGAAGGGCGTGGTGGATAAGCAGGACCTGAGCGGCGCGCCCGTGACCCTCTCGCTCACGGTGAAAGAGCGTGGACGGCTGCCCAAGGACGAGAAGGGCGAGGAGAAGAAGCTCCCCAAGGGAGCGGTGATGTACAGGATTCCCGGCCGTGCTGAGGTGCGCCTGAGCTACGAGGGCAAGGAATTGTGCAAGCGCGAGATGGATGTGGCGCAATTTGGCATCGACTTTGGCCTCGACCCGGGAATGTTTACCGACAGGAAAGCTCCCGCTTATGTGAAATTCCATCCCGATTGTGGCTCAATCAAGGAGCTGGGAGTGAAAGAGGCGGCGCAATAATAAGGCGCGAGAAAGGATAAAGAGAAAGGAGGGTGTGTGTCAACTTCTGTGTGATAAGAATGTCGATACACCCTCCTTTTTTTGTGCTGTTATGTGAGGCCCTTAATGGAGGGCTGCGAGGGCTGCTGCGATGCGGCGAACTGCCTCGCGGATGTTGTCGTCGCTTGTGGCGTAGCTCAGGCGAATGTAGCCGGGAGCGCAGAATGCGGCACCATCCACAGTGGCCACATGGGCTTCCTCAAGGAGATACATAGCCATGTCGGAGGAGTTGGCGATGGTGCGCTTGCCATCGGTTTTGCCGAAGTAGCTCGACACCTCGGGGAAGATGTAGAAGGCGCCCTCGGGATGGTTGATGCGCAGCCCGGGAATCTCGCCAAGGAGGCTCACCACAAGGTCGCGACGGCGCTCAAAAGCCTGCCGCATGGTCTCGACACACTCCTGTGGGCCGCTGAAAGCGGCCTCGGCAGCTTTCTGTGCGATTGAAGAAGAGCCGCTGGTGTATTGCCCCTGTAGCTTGTTGCAGGCCTTGGCAATCCAGAGCGGAGCGGCAAGGAAGCCGATACGCCATCCGGTCATGGCGTAGGCCTTCGACACGCCATTCACTATCGCCACGCGGTCGCGCACCTCGGGGAACTGCGAGATGGAGTTGAACTCGCCGGTGTAGTTGATGTGCTCATAGATTTCGTCGGCAAGGATGATGATGTCGGGGTACTTGGCGAGCACCGATGCGAGGGCGCGAAGCTCCTCACGCGAATATACGCTTCCTGTGGGGTTGGACGGGGAGCAGAGCAGCACCATGCGCGTCTTGGGGGTGATAGCCTCCTCGAGCTGTGCGGCTGTGATTTTGAAGTCCTGCTCCACGCCGGCAGGCACCGTCACCGTGATGCCCTCGGCGAGTTTCACCATCTCCACATAGCTCACCCATGCCGGGGTGGGAATCACTACCTCGTCGCCGGGGTTGATGAGGGATAGGATGCAGTTGCAGAGCGACTGCTTCGCGCCATTCGACACCACAATCTGCTCAGGGGCAAAATCGACGCCGTTCTCCCGGCGCAGTTTCTCGCATATAGCCTTGCGCAGAGAGAGGTAGCCCGGCACGGGAGTGTAGAAAGTGAAGTTCTCATCAATTGCCGCCTTGGCAGCCTCCTTGATGTGGTCGGGGGTGTGGAAGTCGGGTTCGCCCACCGACAGGTTAATCACATCGACGCCTTGCGCCTTCAGCTCGTTGCTCTTCTGCGACATCGCCAGCGTGGCCGAGGGAGCCATGGCGAGTATGCGATTAGAGATTGAATCCATAAAAAATTATAATATAATAATGTGTGTAAGGTTTTTGTAATTGTCGGGGTTATATGGGCCCAGGTGGTGGCTGCTATTTCGACATGAGCGAGCGCACGCCCGGGGTGAGATACTGGCTTATCTCATACCATGGCACAGCCACCTCCACTGCACCCACAGCCCAGGGGGCTATGTCGTAGGGGTTGTAGTAGAACACTATGCTGTGGTCGGTGAGATAGATGTTGTGTGAGAGGAAAATCTGGTCGGTGAAGATGCCGGCCTTCTCGGCCAGTTCCTGTAGCGATGAGGCGTAGAACTGGTCGCAGAGAGTGCTTTTCACCACATCGAGTATGGCGTTGTCGTTGCCCGGGAGTAGGACTTCGGAGAAATCGAGCACATTGTTGTGGCGCACGTCGTAGTTGAGGAAAGATGCCGAGTAGCTCGAGTGTGCCCCGCCCTGATACTCGGTGCGCTCAATCTTGTACACGATGTAGGAGTCGCAGAATCCTACGGTGTGGCACCGCACGTCGTGAAATAGCTCGCGCACATTGCCGGCAGGCACCGAATCGACTTTCGAGAGCTTGTAGTCGCCAAATCCGGCGGGGTGTGCGAGGAAGTCGCCGATGGCCGCGTCGATTTCGGCCGGCCTGGAGTCGAACACGGCCGATAGCAGAGAGTCGTGTAGGCAGGTGAGGTCGTTGGAGCCGAATCGCTCAGGCCACTGCACCGACACCGAGCGAGTGGTGTAAACCGGCACACCCGCGCCAAAAGTGGTGTCGCCCTCACACAAGTAGGAAGCCGTGGCGGTCTTGAAAGTCTCGCTTATGGCAAAGTTGCTGATTAGTCCTTGCTGTCCGGCGTCGGCGTCGGCATTGCTAGTGGATGAGCCACAAGATGTGGCAGCCATAGAGGCAATGATGAGTGAGAGGAATGTAGATTTATTCATAGCTTAATACATAAAGTTTTATGCTACAAAAATATATATTATTTCGATACCCGACACAAAAAAAGGAGATATAGTGGCAAAATTGTAACATAAATGTAACACGAAAATTGTGAAAAAGGAGCGATATATGGTAAAAATTTGCACAAACGTGGCTATGGTGTGCAGAAATTGTGAATTTTAATCAAGAAATTTTTCCATATATGAATAATAATTGCTTACTTTGCACAACGAAATGAACAAAAAATTCTGAATTTTATAACTTTTTAAAACGAAACTATTATGTCAGAAATCAAAGAAAGAGTAACAGCGATAATTGTTGACAAGCTCGGAGTAAGCGCATCGGAGGTAAAGCCAGAGGCTACATTTGCACAGGATCTTGGTGCTGACTCGCTCGACACCGTAGAGCTCATCATGGAGTTTTCTAAGTATTTTGTTATCACAATTCCCTATGACAAGGCATAGGGTATCGCCAAAGTGGGTGACGCTATCTCTTAAATTGTGCAAACATTTAATTAAGCAGAATTCCAACAATTAGAGAATAACCAACACTGATGGAATTAAAGAGAGTAGTTGTAACCGGACTTGGAGCCATCACGCCTATCGGAAACGACGTTGCCGCCACATGGGACAATGCCGTGAAGGGAGTGAGTGGAGCAGGTCCTATTACTCATTTCGATGCTTCACTGTTCAAGACCCAATTTGGATGTGAGGTGAAGAACTTCAATGCGACCGAGCATTTCGACCGCAAGGAGGTGCGCAAGTACGACCTCTATGCGCAGTATGCTCTCGTGGCCGCCCGCCAGGCCGTAGCCGATGCCAGCATCGACGCCGAGGGCGTGGATCACGACCGCGTGGGAGTGATTTTCGCTGCCGGAATCGGTGGTCTTCACACCTTTGAGGAGGAAGCAGGCTACTACGCAATGCATAAGGACCAGGGGCCGAAGTACAACCCGTTCTTCATCCCCAAGATGATTGCCGACATCGCAGCCGGCCACATCTCGATGCTTTATGGATTCCGTGGCCCCAACTTCGGAACCGTGTCGGCTTGTGCATCATCGACCAATGCACTGATTGATGCTTTCAACTACATCCGCTTAGGTATGGCCGATGCCATCATCACCGGTGGCGCCGAGGCAGCTATCTATCCGGCAGGAGTGGGAGGCTTCAACTCAATGCATGCTCTCTCTACCCGCAACGACAGCCCTGAGACGGCTTCTCGCCCCTTCAGCGGCTCTCGCGACGGATTCATCATGGGCGAGGGTTCGGCTTGCCTCGTATTCGAGGAGCTTGAGCATGCCAAGGCCCGTGGTGCTAAAATCTACGCCGAGGTTGTGGGTGGCGGTATGTCGGCCGATGCATATCACATCACTGCCACACACCCCGAGGGACTTGGAGCGAAGCTCGTGATGAAGAATGCACTGAAGGACGCAGGCTTGCAGCCTGCCGATGTGGACTATATCAACGCTCACGGCACATCGACACCCGTAGGTGACTTGTCGGAAGTGAAAGCCATCAAGGAACTGTGGGGTGAGGATGCCTACAAGCTCAATATCAGCTCCACCAAGTCGATGACCGGTCACCTCCTTGGAGCCACCGGCGCACTCGAGGCACTCTTCTGCGTGAAGGCAGTGCAGACCGACATCGTTCCGCCTACAATCAACCATGCCGACGACGACCTCGACCCCGAGATTGACTACAAGCTCAATTTCACATTCAATGAGGCTCAGCACCGCACGGTGAACGTGGCTCTGTCCAACACCTTCGGCTTTGGCGGACACAACGCAAGCATTATCGTGAAGAAGTGGGCTGAATAATCGCAGCACCACATCGACGCACCCCTATAGACACAGCCCTGCCGCACACCGTGGCAGGGCTGTGCTGCATGTGGTGGATGATGAGAGCGACAGCCGGAGGCACTATGCCGGGAGGCCGCTGCCGGAGATTTGTTAAATGGGCGTGCAATTGTTAATTAATTGTGTTAAATGTGGGATTTTTCCCATTTTAATCGTGCAAAATTCAAAAAAAATTAGTTATTTTGTGGCTGATATAAGATTGCGATTATCTATAGCTTTGCACAAAGTATGAGCTACGAAGAACCTATGATTTGATAATGACTATTGAAGTCCGTGAAAACTAAGTAATTAGTGCCAGTGGCACTGATGAAAGCCATCGTTGAGTTATGGGTTTTAGTGTGTTGCCTGCCCTGTGAGGTAGGTGGCGAGATAATATGTTGCCCTATATCGAAATTGAGGACGAAACTGCCAGTTATTGGTGAAAACGAATGACTAATTAACAAAAAAAGTAAATATAAACCCAAATGTAAAACTAAAAAACATTCTTGCATGAAGAACATTTGTTTTCAGATGAATCGGAAAGCATGGATTGTGATGCTCTTTGCATTATGTCTTGCCTTTCCTGCTTTAGCGCAGAAGATTACCGTACAAGGTACGGTTGTCGATGGTACCGGTGAGCCCCTTATCGGTGCGAGTGTTATACCGCAAGGTACAACAGCAGGTGCCGCAACTGATTTCGATGGTAACTTCCAGCTTACCGTTGATTCAAAAGCCACTCTCGTGGTTTCTTACGTGGGTTACGACACCCAGAACGTTGCCGTGAACGGGCAGAAGTCGCTCCGCATCGTGATGAAGGAGAATTCCCTCGTGCTCGATGAGGTAGTAGCCATCGGTTACGGTACTGTGAAGAAAAACGACGCAACCGGCTCGGTGAACACCGTGAAGCCGAGCGAAATTCAGGCCGGTCTTGCCACATCGGCACAGGACCTCCTCGTGGGTCAGGCTCCTGGTGTGGTTGTAACCGCTACCGGCGGCCCTGAGGGAGGAGGTACAATCCGCGTGCGTGGTGGCTCGTCGCTCAACGCAAGCAACGACCCGCTTATCGTGGTCGATGGAGTGCCCCTCGACAACTCAGGCGTACAGGGAATGGGCAACGCCCTCTCAATGATTGCCCCGGACAACATCGAGAACATGACTATCCTCAAGGATGCCTCGGCAACCGCAATCTACGGTTCGCGTGCATCGAATGGTGTGATCATCATCACCACCAAGAAGGGTAAGAAGGGCAAGCCACAGGTGAACTTCACCGCCAACTTCAAGGTGGAGTCGGCCCGCAAGACCTACAAGTCGCTCTCGACCGACGCTCTTCTCGAGGTGCTCACACAGAACTTTGGCGCCGACAGCAAGCCCGTCGCTCTCATGAATGGCAACATCGCCAAGTATGGCAAGCAGAACACCAACTGGCAGGACCAGGTGCTCCGCACCACTCTCTCGCAGGACTACAACCTGAGCGTGGGTGGAACAGCCGGCTTCCTTCCCTATCGCGTGTCGGTGACATACACCAACAATCAAGGTATCCTCATCAACTCGAAGATGGACCGCGCAACCGTGGGCTTCACTCTCACTCCCGAGTTCCTTGAGGGCCGCCTCAAAGTGAACGCCAACGCCAAGGGCTACTGGGTGAAGAACCAGTTCTCCAACAGCGGTGCTGTGGGCGGTGCTGTGACCATGGATCCCTCGGCTCCCATCTACAACAACGACGTGATGGGCGACGGCTCTCTCGCCGGCTACAAGCTGTGGAACGGCTACTACTCGCAGATGAACGGCGCAGCCTTCAACACCAACGGTGTGAACAACCCCATTGCAGTGGCAAGCGACAAGGACGACAAGGCCACCGTGCTCCGCAGCAACGGTAACCTGCAGATTGACTACGCATTGAAGTGGCTCCCCGACCTCCATCTTAACCTCAACCTCGGTTACGACGTGAGCAAGTCGAAGGATAACATCTACCTCACTCCCAACTCGCCTACTGCCTGGGACAGCAACCACAACGACGGTGCCGGCACATACCAGCACATTGAGCAGTTTAAGAGCAACACCCTTCTCGACTTCTACATGAACTACAAGAAGGAGGTTGAAGCTATCAAGTCGAACTTCGACGTAACAGCCGGTTACTCTTGGCAGCGCTTCTACCGCGACGGTTGGAACAACGGTACTGAGTTCACTACCGATGGTTTCGCTACTCCGGTTTACAATGCCGCTGATGGAACTTACACCCTCGCTACAGGTACTCCGCGCATTGGCACTACTTGGACTAATCCTGAGACTACCAAGTGGGCTACTCACCTGCAGCTTCTCTCATTCTTCGGCCGCTTGAACTACACACTCTGTGGCCGCTACCTCCTCA
>JAQXTJ010000109.1 GCA_029219425.1 Bacteroidales bacterium
CCCAGCCCACACGCAGCTTGCCGAGCGAGAGCCAGTTCTTTGCAGCCTCCATGAAGGGCTCCGACGAGAATTTCCATCCTGCCGACACCGAGGGGAAGTAGCCCCAGCGGTTCTGCTTCGAGAACTTCGACGAGCCGTCGATACGCACGTTGGCCTGGAGCAAGTAGCGGTCGAGCACGTTGTAGTTCACGCGGCCTATGAAGCCCACCGCGGTCCAGCGCGAGTCGAGTCCGTAGGTCTTGTCGCCTGTGTAGCCGCTCGAGAGATACCACTGGTCCTCATCGTTGCTCGGAGTTCCCTTCTTGGTCGATTCCTGATAGCTGTAGCGGTAGCCCTCAGCAGTCTGGCCGGCGAGCACGGTGATATTGTTGAAGTCGTTCTTGAAGTTGAAGGTGAGAAGGTTGTTGATCTCCCACTTGTTGGTGTGGTTCTTGCGCTTGAACACTGTGGAGAGGTCGGTCATTGCAAAGTTCTCCTCAAGGTTGGCAACCTCGCCAAACTGGTTGTTGGTCGTGGGCTTGGTGTAGTAGGAAGCCTTAAACTGATACACGAAGTATTTCCATATCTTGGCATTGAGGTTGAGGTTCATGTCGAGGCGGTGAATGTCGTTCTGGTCGTGGTAGCGGTCGATCATCGCCAGTGGGTGATTCTCGCGCCAGTAGCCGCGGCTGTCGTAGGTCATCACCATTGGGTTCTGGTAGAGTGCACGCTTCAGCACGCTGCCCGAGCCTTGCGGCACGCGCTGGTCGCGCTCGTTGGCGTATGAGAGATTGGCGGTCATGTCGAGCCACGAGGAGAGCTGCTGGCTCACGTTGATACGGGTGTTGAAGCGCTGGTAGTTCGACTTGTCGATTATACCTTTCTCATCGAAGTAGCTTGCGCTCACCATGAACTTGGTCTTCTCGTTGCCGCCCGACACAGCCACATTATATTGCTGCTTCACTCCGGTGCGGGTGATAGCGTCCCACCAGTTGCCCGGAGAGTTGCGGCGAATGGTGTCGATGGCGTGATACTTGGTTTCGTTATACACATAGTTTCCGTCGGCATCCTTGTTATAGTAGAGGCGTCCGTCGGCCGAGTAGTTGCCTATTCCGCCCATGTAGTCTTGCATGAGGGCATAGTTGGCTGCGTCCATCACCTCGATTTTCTTCCAGGGATTGGACACGCCCACAAAGCCATCCACGGTGATGCGGGTCTTGCCTGCCTCACCACTCTTGGTGGTTATCACCACCACACCATTGGCTGCGCGTGCGCCATACACGGCACTCGATGCAGCGTCCTTGAAGATTTCCACATTGGCAATGTCGCCGGGGTTGATATGGTCGATACCATCCACGATGAATCCATCCACAACATAGAGCGGGTCGGAGTCGTTGACAGTGCCTGTTCCGCGTATCTTGATGGTGGTGTTGCCGCCCGGTGCTCCCGAGTTCTGAATGATGTTCACACCCGATGCCTTGCCCTGCATTGCTTGCAGTGCCGAGGCCACCGGCACATCGTTCACGTCTTTTCCTGAAATCGAAGAAATCGATCCGGTGATGTCGCTTTTGCGCTGCACGCCGTAGCCAATCACCACAAGCTCATCGAGGCTCGTGGATGCCGTGCTCATGGCAATGCTCAGCTTGGTTTTGCCATCCACCTTCACCTCCATGGGCTTGTAGCCCACGTATGAGAGTTGGAGAGTGGCCTTGGGAGATGTTTTGATGGTGAAATTTCCGTCGAAGTCGGTGGCCACACCATTGGCGGTGCCTTTCTCAATCACGGTGACACCGATGAGAGGCTCTTGGCTTTCGGCATCGACAACGGTGCCGACGACGGTAATCTTCTGTTGCGCAGAGAGTGCAAAAAAGAATAATGAGGCTATCAGCAGCGCGGCTGTCCTCAAGTGTCTGAAGTTACTCATTGTGTAGTGGTTAGGTTATGGTTTATGGTAAAAAAAGCTGGAGGCTCCCACGCTTCTGCGCGATGTGCGCCTCCAGCGAATATTGTTACAAGCTCACAGCCCGTAGCTTATAGCTCACGGCTTACTTCACGATGAGAGTTGCCGAGTTGCCGGCTACAACCACCTTGTAGTAGCCTGCTGCAAGGCCCTTCACGTCGATTGCCTGGTTGAACTTGGCTGTAGTGCTCAGTACGAGGCGTCCGGCGAGGTCATACACCTTCACGTCGCCTGCTGCGCCCTTCACCTTGAAGCTCTCGGTAGCGGGGTTAGGATAAACGGCTACCTGCACCTTCTCGGCTGTTACGTCCTCCACCTTGCCCGAGCCGCTGCCGAAGTCGATTTCCATATACTTCGAGTCGGGGTTCTTGGTCGGGTCGTAACCCTGCTGACGATAGTGGCAGCAATAGAGCTGATTGTTGACTGCCGACGAGAAGAGGAGCTCGCCATTGAGGTTGCGGAGTCCGAATACCTTGTCGCCATCTGCGTCGATGTTGCTCACGATTTCGGGTGTGCCGTCCCACTTGTCGAGGCGGATGAGCTTGGTGTTGGTTGCGCCGGTGCCGTCGAGGCTGCCCTCGTTCCACCAGTAGAGGCTGCCACCGCACACTACCATTTCCTTAATCCAGTCGCAGCCGGTGCCGGGAGCGAAGTCCATCTGCATCTGCACCTGTGTGCCGTCAAACCAGTGGAGCTCACCACCGTGGTGGTTCTCATTGTTCTTGTCGAAGCCTGTGGCGGCGCAGAACATATAGCGGCCGTCGAATACCACGCCGTCATCGGGGAACGAGTTGTGGTCAACCGATGGAGCCTCCGAGAAGATGTCGTAAACCTTGTAGTCGCGTGTCTCGGGATTGATTGCAAGAAGCTCATGGCCTGTGCCTTCCTCACGGCCGCGGCACATTACATAGCCATTGTAGATTTCACCGAAGCTGGTGGGGTCGCAACCATGGCCGATTCCGCTGGGGCCTGCGCCCGGCATCACGTCGGCAATCTCGTAGGTTCCCTCAAGTGTTCCGTCGGAGAACCAGACCTCGTTGCCGTGCTCCATGCTCCATGCGCGGAATGTAACGCCCTTGTTGTTGTAGTTCTGCATGTAGAGCACGCACGGACCCACAGTACCAATCTGGGTGGTGCCGTCTTCAGCAAACTTAGGCTCAAGGTTGATTTCCGATACGCGGAAGGTGCCTTCCTCTGTTCCGTCGGTCACCCAAAGCTCATCGCCATAGAAGAACTGCGACTTGTCGGCAACGTCGGCCTTGAAGAACACCTTGCGGCCTACACGGCAGGGAGTCGACCAGCGGCTGACTTCCTCACGTCCGGGGAAGAAGCATTCGGCTTGTGCTAAGAGGTGAGTTCCCTCCTCAGTTCCATCGGAGATCCAGAGCCACTGCTGTGCGCCAGCCTCGGCAAACGACTCACTTTCGATGTCGGTTGCAAAGAATGTGAAGCGGTTCTCGTCAATCTGGCAGAATCCCTGGGGATTCGAGCTTTCGAGCAAGTGAATGTCGGCCACCATGTAAGTGCCCTCCTTAGTTCCGTCGGAGATCCACAGCTCCTGTCCGTTCTCACCGTCGTCGGCCGAGAACACTACCTTGTCGGCAAAGCGGGTGAGCCAGCTCACATTCGATGTGCTCACGCCGGGGTTGATATCCTTCACGAGCTTGGTGCCGGCGGGAGTTCCGTCGGTTACCCACAGCTCTCCACCATGCTCGCTGTCGGTTGCCTCGAAGAAGGCCTTGTAGCCACCTTCGGCCGAGCCGGTCACGGTGAGAGTCTTCTGTCCCCAGAATCGCTTGTTCTGGTCGTAGTTGATCTTCACGCCTTCGGGAAGCAGCGGAGTGATACCGTCGGCAAATTCAGCGGCGCTCATTCCACCAATGGTGAGAGCGGCGGCTGCCAATAGTAAACTTCTTTTTTTCATAATCATTAAAAAGTTAATTAATTAGTAATTTTTTTGTCTTTTAGGTTTTGGTAAAATATTATGATGATATTTTCTAAAACTTCAGCGCAATCGGCCGGTGTGCGGCAATAAAAACCCCCGGAACCAAATTCCGAGGGCAAAATTAGCCTCCACACGCGCATATAATAGGGTAAAAACGTTTTCAATGTGGGTAAATTTGTTCATAGTATGCTCAATAACATATTTTGCTGCTCCAAGCAGCCTCACGGGCAATTGCTGCCGGCAATCACACAGTGGCCGCTTGGAGCACGGCAACAAAGCCTCCGTCTGGGTGTATCAAAATTCGGTTTGATAATATTTTGATGTAGGGACGCACCCCGGTGCGTCCGCGTAACAGCCTCATAATTAGGCGATAGCCAAAGCGACTGTGGGCGAACGCACCGGGGTGCGTCCCTACATAAGTGGTTATTTTCCAATTTTGACACACCCGGCTCCGTCAGGGGGGGGAGGTGATGAGTGAGAGATGTGGTGGAGAAGCTATGGGGCGCGTCAGCGGTCGCGGCGGGTGTTGCCGAAGAGCCACTTCATGAAGTTGGGCTGGTTGAAGGCCGGATTCCAGCTGCCGTGAGTGCAGCCCGGAAACTCCTTGTACTCCACGCTCGCGCCAAGCTCCTTGAGGCGGCGATAGGCGGCACGCGAAGCCTCCACGGGCACCACCGGGTCGGCGTCGCCATGATAGATGCTGAATGCCACCGGGCGGCAATTCTTGAGCCGCTTGGGGTTCACCGAGCCGCAGATGGGCACTGCCGCTGCCCACATATTGGGGAAACGCTCAGCAAGGTCATAGACCGCCATTGCGCCCATCGAGAGGCCCACGAGATATATGCGGTTGGGGTCGATGTTGCCCTCTCCTATGTATTTGCTCACCAGTCCGCGCACGAGCTTTATGTATTTCGTAGGCTCCTCGAGGATGGGCATGGCATCGGGGGCATACGATGTGGGCGCCTCATCGTATGCCCAGTAGGCATCTTCGGGACACTGAGGAAACACCACGTATGCGGGATACTTCTTGCGCACTGTGGGGTTGAGCCACATCTGTGCGCCATGGGTGAGCTGCTTCTCATTGTCGGTGCCGCGCTCGCCCGAGCCATGCAGGAATACCACAAGGGGGTAGCGGTCGGCATCGGGGCGCTCGGGCTGAAGCTCACGGTAGCGCAGCGTGTCGGCGCCATTCACGAATATGCAGCGCTTGTATTGCTCCTGCGCAAACGCGCCGAGCGACACCATTGCCGCGATAATCAGCGTAATAACTGTCTTCATAGCCATATTGAAAATTTAAGTGCCACTAAGTTACGCAAATTAATCGAAACGAGGTGCAAAAATCGTAGTTAAAAAAACTTAGAAAGGAGCCGGGGCCATGATTTGCAGCCTTTCGCCAGTGACCGGGTGAGTGACCTCGAGCCACTCGGCGTGGAGATACATTCGCCCCCGTGCGTGGCTCTTCGGGGAGTTGTTGTAGAGGCGGTCGCCCAGTATAGGCACGCCAATTCCCTGCGGATGGGCACAGTGCACCCTGAGCTGGTGCGTGCGCCCGGTGAGCGGCCACAGTGCCACCCGGCACAGCCCCTCCACTCTCCACTCAGCACAGCCTCTCCGCTCTCCGCTCTCCACTCTCCACTCGGTAATGGACGGCTTGCCCTTGACGAAATCCACCATTTGCTGCGGGCGGTGGTCCACGTCGGGACGCAAGGGAAGGCTCACGGTGCCGCCATCGGCCGAGGGGCAGCCGTCGAGCAAGGCCACATACCGCTTAGCCGTGCCGCGCTGCTCGAATTGCCGCTGCAAGGCACGCTGCGCCGCCTGAGTCTTGGCAAAGAGCACCACGCCCGAGGTGTCCTGGTCGAGACGGTGCACCACCAGCGCCTCACCACCGGTCGAAGCCTCCACAAGCTGCTGGAGCGCGACAGCGTCGAGCTTGCCAGGCACCGTGAGCATTCCGGCAGGCTTGTTCACAGCAATCATGCAATCGTCGTCGTAGAGAATCTCCAAGGGCTGACCCTCCACCGCAGCCGGCTCGGGCTCCACCTCCAGTCCTTGCAGCATGAACGAGAGTATGGGAAGGCACTTGCCCCGGCACGCAGGGTAGAAGTGACCATGGTGGCGCACCTCGCCCTGCGGCGACGCACCGTGCCAGAACTCTGCCATTGCCACCGGCTCCAGGCCGTGGGCAAAGGCATATTGCAGCAGCTTGGGCGCGGCACACTCCCCTGCCCCACCCGGCGGCAGTTGCTGCGGAGTGCCTGCAAAAATCTCGGTGAGCGTGCGATGCTCGCCACGCGCATTGAGCATCACAAAGTGGTCGAAGATAGCGCGTTGCAACTCGGCCGACCGCCGCTTGCGCTCCTCGCACAGAGCATTGAGCTCCTGCCTGGTGGCTGCAAGAGCCTCATCGGCAGCAGCTATCGCGGCATTGTGGCGCCCCTTTATGCGCCGCAGCTCGGCCTTCATCCACTGGCTCTCACGGGTGAGGGCAGCCTCACTGGCATCGCCACGGCTCCGTGCCTCATCGCGCCGAGCCTTGGCGGTGGCCATCGCCTTGCGGTGAGCCTCGGTGGCAGCCTCGGCATCGCGGCGAGCCTCAGCGGCACGGCGGCACAGCTCGTGGTAGTCGTCGGATTGCTCAATGGAGGCAATGCGGTGATTGATGGCAGTGATTAGGGCCTCGCCGCGGCGGAAGAAATCGCCGGGCCGCAGCATGTCGAATACCGGCGGCACAAAGCCCGGTTGCAGATTGCTGCCACACAAGTTGCCCGAGAATGCTGCAAGGAATCCCAGCCTGCCATCATCGCACCGCACCACCAGCACGCCAAGCATCTTGCCGCCACGCAGCTCCTCGCCCCACTCAGGATGAGAGGCAAAATAAGCCAGCAGCCGCTGCTGCGCCATCACCACCAGTGGGTGAGGGCGGTAGTGAAAAGGATTGGTGAAGAGCCGTGGCAGCTCCACCACGGCAGCCTCCTCGCCGAAAAAGTGCACAATCTCCTCCATAGTATATTAGCGTATCGCAGAAACACAGCCACAAAGATAGTAAATCCCCCACAAATCCCCCATAATTCAGCGGGAGAAAACATTTGCCACCAATGCCAAAAGGACGACGCCAAAAGGATGATGCATCCTACTGAGACGCTCAATCGGAGTGGATGAAACTAACAAGATTTGCTATTCTGTTGCATCAGGCAAGGCTGAAAGATGAGAAAGGCCCGTCGCCTCTGTGTGGGGGCGACGGGCCTTGGTGCTATTGCGCGTGCCGGGCCAACTGACCCGCGCACGGTGTGTGCAATGTGTGTGAATTAGAGCTGCGGGCCGGCTGCTACGAGAGCCTTGCCTGCCTCGTTGGTAGTGTACTTGGTGAAGTTCTTGATGAAGCGCTGTGCAAGATCCTGAGCCTTCACGTTCCAGTCCTCAGCGTTAGCGTAAGTGTCGCGCGGGTCGAGGATGTTGGTGTCAACGCCGGGGAGTTCAGTCGGAACCTCGAAGTTGAGGTAAGGAATGGTCTTGGTGGGAGCAGTGAGGATAGCGCCGTCGAGGATAGCGTCGATGATACCACGAGTATCCTTGATAGAGATGCGCTTGCCTGTTCCGTTCCAGCCGGTGTTCACCAAGTAAGCCTTGGCACCCGACTTCTCCATGCGCTTTACGAGCTCCTCGGCATACTTAGTGGGGTGAAGCTCAAGGAATGCTGCGCCGAAGCAAGCCGAGAAAGTGGGAGTAGGCTCAGTGATACCACGCTCTGTGCCTGCAAGCTTTGCAGTGAAGCCCGAGAGGAAGTAGTACTTAGTCTGCTCGGCGTTGAGGATAGACACGGGAGGAAGCACGCCAAATGCGTCGGCCGAAAGGAAGATCACGTTCTTTGCAGCGGGAGCCTTCGAGATAGGCTTCACGATGTTGTTGATGTGATAGATTGGGTAAGAAACGCGGGTGTTCTCAGTCACGCTCTTGTCGTCGAAGTCGATCTTTCCGTTCTCATCTACAGTAACGTTCTCGAGGAGTGCGTCGCGCTTGATAGCGTTGTAGATATCGGGCTCGCTCTCCTTGTCGAGCTTGATAACCTTAGCGTAGCATCCACCCTCGTAGTTGAATACGCCCTCATCGTCCCAGCCGTGCTCGTCGTCACCGATAAGCATACGCTTCGGGTCGGTAGAAAGAGTTGTCTTGCCTGTGCCCGAGAGGCCGAAGAAGATTGCGGTCTCGCCCTTCTCGTTGGTGTTGGCCGAGCAGTGCATCGAAGCGATGCCCTCGAGAGGCTTGAAGTAGTTCATCATCGAGAACATACCCTTCTTCATCTCACCGCCATACCAAGTGTTGATGATAACCTGCTCCTTCGAGGTGAGGTTGAACACAACGGCTGTCTCAGAGTTGAGGCCAAGCTCCTTGTAGTTCTCCACCTTAGCCTTCGAAGCGTTGTAAACGATGAAGTCGGGCTCAAAGTTCTCAAGCTCCTCATCGGTAGGACGGATAAACATGTTCTTCACGAAGTGAGCCTGCCATGCAACCTCAACGATGAAGCGCACGCGGAGGCAAGTAGCGAGGTTGGCGCCGCAGTAGCCGTCAACAACGTAGAGCTTCTTGTTCGAAAGCTCCTTCACTGCAAGCTCCTTGAGAGCCTTCCAAGTCTCCTCGGTGACGGGCTTGTTGTCGTTCTTGTAGTCATCGCTTGTCCACCACACTGTGTCCTTCGATGTAGCGTCCATCACGATGAATTTGTCCTTAGGCGAGCGGCCGGTGTAGATACCTGTCATCACGTTCACAGCGCCAAGCTCAGTCTCCTGACCCTTCTCAAAGCCTGTGAGCTCGGGATTGGTCTCATCCTTGAAGAGCTGCTCATAAGAGGGGTTGTAAACGATTTCAGGAGTTCCCTGAATGCCATACTTAGTTAAATCAATCTTTGCCATTTTCTTCAAATTATTGTATAAGAAATTATTGAATTTTCGGTTGTCACAGTTTTCCCTCCGAAAAACTATGCAAAGGTAGTAAATTTTTTGATACACAACAGCATAATTAAGGAAAAAATTCCTTAATGGACCAAGGAAATTTGCGATTTACGTCCGTTTCACTACAAAACTCTATGGTTTTCATATCAAAACAGCATTTTTCGCAAAAAAATCACGGTGGCTGTGCTGCTCTTTAGAGTATGTCTATGAGATACTCGGCATTAAATTGTGAGCCGGGCTTGAGGTGCTGCATCCAGTCCTTGTCGCTAAACTCTCCCTCATAGCCCTCGCGGTCGCATCGGCCATACCATGGCTCGATGCACACAAATGGGGCAAAGCCGCCGCGTGCAGGCGACCATATTCCCACCACAGGTGCATTGAATGCCACCCGCAGATAAGGCTCATGGCTGGGGCTGATGAGCGTGACCGACTGCACCTGGCGCTTCTCGAGGATAATGGCATCCCGGTCGAAAGTGTGACGGGTCACACGAATGGTGCCGTCGGTGGCACGGAGCGTGTCGGCCGAAGTGGCAAGGCAGCCATTCTGCCCTATCACCGACAGCTTGTAGGTGTCGGCCGAAGTGTCGAATTTTATATAGCCCTGACGCTCTGCATCGGGGTCATAGTCGGCATAGTTGAAAGCCGGATGAGCGCCTATCTGGAAGTGCATTATGCGCTTGTCCTCAAGGTTGCGCACCTGCCACATCACCTTCACCGTGTCGCCGCTAAGGCGGTAGCCTACTTGCAGCTCAAAGCGGTAGGGATAGTGGCGCAGAGTGTCGTCGTTGCTGCGCAGCAAGTACGACACCGATGCGTCGGTGTGTTCCACCAGCTCAAAGTCGCTGTCGCGGGCAAAGCCATGCTGCGTCATGGTGTAGGTCTCATCGTCCTGGTGCATCTTGTTGTTCCACAGAGCGCCAACAATGGGGAACAGCACCGGAGAGTGGCGCTTCCAGTATTTCGGGTCGGCCTGCCACAGAAACTCCCTGCCATCGCTTTTGCGCACAATGCTGCACAACTCTGCGCCCTGAGCCTTCGATTTCACTATGAGGCTCTCATTTTCAATTATTTCCATATAGAATCAGTCAAAATAATTTGGGTTATTCCTCTAATCATAACAACAATCTCTCACAAATTTAGCTACAAACCCCCAAAACTCAAAGCATAATTAAGCATAATTATATCATTTTAATTTTTCACAAAAATAGAGCCGGCAACAGCACGCCTGCCGGTGATTCGCCATTAATAGAAAAACAGCTCGATTGAGGTGCGGTCGAAGCGGCGGTGGGCGAGGTCGTCGGGAGAGATGAGGAAATAGAGTGTGCCACAGTCGTAGAAGCGCAGCCCCCAGCGGTCTTCTTCCTCTATGCGCAGCAGGGTGGTGAGGTGCGGGTAACGCTCGGCCACATCGTCGATTGCCTCGCCCAAGAGGCCGTGGGCAAACACGTCGTAGGAGCCGTCGGTCGTTCTGAAGTCGATGGCCTCGGCAGGACGGAATATGCTCTCATCGCTGTCCTCCCAGGTGATTTCGTAGGGCGTGAGTCCCTCCTCCTCTTCGCAGTAGATCACGCGTATCAGCTCGCCGCTGTAGTTGTGGATGGGCAAGTCGAGCGGCGAGTCCTCGCCCAGAAAATAGTCGATGGCGGCAAAGAAATAGAGCATTCCCTTGTGGGGCAGCTTGCCATCGGAGTCAAATGGAGCAATCTCGCTTAGTCTCACCTGGCAAATGAAGGTGAGTGGCTCAGGATAAGCGTCGGCGCCCTCTCCCACAGTCACATAGGGATAGGAAACGCCGGCGGGCAGGTCGGGGGCGCCCCACCAGTGGCTGCGGCCGGTGAGGTCGTCGGCGGTGGGCCGGGTGGCAAACACAATCATCTTTTTCATATTCCTCTTGGATTAGCAAAGTTACACACACAATTAATCAATCATCGCGGTCAGTCAAACATCACGTCGGGATTCATTGCCGATGGCGAGTGCCATTCCAGGCCCATGTCGGCAAGCACATCTTCCTTCACACTCCAGTAGCGGTAGCAAAATCCCATGTGCCACTCATCGTAGTTGAGCCTCTGAGCCACCTCCTTTTCCACATCGTAGATTACCTCCTCCCATCGCTCGCTGCGCTCCACGGGGTCGAATTGCAGGTGTCGGCCCCACTTCTCGCACCACGCAGAGGCATCTACGGCAGGGTCGATGTATTCGCGCAGCTTGGTGAGGGCAAGCGTGTTGTCATCATTCGGGGCATAGCTGTCGATAACCTCGCGCAGCGCGATGGCAGCGCGTGGCATATCGGTCTCCGGACAGTAGCTTAGCATCTGCTCAAGCAGCCTCACTTTCCCGGCCATGTCGTCAAACTCGCCCGGCAACGACTCGGGCAGATAGCTGAGCAGAATCTCTGCTGCAACGCGGGAAAGATAGATGTTCTTCCACTGCATTCCCATGGTGGAATTATTCTTTACAATTGCACCAAACGTGTGCCCAAGCAGCTCCACATCACTTTTGTAGTCCATATCAATCAGCATTTTAGGTTTCACAAAAAGGCACAAGCCATGCAAGCATGCCGCTGCCCCTGCCGCAAATATAGCGAAAAAAGCGCATTCACACACCAATTATCACATTAATTAATGAGCCATCTCACCCAAAAATGCGCTTTTTTGCACGGCGGTTGCCGATAATTCGTGGATTTGCACTATTTTTGCAGAAATAATTCTCTGTATCTACAAAGCACATTGCAATGAAAAAGATATTCCTGTCCTTCCTTTTTGCGGCAGCATCGTGGCTCGCAATGGAGGCCATGAGCATTGCCACGGCTCCCGGTGAGCTGCAACGCAGCATCGGCGACAAGGCCGTGAGCCAGCTTGTGGTGACCGGCTCGCTCGATGTGCGCGACTTCGCTTTTATCGCCGACAGCCTCACATGTCTCTCGTCGCTCAATCTGAGCGGCGCCGAGATTGCCGCCTACTCTTGCAGCGGCAACGAATGCTACTTTGGGCACCGTGGCCGCTTTGAGGCCGGTGTGCTGCCTCGCTACGCCTTCTTTGGCTCCAGGCTGCACAGCCTTGTACTGCCGGCCGGGCTGCGCGTGGTGGGCGAAGCCGCTGTGGCTGCCTGCGAGGAGCTGGAGGATATTGCAATCCCCGAAACCGTGATGGAGATTGGCGACTACGCTTTCAGCGCCAGCAGGCTGAAGTGCATTGCATTAGGCTCCCGCGTGATTGGCGACGGAGCATTTGCCGGATGCACGAGTCTCGTATCGGTGGCGATTGGCAACGCTGTGCGTGAGATTGGCAACCGCGCATTTGCTGGCTGCGAGGCTCTTGCCACGGTGGATGTGGCCGCCGGCTCGGAGCTGGCTACGATTGGCGATGAGGCATTCAGCGGCACGGCGCTCACTCACTTCAACTTTGCCCTATGCCCCAGTGTGGAGAAAGTGGGCAAATGGGCCTTTGCCGGCACAAAGATTGCCAGCATCAGCTTTCCCCGAAACCTCAGCGAGATTCCCGAGGGCGTGTGCTTCGGCAATCAGGCAGCAGTGAGCATTGCTCTTCCCGAATGTGCCGAAGAGGTGGGCAACTATGCTTTCTATGGCAACTCCATGGCCGGCAACGCACTCAGCATTCCAGCCAACGTGGCCTACATTGGCGACAACGCCTTCGAGGATGCGCACCCTGCATTGGTGAAGGCCCTTCCTCTTGCCGTGCCCGAGCTGGGCAAGGAGGTGTTTCGCGGAATGAACGAAGACTCAAGCACTCCGCTGTTTGTGGCAAAGGAGATGATTGAGGCCTATAAGAACGCCGGACAATGGTGCGACTTCGACATCAAGGACATTTCGGGCACCATCGCTCCCTCCGTGGACAACGAAGTGGCTGTGAAAATAAGCATCACAGGCTCTGTGCTGCAAATCATCGCCACCGACAATATCACCTGTGCCAACATCTTCGATGAGGCTGGCCTGCTGTGTGCCGCCATTCGCGACACCGGCTGCGAGGCAAGCACCAGCATAGCCCACATCACCTCACCAGTGATGATTGTGGATGTGACACTCCGTAACGGAGCCACACGAAAGCTAAAAATACTAAAACATTAGTATCAGATGTCAAGATATTAGATATTAGATATTGGATACTCCTAACTCCTAACTCCTAACTATTAAAAACTGAAAGATGGGAAAGAACAAACTGAAAAAATTTGCCGAGATGGAACAGCTGCCCAATGTGTATCAGTTCCCCTTCGCAGCCATTCACGACCAATACTGTGAGCTGCGCGGATGCTGGGGCACCAAAGTGTTTGGCAACGACAACCCGATTGTCGTTGAGCTTGGTTGCGGAAAAGGAGAGTATGCCGTTGGGCTGGCCCGACGGTTTCCCGGCAAAAACTATATAGGAGTGGACATCAAGGGCGCCCGAATGTGGACCGGCGCAAAGCAGGCTCACACCGAAGGACTCAGCAATGTGGCATTCCTGCGCACCAACATAGAGCTTATCGACCGCTTCTTCGCCCCCGGCGAGGTGAGCGAGATTTGGATCACTTTCCCCGACCCACAGATGCGCAAGGTGCGCAAGCGTCTCACATCCACTCGCTTCATGGAGCTTTACCGACTCATCCTGAAGCCTAATGGACTGGTGCACCTCAAAACCGACAGCCCTTTCCTCTACACCTACACCGACGCAATGGTAGCACTGAACAATCTGCCGGTGGAGGTCAACACCGCCGACCTATACCACTCGGGCCTGGCCGACGATATCCTCGAAATACGCACTTTCTATGAGCAGCAGTGGCTCGACCGAGGACTCACAATCAAGTACCTACAATTCCACCTCACCCCCGACTCCCCGCTCTCCGAGCCCGACATAGAAATTGAGGAGGACACCTACCGAAGTTTCTCCCGTGGCTACATTCAGTGCCCACAGCTTCTCAACGACAAAGAATAAAAAAAAGAACAATTCAAATGGAACAATTACGACTATATCCCAACCTCATTCTTGAGGCTCTGAAAAACGTGCGCTATCCCGGCACCGGCACCGACATCGTTACCGCCGGAATGGTGGACGACGACATTCGCATCGACGGCATGAAGGTGTCGTTCTCAATCATCTTCGACAAGCCAACTGATCCTTTCTCCAAGTCGGTGATTCGCGCCGCAGAGACTGCCATCTGCACCCACATTTCGCCCGACGTGGATATTAAGGGCAACATAGCAATGAAATCGCGCACACAGCTGCCACCGAAGCCCGAGAACCCTCTGCCGGGCGTGAAGAACATCATCGGCGTGTCGTCGGGAAAGGGCGGCGTGGGCAAATCAACCGTGGCAAGCAACCTGGCAGTGTCGCTCGCACAGCTCGGATACAAGGTGGGACTGCTCGATGCCGACATCTTCGGTCCATCGGTGCCAAAGATGTTTGGCGTGGAAGATGAGCAGCTCTACATGACCTCCGTGGAGGGTCGCGACCTTATCCTCCCCATCGAGAAATATGGCGTGAAGCTCCTCTCCATAGGCTTCCTCGTTGACAAAGAGAAAGCCGTGCTGTGGCGCGGCGGAATGGCAAGCAACGCACTGAAGCAGCTCATCGCCAAGGCACACTGGGGCGAACTCGACTACTTCATCATCGACATGCCTCCAGGCACGAGCGACATTCACCTCACACTGGTGCAGACGCTTGCCATCACCGGCGCAATTGTGGTGACCACACCACAGGAGGTGGCGCTTGCCGACGCCCGAAAGGGTGTGAGCATGTTCCGCAGCGACAAGGTGAACGTGCCCATTCTGGGAATCGTGGAGAACATGTCGTGGTTCACCCCGGCAGCCCACCCCGATGAGCAATACTTCATCTTCGGCAAGGACGGCGGAAAGAACCTCGCCGAGAAGCTCAATGTGAGGCTTCTGGGACAAATCCCCCTTGTGGCAGGTATATGCCGCGGTGGCGACGACGGCGTGCCGGTGACGCTGCAAAACAGCGTGTCGGGGGCATCGTTCCTCACCCTGGCCCGCACCGTGGCTCAGGTGGTCGACGAGCGCAACGAATCCCTGCCGCCCACCGAGAAAGTGCCACTACACTAAGATTCCACCCAAGCATATCACACAAATTCCATTTTTTCACCACACCACCTGAGAATATGAGCAAACAAATAAAGAATCTCCTCTTCGACCTGGGAGGAGTGATTATGGATATTGAGCGCGAGCGATGCGTGGAGGCTCTCACCGCCCTGGGCATGGAGGGCGCCAACGAGATGCTCGGTCTATATGTGCAGAGCGGCCCGTTCCTCAAGCTGGAGGAGGGCGAAATGTCGCCTCACGAATTTTGCGATGAGGTGCGCCGACGCATCCCCGGCGGAGGCGGCGATGTGACCGATGAGCAGGTGCACGAGGCCCTCAACGCATTCCTAATCGGCATTCCCGCGCACCGGCTCGTGGAGCTGCGCATGCTGCGCAACGACTTCGGCATCTACCTGCTATCAAACACCAACCCCATAATGTACCACTCCAAAATCGCCGAGTGTTTCCGCGCCGAGGGACGCGAGATGAGCGACTACTTCGACGGGCGTGTCACTTCCTTCGAGTCGCACCTCGCCAAGCCAAGCAGGGCAATCTTTGAGTACGCAATTGAGCACCTTGGCATCAAGCCCGAAGAAACGCTCTTCATCGACGACTCGCAGAAGAACCTCGATGCAGCCGCTGAAGTGGGATTCGAAACCACCCTGGTGGTTCCCGGCAGCGAGTTTATCGACGCGATAGGTGAATGGAGAAAAGTGGAAAAGTGAGATATCCTACTGCATAATACAACAACAACGACGACTATGGCCGAGATTATTGGAAATGTGCCCGGAAGAATGGATGCGGCGGCAGCCACCATTGGAATGTTCGATGGCGTGCACCGCGGCCACCTGTGGCTTATTGAGCAACTCCGACGCTTCGCCGATGCCCGTGGCCTGCGCTCGGCTGTGGTCACATTTGCCAATCATCCACAGAATGTGCTGCGACCAAATAGCGGCTTGCGACTCATTATGCCCCTCGCCGAGAGGCTGCGCCTTATCGCCGCTACCGGCGTTGACTACATTGTGGTGATGAATTTCACCACCAAGCTGTCGCAGCTCGATTCACGGGGATTTATGAGCCTCCTGCAACGCGACTATTCTACCCGGGCAATCCTAATGGGCTACAACCACCGCTTCGGCCACAACCGCAACGAGCAGTTTCAGCACTATCTGGCTCATGGACGTGAGCTGCAACTCGAAGTGGAGCGTGCCGAGGAGTATATTGGCGCGTTTGCCCCGGTGAGCTCCTCAATAGTGCGCCGCCAGCTCGAAGCCGGCGATGTGGCTGGCGCCGCCGATAAGCTGGGGCGTCGCTTCGGATTCACCGGCTCGGTGAATCATGGCTTCGCACGGGGTCGGGGCATTGGCTTCCCCACTGCCAACGTGGTGCTGCCTTCGCCCTTGTTGCTGGTGCCGCGCGATGGAGTATATGCCGTGGAAGTGACGCTCCCCGATGGCTCCCGACGTGGCGGAATGGCCAATATTGGCACACGACCCACCTTCGACGATGGCTCGGAGCGAAGCATAGAGGTGCACATTATCGACTTCGAGGGCAACCTCTATGGACGCCAAATCAAAGTTGACTTCTGCGCGCGCCTGCGCGATGAGCGGCACATGAGCAGCATCGACGAGCTGCGCACCCAGCTCACCGCCGACCTCGCCGCCACAAAGCTTATTCTCGGGAAACAACTATGACAGGGCCTTTCAGGACTGTAGGGACGCACCCCGGTGCGTCCGCCCCACAGTCGCTTTGGTTATCCCTTAATTATAAGGCTGTTACGCAGACGCACCAGGGTGCATCCCAACATCAAAAAAACAATATATAGAATACACTATTAAAAAAATGATAGCATGAAAATAAGGAATTTATCGGAACAGCCGTCGCTGGTGAGCCAGTATATGGCTGAGTTGCGCGATGTGGCACGCCACGGCGACCGCATGCGATTTCGCCATAATCTGAAACGTATTGGGCAGATTATGGCCTACGAGGTGTCGCGAGAGATTCAGTTCACACGCACCGATGTTGTAACGCCTCTTGGCACTGCTCATTGCGACGTGGTGGGCGAAGATGTGGTTGTGGGCACCATTCTGCGTGCCGGACTGCCATTGCATGAGGGCGTACTGAGCTTTTTCGACAATGCCGAGAATGCTTTCGTGAGCGCCTACCGCAAGTACCGCACCGGAAGCGACGACTTCGACATCCATATCGAGTATCTTGCCTCGCCAAGCCTCGAGGGCAAGACGCTCATTCTCACCGACCCCATGCTTGCCACAGGAGCCTCGATGGAGCTTGCCTACAAAGCCCTGCTCACCAAGGGAACGCCCAAGAAAGTGCATGTGGTATCGGTCATCGCATCGCAGAAGGCGGTGGATTTTGTAGCCAAGACGCTGCCCGGCGAATCGACAACGCTGTGGATTGCCGCCATCGACCCCGACCTCAATGCCCACTCCTACATCGTGCCGGGACTTGGCGATGCCGGCGACCTGGCTTTTGGCGAGAAGGACTGACCCACTCCATAAACCACACTCACACAGAATAGGCTGTGCCAGCGATTGTGGCACAGCCTATTCTGTGTGTAGTTATATGGGTTTCGGGCTTAGCGCACGGCTACCTTGGTGGCGTTGCCGGCAGTGCGCACCACATAGATGCCCTGTGCCATGCTCAGGCGAGTGCTGCCTGCTGCCACGCGCTCACGGGCAACAAGCGTGCCACAAGTGCTGTAGATTGCCACATCGGCAGGCTCTTTGCTGCTCACGCTGATGCAGCCTTCGCCACCGGTCACGGTGATGCCGCCGTTGCCCTGTGCAATGCTGCTCACGCCCGAAGTCTCGGCCTCGATGGTGTATCTGTCAACGATGGTGTATTTGGGGTCGCCGGGATAGAAGTGCGAGAACACGCGGGCCTCCACCCACTTCTTGCCATAGAACTCGGCAGGAAGATCTATCTCAATGTCGTTCCACTCAGCCGGTAGGTCGTTCCAGAAGCTTGCAACCATAGTCTCGGCCACGTCGGCCGAGATGAGGCGTATCTCGCTCGTAGCAAGCGATGCGCCGCCCCACACGCGGAAGTTGAGCTTCACGCCTGTTACATCTTCAGTGCTAAACTTAGGCAGAGCCACAAGGCAGTAGCTCTCGCCGTAGCTGTTGCTCGGTGCGCTCACCATGGCGTAGTTGTTTTCGCTATCGTTGGTAGCGCCATAGTTCTCGGGCTTGGCGATGCTGCACTTGCCGGAGTAGTAGGTATTGGGTGCCACGGTGATTACGGGCTTGTAGGTAAACTTGCCATTGGTGTAGTTTTCGGCCATTGGCAGCTCGTAGGGAGTGCCAAGGGTTACCGTCTTATAGTTTACGTAGCTGCTCTTGCCGCCGTCGTTCTCGGCGAGGATTCCCACATATTGCACGCCCATCGGCGACGATGCAGGCACGGTGAAA
Organism: Bacteroidales bacterium; assembly: GCA_029219425.1. Lineage (GTDB taxonomy): Bacteria > Bacteroidota > Bacteroidia > Bacteroidales > Muribaculaceae > CALZFJ01. Next base: position 18,296 of record JAQXTJ010000109.1, read on the forward strand.
TCAAACTCATTCACTGCGCCAAGCTCCTGCTTCTCCACCCACTTGCCAAGGGTCCAGTCGTAGTCGCAATAGTAGTAGCGCAGGCTCTCGGTGTCGTAGAAGCCATCGGTGACTGCCCAGGTGGGGGCGTTCCATGTGAAGTGCGCGCTCATGTTGTCGTCGGCCACAACGGCCTTGAGCGAGCTCACGGAGCCTGGGATGGCAAGGCCGGTATATACGCTCACCACAACTGCCTCGCTGGTGTCTTCGCCGAGGCCTACAGCTACGGAAATCTCGTTGGAGCCTTGCTCGGTGGCAATCTCAATGCCCGAGAATGCCTCACCCGGTGCGCCACTGACGGTGGTCGAAACGTCGCCACGACTCACTGTGGCTGTAAGCACAGCGTCGGCTGGCAGGTCGGCGCCCGAGATTGTCTTGGTGGGCATGGTGAACGACACGAGTGCCTTTAGCTCGCCACGGTCGGCTGCTTTGGCTGTGACGCCGGTGGCGGGAGCCGGACAAGCGGCCGAACGCGACGACACGGCGATGCTCACGCGGTTGAAGTAGAGGCGGTCCTTGTAGCTTGGCGAGATGCAGTGGATTCCCACATAGTAGCTGCCGGCGGCAGGGACATTGAAGTAGGCCGAGTAGGTCTCGGTGTTCTGGTTTTTCACTTCATCGTAGGTGCCAACCACGGTCATTGCCCCGGGTTTGGGCTCTGCGCCGTAGGCTATCTCGAAAGACTCGGGGTAATACTGTGAGCGCACCCAGGCATCCACATTCACCACATAGAGGGCATCGGCGTCGGCAAACTCGGTGACGGGGAGGAACACCCAGTCATCGGCATTGTTGGCGCCATAGGAGTAGTAGAAGTAGCGGTTGGCTGTGTCGAAGTGCCACATGAAGTTGTCGCCATTGCTGTTCACGATGCTGCACAGTGCCACTTCATCGTCGGTGAAGGTGAACTCCACCGGCACGGAGTAGGGCGAGCCCCACATGAAGGTGGGTGAGTAGCCACGGTCGGAAGTAAGGCCGTCGTAGGTGGCCTCAACCGAAGCCACAAAAGCCTTGAGGTTGCCATTGGGCAGGCTGTTGGCAAGCTCTGTGCCTGCCACGGGCTGCGAGTTGATGAGTGTGCCATTCACATACACATTGTAGCGCATTGCATCGGCATCGACCCAGCCGCCATTCACGCCGGTGGTCACGGCATCCCACTTCACGCCATTCTCGTCGATGGTAACTCCTGTGGGGGCTGTGGGGCGGTCGCTGCCTATATAGCGCGTGCACGACACTGTGGGACTGTGGTTGCCGGCAGCATCGATAGCGGTGAAGGCAAAGGTGTGCAGGCCCTTGGCCGGGCAATTGAACTCCACATCGCCATCGGCGCCTGCTGCGACGGTGATTGTGCCATTGTCGGCGCCATCGATGGTGGAGGCTATGGTGATGTTGCTGCGAATGCTGGAGCCATCGTAGCAGGTGGAAGGTGCGGTGACGGTGACGGTGCCGCTAAGCGATGCGCCGGCAAAATTCACCGATTTCACTGTCGGGCGCATGGGCAAGGTGCCGGCCGGGGTGAGGTCGGTGGTGGCGAGGATGGTCCACTCGGTGAACTGTGGCAACTCGCCGGTGACCTCGCTGGTGCCGGCCGCAGGGTCGAGGCGCACGATGTACGACGACAGGTCTTCGCAAAGGGCTGCCCAGTAGAAGCAGCGGTCAACGGGGCTATAGGTCATAGCCTGCTTGTAATTCGATGGTACGATACCGGTGTTGCACACCACCTCAAAAGTTCCGTCAATCTTGCTGATGCGCACAAAGTCGCCCGAGCGCGACACGCCATAGAGGTTGCGGTCGTCGATGTTGAAGCCCATCACCTGCGGGGTGGTTGCCTGTGTCACCTCACAAATGTTGGAGAAAGAGCGGGTGTCGGGGTCAATCATCTGCAAGAGCTTGCCTGTGCCGTCGGCATTGTAGGTGTAGGCATAGGCTATGTTGTCGAATTCATCATAGGCGCACATGAACACATATTGCGAGGCGTCGGTCATGTTCAGGTCGCCGCTCTCTATGATTTCGCCTGTGCTTATGTTGCAGATGTAGTAGCCCATGGTGAGGTAGCCCGAGGCGTTCTGGGCAAGGTAGGCATAAAACTTGCCATCCTTCACAAAGCCTGCCGAGGGAGAGAGCTGGCTGTTTTCCCAGTAATAAACCTGGTCACCCGAGGTGACAAGCTCGCCGAAGTAGATGGGCTGAGGATAGGCGTGCCAGCCCACTATGGTGGCACCCGAAGGGCTTACGAGTGGCTTGGCCTTGGCTGTGGCTGCCGGCATGGGAGCCGTCTTTAGAGTGGGGAATGGATCGGTGAGCGACGCAACGCGCTGCTTCATTCCGGGCAGCGGCACTGTGATGGCGAAAGCAGTGGCTGCCATGAGCACTGCCGCAAGACACATCATAATCGATGCAGATAATCGAGTGTTGTAGTTTCGCATAAAGATATTGAATTAGTGATTGTTTATTTGTTGTTAGCTTGATTCGTGCGCCCATAGTGGTGAAAAATGCGACAAAATGCCACCACGTTGCAAATTTAGCAGCAAAAATCAAATTCAGCAAATTTCGTTGCAAAAAAATAAAGTTCCGGTCGCAACAAAGGTCGCTACCGGAACTTAGAGAATGAAAAGAACGGATTTCCTACTCTGTTACAGCCACTTTGGCGTTGCCTATCACATAGATGCCGGGCTGGAGGCTCCTGACATCGTGGATGGTGGCGTTGCGCTTCACAAGCACTCCGGTGAGAGTGTGGATATCGGCATGGCCGGTGGTGGCAAATATTCTCTCGACGCCCGAGATACCTGTCACGCTACATAAGGCACTGAGATTCGAGCCATCGGTGGTGGCCACGCTGATTGTGGCCTCACCGCGGGCTATTATTCTCACAAGTCCGCCGGCATCCACCGTGGCAACACCATTGTTGCTGCTTGCCCATGTGAGCTGCTGCGAGGCGGCTTTCTCGGGAAGCACGGTGGCGGTGAGCTGGAACTCAGCTCCCGGCTCACCCGAAATTGAGGTGTGGCTCAGGGTGATGGAGGTGGCAAGAAGCTTGGTTACGGTCACGACACACGTTGCACTGAGATTCGAGCCATCGGTGGTGGCCACGCTGATTGTGGCTGTGCCGGGAGCGATGGCCCGCACCACTCCGCCGGCATCCACCGTGGCAACGCCATTGTTGTTGCTTGCCCATGTGAGCTGCTGCGAGGCGGCTTTCTCGGGAAGCACGGTGGCGGTGAGCTGGAGCTGAGAGTCCTCCTCTATGCTTGCCTCGGTGTGGCTCAGGGTGATGGAGGTGGCGAGACGCTTGGTTACGGTCACAACACACGTTGCGCTGAGATTCGAGCCGTCGGTGGTGGCCACGCTGATTGTGGCTGTGCCGGGTGCGATGGCCCGCACCACTCCGCCGGCATCCACCGTGGCAACGCCACTGTTGTTGCTTGTCCATGTGAGCTGCTGAGAGGCAACCTCGGCTGGGAGCACAGTGGCGGTGAGCTGTAGCTGCGAGTCCTCCTCTATGCTTGCCTCGGTGTGGCTCAGGGTGATGGAAGTGGCAAGACGCTTGGTTACGGTCACAACACACTTTGCGCTGAGATTCGAGCCGTCGGTGGTGGCCACGCTGATTGTGGCTGTGCCGGGAGCGATGGCCCGCACCACTCCGCCGGCATCCACCGTGGCAACGCCATTGTTGTTGCTTGTCCATGTGAGCTGCTGAGAGGCGGCTTTCTCGGGAAGCACGGTGGCGGTGAGCTGGAGCTGAGCACCCTCGGTGAGTGTTGCCGAGCCTTGGCTCATGGTGATTGATTGCGCCATGGAGGCAATAAAGTCGTTATACTCCTGCTCGGTGACTAAGCGAAGTTCGGCAGGCGTGCCGGCAGGCACTTTCAGGTAGTTGTGATTGGCCGGAATGAAGTCGAGCGAGGGTGTGATGTAGCCCAGCTTGCCCTCGCCGGTGATTCCAAGCATACGCATGGTGCTGGGGTCGAAAGCCACGCGGTTGTAGTGCGACTTCATGGGGTTGTTGAAATACACGCCCACGAGCTTGTTGTCGGTGGGAGCGGCAACGGTTGACGCCCCTATATTGAGCTTGCAGTTCACCGGCTGGTTGCTGGAGGTTTCTACAATCACGGGGGTCTCGCCTGCCACACCACCTGCTATTTCCTTCATCACCGCCATTCCGCGGTCAACCTTGCAGATGTAGTAGGCCTTCATGCCTGTGGAGGCAAAAGTGAATGGGAACTCTGCATAGAAAGCCGTGTAGTACTTGCCCGAAGCGGCGATTTCGCCTTTCACGCCGAAGTAGTTGTCGGTGGTGTTGATGGGCTTTATCCACCACTTGCGGTAGTTGCCCGAGGTTTCGCCCGACATCACGCCCTCGTCGCAGTCGGCCTGCTCGCCGTCGCCGAGATACTTGGTGAGGCCGTCCTTCGAGCCATAGGCTAAGAATGTGCCGTCGGAGTTCTTGCGCAGGCTCACATAGCTCTGGATAATCTCATGGATTCCGGTGCCCTGCGCCTTGATGTCATACTTGCTGCCGTCCACTTGCTGCGCGCAGCACACGGTGGCAGGGTCGCTCGATGTCTTGTCGAAGCCCAGCCACAGCTGAATGGCATACATGTCGGCGGTGGTGGTGGCATAGTTGAGCTTGCCCTTGTCGTCGGTGACATACACATATCGCTGCGTCTTGTAGTTCTGAATGCGGTAGTAGCCATTGGCAAGCACCTGAGCCACTGCCGGCAGCTGCACCAGCGCAAGGGTGAGAATAAGTAAGATTTTTCGCATGATAGTCATTAATTATTTTCTGAGTATTCTGCCACAAAGCACGGTGGGCTTTGTGTGAAAAACAATTGCTGCCCACCACATCGTCTTCAGTGGATTAGCGATGTGATAAGGCAGCAATTTATTCAATTTGTTATATTTGTCAAGAAATAATCGCGTTGATTATTATTCCACTACGCAGATTGCCACACGGTTCTGGATGGGATCGTTGTAGGGCTGCTCCATGTCGTCGTCCATGCTCTTTGCGATGATGCGGTCGGTAGAAATCTTGTATTTCTCCACAAGCACATTAAACACGGCATTGGCACGGTTCTTGGCGAGGCGCAGGTTCAGGGCCTTGTTGCCAGTTCCCTTGTCGGCATAGCCGGTAACAACCACCTTGCTGGCCGGATTGGCCTTCATGAAGTTGGCAACCTCTTCAACCTTGCTCATCTCCTTGTCGGTAACCACTGTCTTGGCAATGGTGAAGAAGATGTCGCGGCGCAGCTTCTGCACCTCAACGGCGTCGGTCTTAATCTCAACGGGCACTTCCACGCGTTTCTCCACCACCTTCTCCACTACGCGGTCCACGTAGATGGTGTCGTGCATCACGATTGGCGCGGGCACTGGCACAGCCTTAGTGCTCTTGCCAAGGGCAATCTTCACGCCTGCAAGAGCGTTGAAATACCAGTCGGCATTGCCGGCTTTCTTCGAGTTGTAGCCGTCGGCAAGGGTGTTGGCCTGCAACTCTATGCCGAGGCTCACGCGCTTGCTCACCTTGAAATCCACTGTGGCTCCAAAGCGACCCAGGAAGCGGGCCTTAGTGCCGTCCCAGTAAAGGCGCAGTGCTTCGTGGTTATTCTTGGCGAGGCCTGCCTTCACGTCGCCTGCCTCACCGTTGCTGAAGCCAATGTTGGCGCCGATACCGGCAAACACGCCCACCGATACCACGCGATTGGGATTGTAGCCACCTATGATGTTGGTGAGGTCGGCTGTAACGTCGATGGCGGGAGCCACATAGTTCCATTTCCACTTGTACAAGGTCTCATCGAAATTGAGGCCTGCCTTGCTCTGCCATGCGTTGATGGCAAGGCGGGCGCCAAACTTGGAGCTGAAGTTGTAGCCCACTGCCACCTGTGCATTGGGTGCAAGGAGCTTGCCAAAAGAGGTTTCGCCAAGTGTTTCCTGCACACCCACCTGACCCTGAAGATACCAGTGTGGATTGAATGCAGTGACCTCCTTATCCTGAGCAGCGGCGAAAAGGCTGCTCAGAATAAGTGAAGAAGTCATTATGATTTTGCTGAATTTCATCGTTTCTACTTTTTGCGAGTTAATAAACTACTTTTTGCGAGTTGTCTCTTTCGGGGTGATTACTTCACTGCGATGTAGTACTTGCGAGTAGAAGTTACGCCTGCATAGTCGAGTGCAGAGTAAACAATCTCGTAGGTGTAGCCGCTCTTCGATGCCTTGAACGGTACGCGGTGTGTTACGCCGATTACAGGAGTACACATCAGGTACTGGTCGTTGGCATCCTTGGCAAGCTGACGGCATGTTGCGTCGCCATTCTGTGCGCTCACGCTCTTGTCGGCCGTCTTCCATACGTTTGTAACACCCACAAACTTCTTGAATACCGGCACTGCGATTTCGCCTGTGTAGGTAGTCGGGAGGAGTGAGATGGCGTTACCGCCGGCAAGGTTGGCTGTCGAAGGCAAGTTTGCATCCTCGCTCAGCTTGTGGTAGGCACCATCGCTGCCCTTATATACCATCATTGCCTGCAAGAAGTTATTGGAGTGGTCCATGTACCAGTTGAGACGCTCAATCACGGAGTTGATTTTCTCAGTGTAGTTGTTCACCTTGCCGATGTAGTTGCCAATAGTGTTGTTCACCTCGTCCTGGATGTCGTCGATAAGGTCCTTAATCTGGTTGTTCATGTCGGCAGCAACCTGGTCAATCATCTCCTTGAGCTGAGTGTTCATCTCACCAATCAGCTTGTCGACAACTTTCTGAATCTCATCGTTGATGCGGCCACTGAGCTGCTGGCTGATGATGTCGGGCAATTGAGTCTTGATTGCATCCTGAATCTTGCTGTTAATCTCATCTTGCAATGGCTTGAGGTCGTTGCCATTGATAGTCACAGTGACACCCGAAGTGGCGCTGACGGGGAAAGTCTTTGTTTCTTCAGTAACCGTAACATTCTTGACACCGCTTGTCTCGTCACCCGGAACATTGTACTCAATCTCCACCTTGGGCACTTTCACATCCACTGTTGTGTTGATGACTACGTTCTCATCCTTGGTGATTGTCACACCGCTGAAGTCGAAGTTGAGGTCGAGCGACGAGAGGTCGATTGCAATGTCGATGGGGTCGATTGTCACGCCGTCGATTGTTACATCACGGAACTTGAAGTTGATTTTGTCCTTAAACTTCGAGAGGTCGAACTTCTTGTCGGCAATCGAAGGAATCTTGGGAATATTGGGCAGATTGACATCGTAGAGGAACTTGAACGACAGCGGCTTGAATGCTGTCGCTGCAAGGCTGTACTGCGAGTAAACGGCGTGGTTCACGTCGATGCCATTGATGTCGGGGGCTGTCCAGGCAGCCTTCATTGCGTAAGCGGGAAGGATGCCGTCGAACTGCTTGTAGATAGCTTGAGCAAGGTCTACGAGTGTTCCGGCTGTGAAGTTGCGGTTCTTGATGTCGGAGAGTACGTTCTTTACTGCTGGCTTGAGCGATGGCTCAAGGTTGAGCTTCACGTCGGCAACCTTGTCCTCACTGAGTGTTGCCGATGCCTCATAGAATCCGTTGTCGGCACGGGTGTAGCCGAAAGTAAGGAGCTCGTCGCTCTTCTGTACTTGCGAAAGCTTGATGCCGCTCTCGTTGTCGCGGCTGTCGTTGAGCGAGAGTGTAACTCCCGTGAAGTCAACTGTGTTGGGGTTGATGGTCACGAATACCTTACCGGCATTGCCCTCATAGTCTTCGAGCATAGTGTCGCCGGGGCCAAACGAGAGCTGTGCAAAGTTGGCGCCTTCGCGAAGGATAGCCATGTCGGCCGAGTTGAGCACGATAGTGTTGTTATATTCGGCAGCCGAGCTGTTGTTGGGGAATGTCACCTTAGTGGTGCTCTCACCTGCATAGCACATGAGGATGTTCGACTGGATTCCCAAGGGGAGGTTGAATGTGCCAAACACCGGGTTGTTGGTGGCCTGTACGAGCACGCCGGTGATGAGCTTGTTGAGGCGCTGGTTGATGCGGTCGGTCATTCCGAGGAGCGACTGCACCTGAGTCTCAACAGCCGAAACGCGGCTTTCAAGAGCATTGTACTTAGTGTTGAGGGCCTCAATACCCTGCTCATTGGCGGCAATGCGCAGCAGTGCAGCGTCGAGGTCGGCCTGGCTGGCCTTGCCACTGAGGGCTGTCAAGATGTCGGCAATCTGCTGGTTGTACACGGCGATAAGGCCGTCGATGCGGGTGTTCACGCCGGCTACGGCAGTCTGGAGATTGGCGATGTTGCCGTTGATGTCGCTGATGCTGCCGTTGATGTTGGTGATTGCATCATTGATGCCGTTGATGGCAGTAGTAACGTCGCTCACAGCATTGTTGAGCTGAGTCTTGAGGTCGTTGATCTCGTTCTGGAGGCCATCAATCTTAGCCTGTATCTTAATCTCAAGGGCATTGATTGCAGCGGCAAGGTCATCGTTGTTGGGGTAGTTGTTCGCAATGAAAGTCTTGTACTCGGCCAAGGCATTCTCAAGAGCCTTGATACGGTTCTCGTTGCGCTGAGCCCAGTCGTAGGCATCAACACCCTTCTTGATATCGGGCTTCAAGCCGTCAAGTTCATTCTTTAGGTTAGAGTAATTTGTCTCAAGAGCATCGATGCGGCGGCCGTGAGCGTCAATCTGCTGCTGGAGGCTCGAAGTGAGCTGGGCCACATAGCCCTTATATTCCTCGAAATCAGCCTTGTTCACATAATTATTCTCAAGAACCTTGATGCGGTTCTCAAGTGTAGTAATCTGATCCTGAAGAACAGTCTTGATGTTTTCGATGTTCAAAGTGATGTTGTAGATTTCGCCATTCACATAATCAACAACTTCCTGAAGGGTAAACTCCTTAGTCTCACCTGTAACGGGGTCGGTGACGGTGATTTTGCCTGTTGAGCCCTGAGAGCCATATCCAAGTCCCTCAAGTATTTCATTAATTCTGGCGATGGCATCAGTATTACTGTCAACGCCGCTCTGTGCTGTCTTGATGGCACTGTCGAGGCTGGCGAGCTGGAGAATAACCTGATCTCTCCACACCTCAAGAGCCTTCACGCGAGCCTCAAGAGCATCAACCGTTGTCTTGTCGGCCTTCTTGTCGATGGCATCCTGAAGGTCTTTCTTGGCCTGAGCGATGTCGGCAGTAACCTGTTCAAGCTGCTTCTTGCACTCCTCCTTGCACTTTGCAAGGTCTTCAGCGTGAGTTTTTTTCAAGTTCTCGAGCTCAGTGGTGAGAGTGGCAATCTTGTTCTCAAGTTCAGCTCTGAGCGAGCTTTCAGTCTGTGCAATCATGTCCTCGTTAGTATCCTTACAAGAACTGAATGCGCCTGCACTCACCAGCGCAATGGCGAGAGCAAGTAATCCGTTGAGTAATTTTCTTTTCATCTCTATAGATTTGAATTAGTAAATATTATTTTTTCCATTTTTTCTATTTGCATCCCGGCAGAGATATCAAGAGAACACCTTATGAACCAAAGCCTGTCACTGTCATAGCACACATTATAATTACATTGTCAATATTCGTATTGACAAGATAATCAAATCGCATGTTATGCTTAGGATTCTAAATTCTCAAAGCATACTATCTACCTATTATATACAATATTGCAAATATAATAACTGTGCAAAACTATATATCTTTTACGAAATACACAAACTTTTTGTTCGTTTTTTTGCCAAATGAGCTTTTTTTCTCTACCAAATTCCACCATCGCGTCTTTTTTCCCCCTGACCTACACACGGAAGTCTTGGCAGCTCATTAGTCTCCCAAAAAAAACAGCCTCACAGGCGTGATGGCCTGTAAGGCTGATTGTAATGTCGGGGTGAGAAGACTCGAACTTCCGACCTCCACGTCCCGAACGTGGCGCGCTAGCCAACTGTGCTACACCCCGAGCGCGTTAGCGACTGCAAAGTTAATACTAATTTTCCGTATTCACAAAGGATATTAGCGATTTTTTTGCCTACGCCATTGCTTTTCCCGCTTTTTCACGGTCGTTTTTGGCACACGAGGCCATCAACCGAGTCCCAACAGGCAACGACCGCCCACCACGAGGCTATTGCAGCCTCCTTGGCGACGCGGTCGTCCGTTCAATGAGTCTCTTATTTCTCTGGTTTAGCGAAGAGCCACCTTGGCTGTGGTCACACCATGTGGGCCTGTGGCACGCACAACGTAGGTGCCGGCTGCGACACCGTGTGCGGGAAGAACGCTCTGCGAGGTGCAGCGGGCCACAAGCTGTCCGGCAATGGTGTAAAGCTCAATCGCGGTCACATCTTCGGCCTCCACCACAATGTTGCCATCGGCAGCGAAGATTGCGGGCTTCTCGGCCCTGACGCCGATTGTGGCGTCGTCCACGCCGGTGTATTCGAAGTTGGTGATTGCCACATAGCAGTGACCGGGCACCTTTATTGTGCCGGCCGAGGCGTTCACCTCGGGATTCACAGTGTTGAGGCTCTTGCTCACGATGTAGTAGGTGCCGCCGGGGTTGTCGAATGTGTAGTTGTAGGTCTTTGTTGATGTTCCGGGATTGTAGGCCACCACAAGCTCCTTGCCGGTGCTGCGGTTGCGGGCTGTGATGAAGCGGCCGTTGGTGTCCCAGTTGCTCTCGGCCACGCTCCAGTAGAACTCAGCATCCTGCGAGAAGAGGTCGGGGTTGTCGAGGCGGAAGTGGATAAGCTCGGCATAGCAGTCGTGAAGTCCCTTGCGGTAGGCGTTGTCGAGGTACTCCCAGTGGGGCTTCTTCTCGCTTGTGTCGCCGTTGCCGCCACTTATGTCGTAGCCCATCTCGCCGAATTGCCATATCATCTTCGGGCCCGGCACGAGAATCATAAAGGCAGCGTTGGCACTGAGGCGGCGCATTCCGTAGATTGTCTTCTTGGCCTGGGTTGAGCCGTTAGTCACCTGCTCATAGCCCACGCGCTGCTCATCGTGGCTCTCCTGATAACCCACAATTGTACCAAACGGGCGGCCTTCGTCGCCGTGATACATTCCCTTGAATGAGCTGCCGCTCTGTGTGCCCTTGGCAGCCTGCGAGTAGTTGTAGGTCATCTTTTTCCACGACATCGCGCCGTAGTTGCCCAGCTCATTCTCCTCCTGGGTGCTTAGGAAGCCTTCAAGAATGCAGTAGGCATTGCTGTTGACGCTCTTTATGGCATCGATGAAGCGTTTCACGTTGCGCACGCGCGATGCGTTGTAGCGTCCGCCGTCGTAGTCGCTGCTGTAACTGCCCGAGTCACCAAGGCCTTTCACGAGGTCGAAGCGGTAGCCATCCACCTTGTATTCGTTGAGCCAATATTTGAGCACGTCGCAGAGATAGTTCTGCACGTCGGCCGACTCCTGCTTCCAGTCGTTGCCCACGCTCCAGTTGTGGGGCGCGTCGGCATTGTAGAATGGGTTGTTGGCAGCCGGTTTCGAGCCGTCCCAGTACATCTTGCACCAGGGGTGCTGGCCCCATGTGTGGTTGAACACAATGTCGAGAATCACAGCTATTCCGCGCTTGTGGCACTCGTCGATGAAAGTCTTGTACATAGTGCTCGAGCCATAGTATTTGTCGGGGGCGAAATAGAAGTTGGGATTGTAGCCCCATGAGTTGTTGCCGTCGAATTCCTGTATGGGCATAAGCTCAATTGCGTTCACGCCAAGCTCATCGAGATAGTCGAGCTTGGCCATCGCGCTCTCAAGGCACT
>JAQXTJ010000110.1 GCA_029219425.1 Bacteroidales bacterium
GACACACCTATATATTTTAATTCAGGGCTTACCGCCTCCAAAATCGTATCACCTGAAACAATCATTACTTACTCTTGAAAAAACAGGCTGCAAAGGTAAGAATTTAGCCCGAATTTCGCAACTCGCTACTGTGGCGACCGCCGCAAGAACCGCCCCACCACGTTCCAATAGGGCATCCGTCGCAGAGTGCTGCGCACCGGCTGAATGTTCCACACAAGGAACACCAGCAACACCGCAGTGGCAATGAGGCAAGTAGCCCCGTAGAGCTGCTTCACGCTCACCATCACCGACTGAGCCATGTCGTGAGGCACCCCTCGCACAATGTTTTCGGTGATATTGTGGCGAAGCATGAGGCTATACATCCCCGAGCAAACTGTTTCCACAACGCCATTGCGCACAAGCCCTATCATGGTCAATCCCATGAAGAAATGCTTGAAATCCATCATCTCTTGCAGATAGATGGTGAGGGCGGTGAAGAATATCGCCACACCAAATGTGCGGCACCACACCGGGATATAGAGGGAGGCGAGGTCGAGCGATGGGGTTACGGAGAAGTACATCATCACCTCATATGCAAGAAGCGCAGCCATCCCCACCTGGAGCAGCCGGGTGTATTTAAGTCGTAGCAATTTCACCCACACCATCACCGAGAGGCATCCGCACAAGGTGCCAATCCACTCCACAATATAGAGACGGGATGTATCCATTATTCCAAAGCCGAGAATCATCCCCGTGAAGCGGCTTTGCAGCACTTTGGGAGTGCTGCTCACGAGTTCTACAAGGATAAACAACCCGAAAAGAGGAATAAGCCCCTTGTATAGCCATGCTTGCGGCTCAAGATATGGATGGCGTATGTGCCGCATACGACGGATGGCAAAGTAGAATGTTACAAGAAGCATTACAGCCACAACACGTATCGGCTCTCCATTCCACCAATTATAATACTCTCCGTAGTTGAAAATGTAGATTATCTCTATCATCACCGCCGACCAGAGAACGCATCCGAGCCAGTCAACGCTGATTAGCGGCATCGGCTTCATGATGTGGAAGTCGTGAGTGAGGAAAAAGACTATTCCGGCAATGCATAGCATCGCAATCGCCATTACCATATTCATAGCCCACCAACTTTGGAAAATATATGCGAGATGCAGCGAAATCCATGGCGACAGGCTCATGTTGCCGAGCACTACGCAATAGAGCAACGGGAAAAAGATGGCGAAATCACGCTTCGGGGTCATCCACAACTGGATATTGGAAAAGCACTCAAAAGTGCCGCACAACTTGAAGAATCCGGCAACATAGGAGAGCACACACAACACAAAGATGTTTTCGGTGCAGGTGCACAAGATGTTGCACATGGCTATAATCAGCGCGGCATTGATGAGCAGCCGCTTGTTGGCAAAGCGGAATTTGAACTTGAAAAGAAACGGGAACGGCATGTTCACCCCCACAACGCCACACAGCACAATCATGAGAACATCCTCACGAATCATGCAGTTATCTCCCATGATATGTGCCAGTGTTCCACCATACATTCCACCCGAGAGCTGGAATAAGAAAGCGAAGCAAAGATAAATCCACGGCTGTACCGCTTTTGGCACCCATTTGTTGTACATGGGCATGGAGAACGAGCCTCCAGGAGCATGAAAATCGCTCATATTCCTTAGTATTTCACTTCGGTTTCGACATTCAGCCCCGAGATGAGACGCTCAAGCAACTCGCTTTCTTGAGTGGTGATGCGAATCCTCACCGGAACGCGCTGTTCCACCTTCACAAAGTTGCCGGTGGCATTGTCGGCTGGCACCATCGAATAGGCGGCACCGGTGGCAGGACTCAACGACTCCACCACACCGGAATATTGCACTCCCGGAAGCGCATCGGCGGTTATTGACACCTCGTTACCCACGGCGATATGACCAAGTTGCGACTCACGGTAGTTGGCAACCACCCACACATCGCAGGCATCGACAATCCGAGCCAATAGCTGCCCGGGTTGCACGAGTTGTCCCTCATGGATATCTTTACGCCCCATCACACCATCGGTCGATGCGGTGATTACCGTGTAGGAGAGATTGAGCCGGGACAGATTGAGCATCGACTGCGCCACAGCGATATTCTCCTCGTTTTGCGACAATCTCACAGTCTGCTCATCCTTGATGCGCGACGTGGATGTGCCGTGCGCCGCAGCCTGCTCATATCGCGCCAAAGCAGCGAGATAGCGGGTTTTCATAGCGTCGTACTGCTGCCTGGTTACGGCATTGCGCTTGAGAAGTTCTTCGTAGCGATAGAAGTCATCGCGGGCGTTTTCCATAGTTACACGCGCCTCGTCGATTCCGGCATTGGCGGCATCCACGTTGCTTGCAGTGGTGTTTATCCCTGCCGAAATCACTGTCGAACCCATCTCCGAGGCTCGCAGATTTGCCTCGGCACGCGCCACCTGAAGCAGATATTCCGAATTATCAATTATCACAAGGGTATCCCCTTTTTTCACTTTTCCGTATTCGTTGAAGCGTATCTCCTTAATGAAACCTTGCACGCGGGTGTGCACAGGGGTGATGTGGCGTTGCACTTGGGCGTCGTCGGTGTACTCCACATTGCCCCAGTGGACCGTTCTTCCCAAAATATACCACACCGCCCCGGCAAGCAGCAGCAATACCACAATATTATACAATCTTTTTATTTGCTTCTTGTTACTCATATTCTATTTCTGTTTTATTAAATTTCTCCTGTAATATATTTCATTGTGAAAAGCGCATACACGATGCGTATCTGTGTGTCAACCTCCTGCAACTCGGCATCGAGTTTCACATTCGACGCGTCTATCATGTCGGTTACAAGTGCAAGGCTGTTGAAATAGCGGTCACGCACCACCCCATAGTTGAGAGTGGCAAGTTCCACACTTTTGCGACGAGTGTCGAGTTCGGAGCAAGTCTGGTGATACAGTGTGAATGCCTCGTGGATATTGTTGTCGGAACGCTCGAGCGAAGATGCCAACAATTCCGCGCTCTCGTGGGCTGTTGCCTTAGCCCGGCTCACCTTCCTATTGCTCTTGTAGAGCGAACTCAACGAGTATTTCACCCCGATACCGAAATACCACACATTGAAATTGTTGTCGATGGGCGGGATATCATACTGATACGGACCGCTGAAATTGTCGGCGGCAAAAAGTGCCACCTTTGGCAACAAGTCGCTCTTCGACATCCTTATCTGCTCTTTAGCGATTTCGACACCGATTTGCGAAAGTCTAACACCGGGAGACTCGACAGCGAGATTGCGCCACTGCTCTAAAGGACGACTGTCGCGCATATCGAGAAGGAGTGTCGTATCGGGCACAATCCTCACATTTTCAAGTCCGAGAGTGTTGCAAAGTGAGTGATTAATAATGGCGATGCGGTCTTCGGTTCGGCGTAGAGCGAGCCTAAGGTCCGACATCTGTAATTCGTAGCGCGTTACATCATTGAGCAAAGCCATTCCTTGCTCATATCTTGCCTTCATCTCGCCAATAAGACTGTCGGTGAGCGCTATATTCTCGCGATACACTTTTGCCCTATTTTCCAGACAAAAAAGGTCGAGATACTGCCCCAAGGCGAGATAGCGCTGTTGCGACCGAGTGAGTTGCACTTTGGTTTCGGCACTTTTGCGCCCAAGCTTTGCGATGTTTATCCCCGAGGTTATGGCACCGCCCGAATACACCACCTGCTCAACCTGCACTGTAAAACTATTGCCAAGGTGCGGCTGCGAAAACCACTGCCCATTTCCAAAATCGCGGTCGGTCATGAGCACATTGCCGTTATAACTCACCGACAACGACAAATCGATGCCGGGATAGCGCTCGGCAAGAGCCTCGTCAACCCCATGCGAGGCTGCCTCAACATTTGCTCTACCGGCGCGCAATGCGCTGCTCTGCTCGACAAGAGAGAAAAGTTCGTCGATGTCCATCACTCGTTCCTGCTGAGCCGCAGCAACGAAGACAAGACCAAACGAAATCAATTGTAGGATTATTCTTATTTTCATAATGTTTGATATATGTCGCTTTGAAAACAGTTGCAAAGTTACTGCCATTGGATTTTTCAACCATTTGTAATAATTCCACAATAATTGTATTTTTCGGAACAAAACGCTTCTACAACCGCCCGATTTTGTCTATATTTGTGTCGATTTTGGAAATAACAATGCAACACACATCACAACTCTACACCTCATCGCTCGAGAACTTCGTGAGCGAACCCACAATATCCGATTTCGGAGCGATAATGCTGTGCCGAGCCGGAAATGCCACGTTCAACGTCGATTTCGACTCTTGGAAGATTGCTGAAAAGGGGGTAATCACCATCTTTCCCGGCGACCTTGTTTCAATCGAAAGCCCAAGCCCCGATTTCCTCGTCGAAATCCTGAGATTCACCCCCAAGATGCTCCGCGAAGCGAGCCTCCAACTCGAAAACACGGTGTATTCATCGCTCCGACACGACCGTTGCCGATGCGACAATACAATCGTGTTTGAAATCGTTGACAGCATCATGCGACTTCTCGCTATCTACTTCCGGCAGAGCGACTGCGCTTGCATCGACGAGATGACTCTACACCTACTCAAAGCATTTTTCACCGGATACCACGACTGGATGACCCGCATTCGCGACAAATCGGACATCCCCGCAGCTCCACGACGCGCAAAAGAACTGTTCAACGCTTTCATGGAACTACTTGAAACCCACCACCGCACCTATCACGATGTGGCTTTCTATTCCGGAAGCCTCAACATCACCCCGAAATACCTCTATAACATAGTGAAACAAATCACCGGGAAATCGCCCAAAACAATCATAGACCATTACCTCGTGCTCCAACTCAAGAAGACACTACGCCGGACACCGCTCAGTGTGAAACAAATCGCCTGGGAGTATCATTTCAACGACACAGCCTTCCTGTGCCGCTACTTCAAGGCACACACCGGCAGAACACCACAGCAATTTCGCTCCGACATAGTTGAGGATATCCGGCAAGGAGATTTCCAACTATAAGATATTTTCGGCATTTGCATATAATTATACGCATTTTCAAGGTAAATGATGAAAATTTTGACAAAAATTTTGGCTTTTATGAATAATTGAGTAATTTTGCATCATCAAATCGAAAAAAATGAAAGTTTTTGCTTCACATATTCACCATCATTGCGACTGCCGTTGAGGATAGCCGGTTGTGAAGTGTGTGCATTACAATTCCAATGATATTTGCCGACCATCCTCGCTCGATGGTCGGTTTTTTATTTAAGGTT
>JAQXTJ010000111.1 GCA_029219425.1 Bacteroidales bacterium
CTCGATGAAAGCTCATTCGCTGCCAAGCAGGGCGGCAAGTGGGGCAAGCTCGACACTAAAGGCAACTGGATGGTGCAGCCACAATACAAGAAATCGGACGATATACCCCTCAATCCCGACCGCATATATCGCTTCTGTGTGGAAACCAAGACCTCATACGGTACAAAAGAGACGAAATGGGGCTACAAGCGCGGTGATGGCACAGTGCTGATTGAGCCTCGTTACAGAGATTGCGGCGAGTTCTCCGAGGGCTATGCCTGGGTGGAAGAAGAATTCGATTATCCGAGAAAAAAATACTACATCAACACCCAGGGTATTCGCGTATCAAATTCTTTCAGCGAAACCAAAGATTTCAAGAATGGTGTAGCTCAAGTGACAGTTTCTGTCAGCGAGAGCTATAAATTGGGGAATACATGGAAAACACGCTATAACGACAAAACTTGTTTTCTCATTCACACTCCTGCCACACTCAAGGAGTGGCTGGAGCTTGCTGTGATGCCGTGGGACACTTATTCCAAGGACAAAATCAAGGATATGGAGCCACTTGAGCCGTTCCTGAAGCGCAAAATCGAGCCTGAAATCAACAAGTGGCAGAAAAAAGGAGAATTTGAATCGACCGCCGAGTGGCAGAAGCGCGTGAACGAGCGTACACGTCAGGCGAAAATCGACGCGCTCTCAAAGACCTACAAGGCTGAATATTCCAAGATGCTCGAACAGCACAAAAAGGACTACGCCAAGGTGGTGGAAGACTATAAGAAATACTACAACAAGCAGTTTGACCACTACGTTAATACCAGAATACGGGATATTGGCTTCAGCAACGACAAGCTCACACTTTCCACCTACGATGCCGACAACCAATCCTACATGATCGGCACCGGCTGCTCCATTGGCGACATTCTTCTGCCTGTTCCTCGTGCCGAGGCGAAGAAATTCAAGGAGAAGTGGAATGATGAGTATAGAAAATACGCCAAGCTGCACTATGTGCCGAGCGGCGACGACATGGTGCTCTCATCAATCACTTTTGAAGATGCCTACGGCAAGACCTACACCTACGACAGCAACACCAAGGCGCAATATGCCGTGACCGACATCGACTACAACTTCAAGCCTGTGGAGATTGCCCTGAGCGACGAGGAGGATGTGACCTACACTTTCGACCCCGTGGAGGTGATAAAGCAATCGGTGGTTCACACCTCTGCCCCCAAGGGGGTGGGTGGCAAGAAGGCCGATGTGCAGCGCAAGAAGGTGATTGCCGGAACGCTCGCCGAGGTAGATAAGAACATTCCCAAGAACCCCACCGATGCAGCCCGCAACACCTTTGCCGTGATTATCGCCAACGAGGACTACACTCAGGTGCAGCCGGTGGAGTTTGCCGCCAACGACGGACAGACGTTTGCCAAATATTGCACGCTCACGCTCGGCATTCCCGAGAACCGCGTGATGACCCACATCAACGCCACCTACGGCGTGATTCTCGAAGCGATGCAGAAGCTCAAGGACCTGGGGAGTGTGTATAATGGAGAACTCAACATAATCTTCTACTACGCCGGTCACGGAATCCCCGATGAAAGCACGAAGGATGCTTTCCTGCTGCCTGTGGATGCCAACGGAAGCAACACGGCAGCATGCTACAGCCTCAAGAAGCTGATAGAGGAAATTGAGGGCGTGGGCGCACGCACAGCCACGGTGCTTATCGACGCCTGCTTCAGCGGCGCACGGCGCGACAATGGCATGCTGGTGGCAGCCCGAGGCGTGGTGATAAAGCCCAGGGAGCTGGAGCCGTGTGGCAATGTGGTGGTGTTCTCGGCCACACAGAACGATGAGACCGCCTTGCCCTACCGCGACAAGGGTCACGGCCTGTTCACCTACTATCTGCTGAAGAAGCTACAGGACAGCAGGGGCAAAGCCACACTGGGTGAGCTGAGTGACTATGTGACCGACCGCGTGCGCAAAGCCTCGGTGGAGGTGAACGGCAAGCTACAGACACCCACCATGCGCACCCCGGTTGCCCTCGACGAAGCCTGGCGCACCTGGTCGCTGAAATAATCGCGGCGGCCGGAGAGAGCTGGATTGGGCGGCTGTCGAACGAGGAGCTGCACGAGCTGCCGGGATAGGCCGCGCTATGCCGAGAGGAGGCTTAGACTTTGGCTTTCAGGAGACGATAGCCCCACAGCCACAGCAGTGGCAGGGCTACGCCCACAAGGGTGTAGAGCAGCCAGAAAGCATCGCCGTGATGGTCGTGAATCACCATGTGGCAGCCAATCTGGCGCGGGTCGAGGCCGTAGTAGGCAATCTTCACGAGGCTCACCACCTTGAACGAGATGATATGGAACACATACACATACACCGACCGCTCTCCGCACAGCACGAGCAGCCGCTTGAGCCACCACTCACGGCTGTCGATGAGGCGCGATAGCTGGTGTGTGACGAAGAAACCGGCCACTCCGGTGAGTGGCAGCGTGGCCACGTCGCGAATCTTTGGCGCAAGGTTCATTCCTGCCCAGTGATTCACTGTTCCGGCCACGAGAATGGCCACCGCCGCAGCCATCGCCGCCCAGTAGCCCGGGCGACGCGGGCTGAAGCCGCGAGTGGACTCGAAGTGGCGGTAGATTACGCCAATGCCGAAGAATAGCACGCCCCACGTCTCACGAATACCGCCCTGCACCACATTCACCACCTTCAGCCCAAAGGAAATGCGCAGTGCGGCAAAGCCGATTGCCGCCACGGCAATGAGCGCGGCAATGTGCCACCCCTTGAGCCGCTGCGAGTGGCCGTCGATGAGGCGGAAAAGCACCATGAAAAGAATGCTCGATATGAGCAATGCCCTGAAGAACCAAAAAGCGCCGGCAAGAAACTCATCGTAGCCCGCCATGGCGGTGAAAATGTGCACCACGCGCTGCAAGGCCTGCCGAAAAGTGTAGGGGTGGGTGACGCCGCCCTCCCAGTTGCCGAAAGTCTCATTGAGGATTCCTACCTCGAACATTGCATTGTGAATGAGCAGGAAAAAGAGGCTCCACTTCACGAATGGCACATAAAGTCCCTTGAAGCGCTTGCAGCAGTAGTCCCAAGGCTGCTCCACATTGCGTCGGCTGAAGAAATAGCCGGCGGTGATGAAGAACAGCGGCATGTGGAAGATGTAGATTAGGCTCATGAGCGTGCCGGGGCACTCGGCGTGTCCTGCCACCATGAGGATAATGGCAATTCCCTTTGCAATAGCAATCGAGGTGTTGCGCGCCTGTGCCATAGTCAGCAGAGATTATAGAATGGCTTTATGGTGATGCCCGTGAGCGGTGTGGTGCACACCACATCCACAATGCGCTGAAGGGTGTCGGGCTGCTCGTAGGGGTTCTGCACCCGGCGGGCCTTCTCGCGCTCGGCCGGACTGAGCACACGGTCGAGACCACGGGCGATTTCCTCGAGCGTAACGCCGCAATCGACCACCGAGGCTGCACGCTGGCGGCCATTCTGGCGCACGCCAATGTTGAGCGTGGGAATGTGCATCGAGGGCACCTCCACGATGCCGCTCGACGAGTTGCCCACCACAGCCGTCATGAGGCGGAGCATTGAGAGATAGCGGCGCTGGCCGTAGTTGGGGCGTACATAAGCCTTGCCCGGATGCCCGGCCACATATTGCTCTATCATGTCGATTATCACGCGTCCCGAGGTGTCGTTGTTGGGATAAGAGAAAAACACCTTGTAGTCGCTGCGTGCATCGAGAGCACGGAGCAGGTTCGCGCACTGCTCGCGCGGCGGCACCACATCGAGGGTGGCAGGATGAAAGGTGACAAAAAGCGACTGCTCGGGGACAGGAGTGCCGAGGTCGGCCTCCAGTTCCTCTCGGGTCATGTAATCGGTGTGGAGAATGTTGTAAATGCCAATCGCGCCCGTGTTGAACACCCTCGCCGGATTCTCGCCAAGCTGAATCACGCGGCGGCGGCACTCCTCGGTCTCGGTGAGATGGAGATGGCTCATCTTGGTGATAGAGTGGCGAATGGCGTCGTCGTAGGCACCCTCGCTCACTGTTCCGCCGGCGATGTGAGCCACGGGGATGCGGAAAATGAGCGCGGCACTTGCCACGGCAAGCATCTCATAGCGGTCGCCGAGAATGATGAGCAAGTCGGGGCGCAGAGCCTCGAAGGCGTCGGCAAATCCGCGCATGCACTCGCTCATCGCCACCACAGTGCCATGAGCGGAGTCGGAGTCGGTGGGCATAGGCACACGGCGGTCGATGTGCAGGCCGTCGCGCTCAATCTCGCGGTAGGTTGCGCCATATCGCTCACTGAGGTGCATATTGGTGGCCACGATTTGCAGCCTCACGTCGGGGCGGCTGTTGAGAGCCTTGGCTATGCCGCTGAGCAGTCCCCAGTCGGCGCGGGTGCCGGTGGCAATGCAAATTTTTCTCATAGTTCAATCAGCTCATCGTAGGAGAAATTGCGCTTGGCGCGAGTGCCGAGCACCTCATCCCACAGCATGGGCGAGATGCCGTTGCCGGGACGCTTCACGGTGATATTCTCCTCGGTGAGAATCTCGCCGCAAGCGATGTCGCAGGCAGCCACGATGCTCTTGCGTGCCACCACCTTGTTTGGCGTCTCGCTTGCGGTGGCGTGCTTCTCGGGGCTGCCAATGGCCTGCTCCACATTGCGAATGGCATCGACCATCGCCTTGAGCTGATGAGGCTCGAGCGACGCCTTGTGGTCGGGTCCCTCCATGTTGCAATCGAGGGTGAAGTGCTTCTCAATCACCTTGGCACCCATAGCCACGGCGGCGACAGGCACCTCAATACCCCGGGTGTGGTCGCTGTAGCCCACCTTCACGCCAAAACGCCCGGCGATGGTGTGCATGGCGGCAAGATTCACATCGCACATAGGCGTGGGATACTCGGTGTTGCAGTGCAGCAGGGTGATTTGGTCGCGGCTCAGGCCGCCACGCTCCAGCACGTCGATGGCGGCGGCAATCTCATCGAGGTTGCTCATGCCGGTTGACATAATCACCTGTCGGCCCTTCTGCGCTATTTTGCGGAGATAGGGCAAATTGGTGATTTCGCCCGACGGCACCTTGTAGAAGTCCATAGCGAGCGGCTCGAGGGTGTCAATCGACACAAGGTCGAAAGGCGTGCTTACGAAGCCAATTCCCACCTCATCGCACACCGCCTTGAGGCGCACATAGTCGCTCAGCGGCAGGTGAATGGCGCGGCACATATCGAGCTGGCTCTCGTCGCTGCCGGTGGTTTCCTTCTGGTACTCAGCCTTCGGCGCGAAAGTGGAAATTACCAGCTCGGGCACGGCAGTCTGGAACTTCACATAGTCGGCACCGGCACGCTTGGCCTCGTGAATCATCTTCACGGCGAGGTCGTAGTTGCCATTGTGGTTCACACCGGCCTCGGCAATTATCATCACATGATTGTCCATTGCAAAACTATTATCTAATATCTATTATCTATTGATAAAACATCACTTCACGGAAATAGCGCGTCATGAGTGTGCCGTCGCGCCACACGCGGCACGGCTTGGCGTTCATGCCCTCACACTCCTCAATGATCATACGGGCAATGTCGGCGCCCGCCATTATCGAGCAAATCACTCCGCCGCCCAGACGCGGATTCACCTCCATGAGCAAGAAGCGACCGTTGGCGCGGTCGAAGATAAACTGGAGCGTCACCGGGCCACGGAATCCCAGTTCACGCAGCGTGCGCTCGGAGAGCGAGATGAGAGCCGGAATGCGGCGCGTCTCGGTGCGAATCACCTCTCCGCCGGCAGTGGCAAGGCGAATGCGAGGCACGGCGCACTTCACTTCGCCGTCGGCAGTGCCCACATAGCAATCCACGGTGTATTCGTCGCGCTGCGCCACATATTCCTGAATGAGATACTCACCAAGCGACAGCGGAGCGCGGCACAACTCCTCCTCATTCTCCACCACAAGGATTCCGCGCGATGCCGAGCCTGTGCGCGGCTTGAGAATGGCGGGATAAGTGACAGCATCGGGGCTGTAAGTAGCCGGAATGGGGATTCCGGCTCGGGCAAACCACTCGGCGGCAAGCACCTTGTCGAACATCGCACGCGCCACCTCCTCAGTGCTCACAGGGATGAACACCTCGGGGCAACGGCGGCTCACCCTGGCGGCAAGCTCAATGGCGGGGTCGATGAAAGGCAGCACCACGTCGATGTCGTGGCACTCAATCACATGCAAAATCTCATCGTCGATACCCTTCTCATTGTATTTGCTGCCCACGATAATCTGCCCCACCGAGGCGATAGGCTCGTGTGGACTCAGCTCGTGGCTATATATCGACACCTCCACACCCAGCTCACGCCCGGCGCGGATAAGCTGCTCGGCAAGCGACACACGCTTCGCTCCCCCCAGCATCAACACATTTATCTTCCTCTTAATCATATCACTTAGAAAATCCAAAATATTGAAATTTTCATTTTATTACAAAAATAGTATCAGAGAGACTTTTGTATTGTTTTTGATTGAATGTGAAACAAACTTGCTTCATAGTGGAAGCTGAAAAAGCATCAAGATATTGTTTTACAATAGGTTCTATAATATTAAATGCCCGTTTCATTTTCCATGAATCAGCCATATCATTAGAATCAGCAAGTATAACAAACAATCTGTTTTCAGCTCCAAACCGCATCTCTCCTTGATTTGAATAGAGCCACTCCATTAATTCCAAAGGATTCGTTTTAGCTTCATCAATCACTTCTTTCCTATAACTAATTAACTCGTCAAGAATATCATAGCGATTCATTTCTTTAAGTCGCTCTGTAATAGTATACAATTGTTGCGACACGGTCTGGTTTCCGTCGACAGTAACCGGCACCTTTTTCGCTTCACGTTTCAGCCATGCCAATTCACCCATTCCGAGTTTTAGCTTCATCTTCTCATTCAAATACTGATTTGGGAAGAATGTCACTTTCAAATCAACCGGAATATCATCGATAAAGAAATCAACACTTTTAATTTCTCCCACAGCCGATATCACCCTGCTATGGTGCTTAAACAGCGATTCAATGAGATAGGAAGTCCAGTTGTTGTACCAGCTTGTCTGGACATAATTCCAAGCATTATTAGCGATTTCAGCCTGAGCCAATTGCAACTTAGAATAATCACTTATGACTTTCACGTACCTACTCACAAGGTGCTTGTCGAGCGAGTTGTTTTTATCGCCACCCCATAGATATGTTTTCACTTTATAAAGGTCTTCTTTCAATTGCACCTCATCTATACCCATCTGCTCATACCACTCGTTACTCTTGTTGCAAAGGAAATCATCTAAAAGGGGCAAATACACAGCCTCATTTTCAAGAATATTGAATAATTCTTCGTTTTGAGTCCGTAGAGTGGTCGAAACGAGTTTTATGCCCATACTCCGGCAAAAATCTCGTATTAGTCTTCCCCTGCACACTGCGCGAACCTTTAGCCAAAGTAAGGCATTTGCATCATGATTGAAGGAAAACATATTCTGCTGGCGGAATTCATAATCCCATTTTTCGAAGTTAGTCATTGCGCGAAACATTTTTAAGTACAAACCAATAGAATTTCACTACTACCGCTTACACTGCCCTTTCCTCCCCGACTCGCTTTATACGTCTTTCGCTTAACCTCCACACGACGGTATGGGATTACCATATCTATCATTGTGTCAATATCGGGATAGCTACGGTCATTATAGCTGATTAGCCATGTAGGAATATGCTGTGACTGCTTGAATAGCAATTTGAGATTTACAATAGCTTCACTGTTCTTGTCGAATCCACTATATCTTTTTGGCTCATAACGCCTTGTGCCATTAATGAATTGCTTGTCTTTCCAGTATTCCACAAAGGTTTCCAGCAAATGGTAGAATGATTGATAGTCAGCATGGCTGTTGCAATATGGAGGGTCAAAATAGACCAAATCGACATCATTTAATTTTGGGAGCAAATTAAGTGTGTTTTCACAATAACATTTGTTTCTCTTGTTATTATCAAATACCGCCGCATTGTATCCGGGAAGTATCTCAAGAAATAATTCTCTTAATGGTCGTACCAAACTGCGATTGCGTTTGATTCTCGCCGGGTCGGCTGCGTAAACCAACGCTTGTGTATGGGCAAAATGTCCCATAGTAACCTTGCGAGTCATACTTCGGCATATTATTGCGAATGCCAATGCTTGCTTATATTGATTCTCCAATAAAGGAATGTTGCTTCTAAAGCTATCCAAGAATGCTGCCTCGTCACGAGTGAAAAACAAGTCGGCATACAACATTTCCATTAGATTGTATGTCGCCGGATTCCTATTACCTGAAAAAAGAATATCGACATCATCCTGCGTCAACTTTATGCCCGGGTTTTCAATCAAGGCTTTACCTATCTGTCCATTAAAGCTAAGAAAATCATTGGTGTAGGTTTCTTTCCCAAGTTGCTTAAATAAATAGGCAATTGATTGAGAACCGCTAAATGCATCGAAAGCCACTTTTGAATCTTCAGGTATAAATTGTGCAATCCATCCCCTGTGAATATATTTAGAACCTAAGTATTGAGGCTCAGGAAACCTATAATCCAAGTAATCAGTATCAGGAAATAAACTAATCATCGTTACACCTATAAATAATCATTTCTTCAGCTTTCTTGTGCAATGCAAAGTTAAAAATTATAGTTGGAATTTGCAAATCTGCAATATTCGCAGATTCCAAAGAAAAATTGAAGTTATATGACACAACGATTATGTCACCGTGGTAATTATTACCACGGTAATATTTCAAATGCGTCACCACATCGGGGGTGGGACTCAGCGGTTGTAGATGCCGCTCTTATACTTGGCAAGGTTGGTGGGGGTGGTGAACCACGCCACGGTTTCCTCAAGGCCACGGCGCAAGTCATACTGCGGCCGCCAACCGGTGAGGCTCGTTATCTTGCTGTTGTCGCCCCACAGGCGGAACACCTCCGACTTGCCCGGGCGCAGACGCTCGGGGTCGGTGACCCACTGCACGTCGCTTCCCATTATCTCGGCAATCAGCCTCAGCGTGTCGGCCATCGTAATCTCGGTGTTGGTGGCTATGTTTATCTCCTCTCCCTCAATGCCCGGTGCTGTGGCAAGCGCGAGGAAGCCACGGCAGGTGTCTTTCACATAGTTGAAGTCGCGCGTGGGCGTGAGGTCGCCCACCTTAATCTCGCGTGCGCCATTGGCAATCTGCGTGATGATGGTGGGAATGATGGCGCGTGCCGACTGGCGCGGCCCGTAGGTATTGAAGGGGCGGGCAATCACCACCGGCAGGTTGAAGGCATTGAAGAAGCTCTTGGCTATGGCGTCGGCCCCGATTTTAGTGGCCGAATAGGGCGACTGTGGCTGGCGCGGGTGCTTCTCGTCGATGGGCACATATTGCGCCGTGCCATACACCTCGCTGGTCGATGTCACCACCACGCGCTCCACGCCCTCGTCGCGTGCAGCCTGGCAGATGTTGAGCGTGCCCTTGATGTTAGTATCAACATAGCTGTCGGGGGCAACGTAGCTATACGGAATGGCAATGAGCGCCGCAAGATGCAGCACAGTGTCGCAGCCGCGCACTATGGTGCGGCAGAAGTTGGGGTCGCGCACGTCGCCGCACACCACCTCAAGCCGCTCGTGGCGCAGGTCGTCGAGCCATCCCCAGTAGTTAAACGAATTATAGAAACTCAAAGCGCGCACGTTGTAACCCTCGCCGAGCAGCAATTCCACCAAGTGAGAGCCAATAAATCCATCAGCTCCCGTGACAAGCACATTCTTCATAATCCTTCTTGTAGTTTTGTTCTTTCTGCAAAATTACTAAAAAATTCAATGGCTTAGTTGGTTTTGTTGAAAAAGGTTGCCCTAATGCCCGGTATTCTCTGTGGAAATCATGCCCATCTGTCCTCGGCACTACCCTACCTACCTGCCGGCACAGCCACCCGACTGATGCTGCACCCAACAAAATCCACTTTTTTTCAGATTAACCGCCATTAACACTATTTAACGCTTGCTGCGCCACAATATGTTGCATTATTTGCTACATTTGCAACAATAAAAAGCTTCGATTGCAAGATTTTCTTACACATTGTAAATTTCGAGTTGCCACACATATCGTGATTATGCAGCCAAGTGGAAATTGTTCAGAAAAGTCTCACAATTAAGCTTTTCGAGGATTTCGAGTGAAAAAGTAACATTTAATTGTTGTTCAGGCCAATAAGGCTCGACTTGGGCAACATCAAGATAATATTGAGCCACAAAAAGACCAACTATTATGAAAAAGCTATTTTTCGGTATTTTCGTGCTATTGTGCGTAGCTTCGTGCACAACAGTGAACAAGACAGCCACCACTCGTGCCATAACCGCTCCTGTGGTAGCAGCAACTATTGCCGACCTCGAGGTGGCACCAAAAAAAATTACCTACACTTATTTCCCCACCGGTGCCGTGAAGCGCGGAGGACTCAACAACGTGAAAGCAGCAGCTGTGTCTGAAGCCCTCGCACGAAATGGCAATGCCGATGTGCTCGTGGAGTCGCAGTGTGAAGTGGTGAAATATTCAGGCTTCTTCCACCGCACTATCGTGAGCGTTACCGTGACCGGCTATCCAGCCACCTACAAGAACTTTAAGTCGGTGAGCGTACCTACTGCCGAGAAACTGATTCTGAAAAAATAAGCACAATTAGAAACAAAAAAAATACGACTATGAAGAAATATATAATTATGCTGTCGGTGGCCGCTGCTATGCTTGCCACATCGTGCTCCACTATAGAAAAGACTGCAACCACTCGTGCCATCACCGCTCCTGTGGCTGCCGCCGTCACTGCCGACCTTGAAGTGTCGCCCAACAAAATCACCTACACCTACTATCCCACAAGCGCAGTGCGCCGTGGCGGTATGCAGAACATCAAGGCTGCCGCCGTGGCCGAAGCACTCGCCCGTAACGGCAATGCCGATGTGCTCATTGAGCCGCAGACTGAGATTGTGCAAAAGAAAGGATTCTTTGGCGGATTCAAGGTGAAGAGCATCACTGTGACTGGATATCCGGCCACCTATAAGAACTTCCGACAAGTGAGCACTCCCACTCTTGAGCAAATGATGCTCGGTGGCAGATGCAACAAGCCGTGCAAGAAAGGCAAGTGCGTGCTATTCTGATTTTGCCCTTACAAAATCAACTGACACGACTACGAGGCTGTATCAAAATTGGGAAATATCCACTTAAGCAGGGAAGCACCCCGGTGCGTCCGCCCACAGGCACTTTTATTATAGCTTGATTATTAGGCTGCAACGCGGGCGCACCAGGGTGCTCCCCTACATCAAAATATCATCACACCCAATTATGACACACCCTCATTCTTTGTGCATAGCGGCACAGCGACACACGGCTGAGGGAGGACTTAGGGCAGGCATCTGGCTGCGATGCCGTGAAAGCCGTTGTTTTGTTCTTGTTTTAAGAAATTTATGGCGTTTTCTTGGGGAATTGTGTGGTTTGTTGTAACTTTACGGCCTGAAAAATCATTTTTTTCATGCGCTACGAGATGATGATGATATGAATGGGAATGTACTGTTTGTGATTCCGGCACGCGGCGGTAGCAAGGGAATTCCGGGTAAGAACATTAAGCCGCTGGCAGGCAAGCCGCTCATTGGCTACTCCATTGAGGTGGCACGCCACTTTGCCGATGATGCCGACATCTGCCTCTCGACCGACGACCCGGAGATTGCACGAGTGGCCGAGGAGCAATTTGGGCTGAAGGTTCCTTTCCTGCGCCCTGCTCATCTTGCCACCGACCGCAGCGGGACCTATGGGGTGCTGCTGCATGCGCTCGACTTCTATGCAGCGCAGGGTCGCCGTTACGACGCGCTGGTGCTGCTCCAGCCCACGTCGCCTTTCCGCACTGCCGACGACGTGCGCCGCGCTATGGAGCTTTACTCGCCCGACATCGACATGGTGGTGACGGTGAAGGAGGCTGCCACCAATCCCTACTACAATGCCTTTGAGGCCGACAGCGACGGTTTCCTGCACATATCGAAAGGTGAGGGGCGATACACGCGCCGACAGGATGCGCCCAGGGTGTGGGAATACAATGGCGCGGTGTATGTGATCAATGTGGCTTCGCTCCGCACGATGACGCTCGGAGAGTTTCCGCGCCGCCGCCCGTGTGAGATGCCTGCAAGCCACTCGGTTGACCTCGACTCGCCTATCGACTGGCTCGTGGCCGAAACGCTGATGAAGAACAATAAAGTGGAGTAACCCGAATTTTATCTCGATTATGGATTATATAATAATAGCAATTGTGTGCACCATTGCCTGCAACTTCGTGATGCCACCCATAGAGCGCTACATCAGCCAGCGAATACAAAAGGGCTGGCGCCGCTGGATAGTGACCTTCCTGGCTGCAATTCCGGTTTTTTGTCTTTTCTTCTACATCGCCTACCTCATCACAGGCACATTCATACAGTAAGCACGCCATGAGCCGCCGTAGCATTGTCATCGCAGCAGCCGTGGTGGCCTTGATTGCCCTGGTGCTGACCTACTCGGCCTTCGACCCCTCGGCATCGCGCTTCTTCCCTCGGTGCCCATTCCTCATGCTCACCGGGCTGAAGTGCCCCGGCTGCGGCACACAGCGAGCCATTCACTCACTGCTGCATGGCAACTTTATTGCCGCAGTGCGCTTCAACGCCCTGCTGGTGGTGAGCCTTCCTCTGCTGGCGCTATATGGATATGGCGAGCTGGTGCGCACACGCCACCCCCACTTCTACCGCCGCATCAACAGCCTCCCGGCCATCATTGCGGTGTTCGTAGGAGTGATGCTGTGGTGGATTTTGCGCAACATAATGGGCTGGTAGCCCGCTTTTTCCTCACAGAAACTGCAAAAGCACGACGAAGGGTGCGACGACAAGTCCCACCACAATGGCGAGAATGCTCCACATTGCGGCGCGGTCGCTGTAGCGCTGTGCGCCCTCAAAGTCGCCGGCGTGATACTTCGACGACACCTGCATGGCATACACTATCGACACTATTCCCAGCACCTGACAGCAAAACACCGTGGTGAGTATGCCCCACACTAAGTTGGTGGGCGGACACGGCACCTGCGGCTGCATCACCGGCTGCTGCGGTGCATATTGCTGCTGCGGCACCACGGACGGCTCTTGAGGCTGCTCTGGCACAGGCGGCACCACCGGTTCTGCCTGCTCGGGTGCGGCAGGAGTCTCTGCCTCGGGAGCTGCAAAGAGGTGGCTCAGCTCACCAAAATTCTGCACCATCACCCAGTCCTCAAGCCCCTCACGCCACACATAGGAGTCGGGCGTGAGCCCCAGCCCGATGAGCTCGTCTTTCTCCACCGGTCCGTGCTGCACGCCATTGATATTTGCCCAATACTTCATATTTCAAAAAAATAAACTATTATACCGAAAATCACATCCTTGCAATATTCCACTGCAAACTTACTGCATATTTTCCAAAATATCAAGCATTGCCCACGGAATATTTCACTGGCCACACAAAGAGAAAAGTGCTTGTAGGCCACACACACCTTTCTGCTCCATAACCCTCGGCCATCGCTCCACGCACCCTGCCCACACCTTTGCATTATCGAAATTTTATGATTAACTTTGCACTCGAATTTTTGGAAAAGACGACGACTATGAAGGGCGACGATATTTTCTCGTGCACGCTGACCAACGGGCTGCGCATGGTGCACATTGCCACCGGCTCGGAGGTGGCCTACTGCGGCCTGGCAGTGAACGCCGGCAGCCGCGATGAGGCTCCCGGCAAGTGGGGGCTGGCTCACTTTGTGGAGCACACTATCTTCAAGGGCACGCGACGGCGCCGCGCCTGGCACATCATCAACCGCATGGAGCGCGTGGGCGGCGAGCTGAATGCCTACACCACCAAGGAGGAAACCATGGTCTATTCCATCTTCCCACGCGAGCACTTTGCCCGCGCCACCGAGCTTATTGCCGACCTGGTGGCCAATTCGCAATTCCCTGCCGCCGAGCTGGCAAAGGAGCGCGAAGTGGTGCTCGATGAAGTGAACTCCTACCTCGACTCGCCATCCGAGGCTATCTACGACGACTTTGAGGACCTTATATGGAAGGATTCTTCCCTGGGGCACAACATCCTGGGCGTGGAGCCCGACTTGCTCACAATCACCGGCGACGACTGCCGCAACTATCTCTCGCAGCTCTATGTGCCCGAGAACATGGTGTTTTTCGCCCTCGGCAACCTGCGCCACGACGCTGTGGCACGCACCGCCGAGCGATACCTCGGCCAGCTGCACCACCCGCTGTGCCGCATGGAGCGCAAGGCTCCGGCTATAGTGAAGCCATTCCACCACACCCGCGGCATAGAGTCGCACCAGGCACACACCATCTATGGCGCACCGGCGTGCAGCATGCACGACGAAAGGCGCTATGCCATGTCGCTCATGAGCAACATCCTCGGCGGCCCGGGCATGAACTCGCTGCTCAACGTGGCAATTCGCGAGCGCCGTGGATATGCTTACACCGTGGAGTCGTCGCTCGCCCTGCTCTCCGACTGCGGACTGCTCACCATCTACTTTGGCAGCGACGAGGAGCATGTGGCACCCAGCAAGCGCATCATCGCCGGCACCATCGACCGCCTCGCCGCCAAGCCGCTCACCGACCGCGCCCTCGACGCAGCAAAAAAGCAATACACAGGCCAGTTGTGCGTGGCAAGCGACAGCCACGAGAGCCGGATAATCGCCGCCGCCAAGAGCATGCTCTACTACGGCCGCGTAGGCTCGCGCGAGGAAACCGCACAGCGCATCGCCGCCGTCACCGCACAGCAGCTCCAGGACGCCGCCGCCACCATCGCCCCCCACCTCGCCTCCACCCTCACCCTCCACTAATCTTCAGGCAATGCCGAGCCTTCTCCCTCAATATGGATTCGCAGTAGCCTCACACACAAAAAACCGACAAACAGCATCCCGGCATTTGAATTGACAAGTGGAATTTCGATATGATTTTTCTGCGAAACACAATTGCCCATGTCATATTTCAGTGGCAGCGGCTATTCTTCGGGTGTGTAGGGAGTGGCAGGCTCGGCGGCAATGGCTGTCGGCGGCAATGCAGGGGAGTGTTGGGAGAGGTAGAGTGAGGAGAGGGTGTAGTCGAGGGCGGCGAGGGTGAGCTGGCGCAGGGTGGGTCTTAGCTGGCACTCCCACACGGTGATGCAGTGCCAGCCCATGGCGGCGAGGCGTCGCTGCTCGGCTGCATCGCGCTCGCGGTTACGGGTGATTTTGCGCTCCCAGAAGTCGCGGCGTGTGGTGGGCATACGGAAGTATCGGCAGCCCTCATGGCCGTGCCAGAAGCAGCCGTTGACGAAAATCACCGCGCGGTAGCGGCGCAGCACAATGTCGGGATGCCCGGGCAGGCGCGGATGGTTGAGCCGGTAGCGGTAGCCCCGCGCAAAGAGGTACTTGCGCACAATCATCTCGGGCTTGGTGCCGGTGCTGTGGATAGCCGCCATATTGCGGTGCCTCTGTGGCGATATGGGCTTGTCGTTGTAGTCGTCGTCGGTCTTCATTGCTCGGACTGTGATTGAGAAATAAGCAGGAGTTTGTCGCCTGGGCGCAGTCGCAGCGAGCCATTGGGCACGAGGTAGCTGTCGCCGCGCTTCACTATCATCACCAGTGTATGGGGCGGGAGGTGGAAATCCTTGAGGGTGTCGCCGGCGGTGAGCATGTCGGCAGTCACGGTCGTGTCGCTGAGGCTGCTGTCGATTTCATCGGGCAGCTCCACGCCAAAGTCGTTGCCCTCCTTGGGCATAGGGGCCGACAAGTTGAGCCACCGCGCCATGGCCGACACCGTGGTGCCCTGCACTATGAGCGAGATGATGGTGATGAAGAACACTATGTTGAAAATCATGCCCGCGCCCGGCACGTTCTCCACCACAGGATAGGTGGCAAAGATTATTGGCACCGCGCCGCGCAGACCCACCCACGACACAAAAAGCCTCGACCTCCATGTGAATTGCCTGCCAAAAGGCAACAGGCACAGCAGCACGCTAAGCGGGCGTCCCACTACAATCATAAACACGCCTATGAGCGTTGCCACCACTGCCACATCGAGCATCTCGTGGGGATTGACGAGCAGGCCAAGGCACAGGAACATGATTATCTGCCCGAGCCAGGTGAGTCCGTCCATAAAGGTGAGCACCTCGCGGCGGTGCTTTATCTTGTTGTTGCCCACTACGATTCCGGCAAGATACACGGCGAGGTAGCCGTTGCCCGCAAGCAGGTCGGTGAAAGAATAGGTGAAAAACACGAATGCGAGCAGCAGGATGGGATAGAGCGCCTGGTTGTCGATGTTGAGGCGGTTGAGCATAAGCACCGCCAGGCGGCCTAACACATAGCCCGACAATGCGCCCACGGCAAACTGCACCACGAACGACAGCGCCACCTCCCCCACTCCCATTCCCGCCGATGCCGAGAGCTGAATGAGCACGATGGTGAGCATATAGGCCATAGGGTCGTTGCTGCCGCTCTCCAGCTCGAGCATGGGGCGCAGGTTGTGCTTCAGGTTGATCTTCTGTGAGCGCAGAATGGCAAACACCGAAGCCGAGTCGGTTGACGACATTGTGGCCGCGAGCAGCAGCGACGTGGTGAGCGGAAAATAGATGTTGCTCCACGACATCCCCGAAAGCCACCAGATGAACAGCCCCGTGAGAAGCGCGGTGAGCAGCACACCCACGGTGGAGAGAACGATGCCCGGGGCGAGGATGGGCCTGATGTGGCGCAGCCCGGTGTCCATTCCGCCCGAGAACAGAATCACGCACAGCGCCACCATGCCTATGAACTGCGCCTCGGCGGCATTGTGGAATTGCAGCCCCAGCCCGTCGCTGCCAAAGAGCATTCCCACAAGCAGGAAGAGCAGGAGCGACGGCACTCCGAAGCGATAGCCCGTCTTACCCACCAAGATACTCACAAAGAGCAGTATTGAGCCAATAAGAAGAATGTTGCCGGAAGTGAAAATCATAATGACGATGCAGATAAGTGATAAGTGGTGGTTGTGGTGCAATATTGCCTTTGATTTCCGAACAAATTTAGATGTTTTTTTGTTCAAAAACAAAAACTGAAACCTAATTGCATCAATTAAAAAATTTTTTATGAAAAACCGTTCTCTCAATCACCACATCACCGAGGAATGCAGCGATGTGGCACTGGCAACTAATGGCAAGGCAATATGTGCCTCAGCAGTATTGATTATTGCAGGAACCGCGCTCTTTTATTCATCGTTCACGTTTGGCCCCGAAGCCGACAGCGTAGCCATGCTGTGCTTCGTGCTGGGCATCTTTGCCGTGGCTTTGGGCCTGATATGGCTTGGAGCGCGCCGCACCAAGCTCGTGTATCTCCCCACCGGCAGCAGGCTCAAGCACCGCTCATACTACTACGGCAATGCCTGCACCGGGCAGATAAAGTCACTGGCTGCCGGCAGCCACCACAATGCAGCAGCGCCGCAGTGCGACCACAACGGCACCGTGAGGCTCGATGTGCTTGTGGCTCTCGATGGCTCATTTGTGGCAGCACAGGTGCTCTCCTACGCCGACTACACCTTCACGCCCCTCACGCCCATCTACTGCCACACCGGCAATGCTGCCGCAGCCTTCATCTCCAAGCTGCCTAAATAGCCCGGAAGCAACGCAAGAGACCAATGCCACGACCGGCGCAAAGTGTGCGTGATTGCAGAAATTTTTGGAAATAAAGCTGGCCGGATAGGAGAAGTCGCAGATTTTTTGTATTTTTGCAACGAGAAGCCGAGGCATCCTCGCCAAAGCCTCCACCCCAACTCGCTATTCACAACTTTATTTTTTCGCACTACGACAATGGACCTTGCCCGACCAAAAATTCTTATCATCTACACCGGAGGAACTATTGGAATGATTGAGAACCCGGTGACGCACGCTTTGCAGCCTTTCGACTTCACACACCTCATCGACAATGTGCCAAAGATAAAGATGCTCGACTACGAGATTCACAACATCCAGTTCAATCCCCCAATCGACAGCGCAGCCATGGGGCCATCGCACTGGAGCGACATGGCGGCCGCCATTGAGGACAACTACGATAACTTCGACGGCTTCGTGGTGCTACACGGCACCGACACCATGGCTTTCACGGCATCGGCCCTGAGCTTCATGCTCGAGAACCTGCACAAGCCCGTGATTATCACCGGCTCACAGCTCCCCATCGGCGAGGTGCGCACCGACGGTGAGGAAAACCTTATCACAGCACTGCAAGTGGCTGCCTCGCGCGACAAGAACGGCGACCCTATGGTGCAAGAGGTGGCCATTCTCTTCGAGAACTACCTGTGGCGCGGAAACCGCAGCACCAAGATGAGCGCCGACAACTTCAATGCCTTCAAGAGCAACAACTATCCGCCACTCGCCAAGATTGGCCTCGACATACACTTCAATGAGGATGTGCTCTACCGCGTGCCATCGAAGCGTCCGCTCAAGGTGCGCTACAACATGGACCCTAATGTGATGTTCATCGACCTCTATCCGGGCATCCCGGAGGGCACCCTGCGCTACCTCCTCCACACCCCCGACCTCAAGGGCATCGTCCTCAAGACGTTTGGCGCCGGCAACGGCCCCATGGAGTCGTGGTTCACAGGGGCAATTCGCGAGGCAGTGGAGCGCGGCATTGTGATTCTCAACGTCACCCAGTGCGTGAATGGCGGCGTGCACTCCACACTCTACGACACCGGCAATGGCCTTGCCCGTGCCGGCGTGGTGAGCGGCCACGACATCACCAGCGAGGCAGCAATCACCAAGATGATGTATCTGTTCGGCATGGGACTCCAGGCCGAGACCGTGAAGAAATATCTATGCTACTCGCTCTGCGGCGAAGTCACCATCTGAGGGGTTCCGGTGGCTGCAACCACAAAAAAAATACGGCTGTTTCGCAACAGCCGTAATTAGTAAACCTTAAAAATCTAATCCTATGAAAAAACTTGTTGCAAAGGTAGCCATTATTCTGTGATATTCAAAATTTAAGTGTTAAAAATTTCTGTAAATTAACTGTCTTAATGTTAAATCACAACTTCTTGTGCCAAATCTTCCAGAAAAACACGCTTTTCTGCCGGCACGAGCCCCAAGAATCCACCACAACGGATGCTATTTCTCGTTTTTTTTCGCTAATTTTGCAGAGCAACACAGCTCAAGCATCAATAATTATGAAACGTCTTTTATTCTGCATAATCGCCACATCCCTCTCGCTCATGGCTGTCGCCAAAGAGCCGGAGAGCTATGCTGAAGCCTCATTCACCCGCACCACTGCCGACCTGGGCTTCATCAACGAGGCCAAGGGCATCGCCCGGTGCGAATTTGAGTTTACCAACACAGGCAATGCTCCACTCATCATCATCGAGGCCAAGGCCTCGTGTGGCTGCACCAACCCCGATTATCCACGCCAGCCCATCGCTCCGGGCAAAAAGGGAAAAATAAAGGTGAAATTCAATCCTGCAGGAGGCTCCGGAGGCTTCCGCAAGACTATTATTGTGAAAACCAACGGCCGCGAGAAGCGCACCTCGCTCTATCTCGAAGGCTCAATAATTCCACGCAAATGAGCATTCCACGCAGTCTCTTTTTCCTCTTGCTTTTCCTCGCGGCACTTGCCGCCACAGCCGCCGGCGATGCCGCCACATGGCTCGAGCGCGAGCACGACTTCGGGATGATTGATGAGGCCAACGGCAAAGTGGCTTGCACCATGCGACTCGTCAACACCACCGACTCGATGCTCTCGATAATCGAGGTGCGGCCTTCGTGTGGCTGCACGGCAGTGCGCTATCCGCGCCAGCCCATCGCTCCGGCCGACACTGCCGCACTCATCCTTGTGTTCAACCCTCATGGCCGCCCCGGCACTTTCGCCAAGAGTGTGGTGGTGAGGCTATCGCAGCCTCCCATGCGCTCGTCGCTCATAGTGCGCGGCACAGTGCGTGCCGCCGAGGGCACTCTCGCCGGCCGCTATCCCGCTCTTGCCGGACCGCTCCGCCTCAGCAACAGCCTTGCGCCCATGGGAGAGGTGCAGAAAGGCCGCACCGCCAGTGCCATCATCTCGGGCTACAACACCTCCACCGACACCCTGAGCCTATCAGCCGATTCCCTCCCTGCGGGCATAGCGGTGCAGTTTGCCCCGCAACTTCTCCCTCCGGGCGAGGAATGCCACATCGTGCTGTCGCTCGATTCCTCCAAGCACTACGGCTTACAGCAGGGTGTTTTGGAACTGCCCATAGCTGTGGTGGCCACACCGCTCCACCCCACACCACTTTCCACAATGTGCAGGGCGCGTGTCACCGTGGTGGCAAACATCCGCAACAGCCTCAGCTCCACTTTTTCGGCTTTTTAACCCCATTATGCTTGATTTTGCCACAAATTATCGGTATCTTCGCACTCACTAATACTCTATAGCACATATTTTTTATGGAACATCCCGAAAACGACGCACAATATGCCGGACTGACGGTAAACAAGGGCATTGCCCAGCCTCCCATCGTGAATCCCTATCTCAAGCGCAAGCCGCGCCGCCGACAGCTCACCGCCAGTGAGTATGTAGATGGAATCCTCAAAGGCAATATCACAGTGCTCGGCCAGGCCGTGACCCTCGTGGAGAGCACCAACCCCGACCACTACGCTCTGGCGCAGGAGGTGATTGAGAAGTGCCTGCCCCACGCAGGCCGCTCGGTGCGCATTGGCATCACCGGCGTGCCGGGTGCCGGAAAGAGCACATCAATCGACGCCTTCGGACTGCATGTGCTCAAGGATGGCGGCAAGCTCGCAGTGCTCGCCATCGACCCCAGCAGTGAGCGCTCCAACGGCAGCATCCTCGGCGACAAGACGCGCATGGAGAAGCTCTCAGTTCACCCCGATGCCTTCATCCGCCCCAGCCCCTCGGCCGGCTCGCTCGGTGGCGTGGCCCGAAAGACGCGCGAGACCATAGTGCTTTGCGAGGCTGCCGGCTTCGACAAGATTTTCGTAGAGACCGTGGTCGTGGGACAAAGCGAAACGGCCGTGCACTCCATGGTCGATTTCTTCCTCCTCATACAGCTTGCGGGCACCGGCGATGAGCTGCAAGGAATAAAGCGCGGCATCATGGAGATGGCCGACGGCATTGTGATTAACAAGGCCGATGGCGACAACATCGACCGCGCCCGTCTGGCCCAGGCTCAGTTCCGCAACGCTCTCCACCTCTTCCCGCTCCCACCCAGCGGCTGGACTCCCGAGGTGCTCACCTATTCGGGCTACTACGAGATTGGAATCCCAGAGGTGTGGGACATGATCTACCGCTACTTCGACTTCGTGAAGCGCAACGGCTTCTTCGAGGAGAAGCGCCGCCAGCAGGAAAAATACTGGATGTATGAGACAATCAACGAGCATCTCAAGGCGCATTTCTACAACAATCCCGTAATAGAGGAAATGCTCGCAGCCAAGCAGAAGCTCGTGCTCGAGGCAAAGCAAAGCTCATTTATGGCTGCTGCCGATGTGCTGCGCTACTATTTCGACGAGAAATAACCCCCTGTGCCGCAGCGGAAGCCCGAGGGATTTCCTCCGCGCGACACGCAATATCAAGAAGGCATAAAGAACGAGGACGTGCGCCCGGAATGTTTCAATTCCATAGGGGCGCACGTCCTCCGTATATTCTCAGCATAAGGCAACTCAGGCTACCTGCGCTTCAGGAAGGCCTGGCGGTGCGACTTCGAGGCACTGAAGGCACACTCGCCGCCTGTGATTTCGCGAAGGGTGAAAGTGCCGAAAACGATGTCATACACGTCGGCATTCTGGCTGCCCACGCACATCGTAGCGCCATTGTCCTCGTAGGCAAAGGCAATGTTGCCCTTGGCATCGAGCACCATGGTGGAGTAGCCCGAGCGAGTGTCGGTCACGGCAAAGCGAGTCCAGCCTGTGGCAAAGCACTGCGAGCTGGCAAAATCGGCAGCCGTGGTGAGCACTTTCCAGTAAATCGACACATTGCATCGGCGATCCACATTAGTGGGCAGATGCTCGGCCGAGCCGAAGGGAGTGGACTGCAACGCCACATACACAGCATTGCCCCTGGAGTCGAGTGCCGGCACAATGAGAATCTCGCCATTGCAGGCATTATTCTGGGTGGCAGTTCCGCCTTCGAGAGAAGTCGATGCCACCGGCTCATCCCACTCTCCGGCAGCCGAGGCTGTGTCGGAGTAGCGGAAGACGTTGAAGTATCGGCCACCCATCATGCGGCAACTGAGCAGCACACTGCCATCGGGCAGCTCCTCAATCTTGGCCTCGTCGCCTTTGGGAGCCGGACGCGCATCCGCTCCGCCAAGGGCATTCCAGCTACCGCCAAAGTCGTCGGAGAACAGCACAAGGCTGCCCTGATTGGTGGTAAGCACAGAGTAGATGCGGTGAAACTTGCCATGCCTGATGATGCTGCTCTGGCAAATCCTGCCGCTGCCGAAGAAAAGCCTTGTGACGGGCACCTTGTTCTCGCCCAGGGTAGCAGCCGAGGGAGTATTGAAGATTCCATATATTTCGGGAGTAACCTCCTCACCATGCCACGAGCGTCCGCCATCGTAGCTGTAGTAGCGTCCCACCTTCTGAGCATTCGAGAGGTCGAGGCTGTAGGAGCCCTTGCGGTCGCGAGTCACACTCACGCGGCTGCGGCCGTAGCTCACGGTGCCACTGGCGCACATCAGCAGCATGTTGCCTGTGGCTCGGTCGCACACCACAGCGGCATCACCATGGCCGGTGTCGAAGCCCTCTGAGCCCTTGCCCTGAGCCACCACCTGCACCCTGTCGCTCCACGAGCGGCCACAGTTGCGGCTGGTGCGTGCCACGATGCTGATATTGCCAATAGAGCCAATGTCGCCCCAGGCCGTGGCATCGGTCACCGCCGAGCGGTCGTCGGTGAAAAGAACGAGGTCATGGCCGTGAGCCACAAGAGCAGGAATACGGTAAATCACATGGCTTGCAGTGTCGCTCTTGAAGAGCACATTGGCCTGAGCCTGAAGCGCAGCCGGCACAGCGGCGGCGATGAAGCAGAGGAGAGAAGCAAAAAGTTTCATAGTTTTTCTTGGGGTTTTAGGTTGTTTTTACAAAGATAGTGCAAATCGAGAGCAGAAGCTACGAGCTTGCTCAGTAGATTATGCCGAGATGCAGCCTGTCTTCTACAAAGATAGTGCAAATCGAGAGCAGAAGCTACGAGCTTGCTCAGTAGATTATACCGAGATGCAGCCTATCTTCTACAAAGATAGTGCAAAAAAACGAGGTGGGCAAGCCGAGCCGCCACAATCGCGTGAAATTAGGCGGAAAACAGCCTCGCGTGGGGAAAAATTTGTTTATAGCGAGCTGAGAAGTGAAAAAATTGAGGTTTCCAGCTCGCTATAAACAAAAATACCGGGAGCTTTACGACTCGCTTTTCCGCAATACGGATCCCTATGTAAAGGTGGTGTCGGCACTCGGCACCAAGCGGGAGTGAGGGGGCAGCCCAGCGGCACCTTGCGCAAGTGGAGCAAGGTGCAAGTGCAATCGTGGAAGAATCGAAAAAGAAAAACGTGGTTTTTCTTTTTCGATTCTACTTCATTTTTTGTAACTTTGTGGAAATAATTAATAGGGGTTGCTTGGCAGCCTTTTTTAACTACTGCTTTATGGACAACGAAAAGAAGACTATTCGCTCGGCCAATGCGCCGACTCACCCTTTCCGCCATGCGCTACCGCTGCAAATCAGGTTTAACGACATCGACACGCTGGGGCATGTGAATAACTCGGTGTATTTCCCCTTCTTCGACCTCGGCAAAGCCAACTACTTCAATGCCGTGCGCGGCGAGGTAATCGACTGGAAGAAGGCCGACATTGTGGTGGCTAATATCAACTGCGATTTCCTGGCTCCGGTGTATTTCCACGAGCGCATCGAGGTGCGCACGCAGGTGGACCGCGTGGGCGACAAGAGCTTTCGCATGATTCAGGCTATTGTGAATGCCGATAGTGAGGAGGTGAAGTGCCTCTGTGCCACCATTATGGTAGGATTCGACGTTGCCCGTGGCTGCGCTGCTCCTATCGCCGAGGAGTGGAAATCGGCTCTTAATGCCTTTGAGGGGCGTGAGCTTTGAGGCTATGGGTTGTAAGCAGCGTTTTTTGTATAATTTAACTGTGATGGGCGCGATTGTTGCCCAACCGCATTATTATCTTTGCAACATCAAAACCAACATACTATATATATTCCGAAGTCATGAAAATTGGAGATAAAATTCCTGAGATTCTCGGCACCACTGCCGATGGCACCGTGCTCCGCGCAAGCGACTTTGCCGGCCGTAAACTGGTGCTCTACTTCTATCCCAAGGACAACACGCCCGGCTGCACCGCCGAGGCTTGCAGCCTCAATGATGGACTGCCGGCTCTCACCGAGGCAGGATATGCCGTGGTGGGTGTGAGCAAGGACTCGCAGGAGTCGCACCGCAAGTTTGCCGAGAAGTATGCGCTGAAGTTCCCGCTGATTGCCGACACCGACCTGACGCTGAATGAGGCTTTCGGCGTGTGGCAAAAGAAAAAGATGGCCGGCCGCGAATATATGGGCACCGTGCGCACCACTTTCATTATCGACGAAAACGGCACTATAGCCGACATCATCACCAAGGTGCAGACAAAAGACAGCGCGAAGCAGATATTAGATATCAGATATTAGATATTGGGGATGGATGATGAATTAATTATTAATAAACACTATAAATGATTATGGAAGAGAATACTATATTCGACGATGAGGGCATCATTCAGCCCGCTCCCGAGAAGCCCGCTAAAAAGGGAGCCAAGGCTGCCGCAGCCACCGAGACTCCGCAGAAAAAAGGCCCGGTGCCAGTGTCGGCCGAGAAACTGAAAGCCCTGCAAGTGGCTATGGACAAAATCGACAAGGCCTACGGCCGTGGCTCCATCATGAAGCTCGGCGACGACAATGTGGAGGATATCGAGGTGATTCCCACCGGCTCCATTGGCCTCGACTTCGCCCTGGGCGTGGGTGGCTATCCGCGCGGACGCATCATTGAGATTTATGGCCCGGAGTCGTCGGGTAAGACCACCCTGGCTATCCACGCCATTGCCGAGGCCCAGAAGCGTGGCGGAATCGCCGCTATCATCGACGCCGAGCACGCCTTCGACCGCTTCTATGCCGAGAAACTGGGCGTTGACGTGAACAACCTGTGGATTTCGCAGCCCGACAACGGCGAGCAGGCCCTGGAGATTGCCGACCAGCTTATCCGCTCCTCGGCTATCGACATCATTGTAATCGACTCGGTTGCAGCCCTCACCCCGAAGGCCGAAATAGAGGGCGACATGGGCGAGAGCAAGATGGGACTCCAGGCCCGACTCATGTCGCAGGCTCTGCGCAAGCTCACCGCAACCATATCGAAGACCAACACCACCTGCATCTTCATCAACCAGCTTCGCGACAAGCTCGGCGTGATGTTTGGCTCACCCGAAACCACCACCGGTGGCAACGCGCTCAAGTTCTACGCATCGGTGCGCATCGACATTCGCCGCTTGGGTCAGATTAAGGATGGTGAAGACATACTCGGCAACATGACCCGCGTGAAAGTGGTGAAGAACAAGGTGGCGCCTCCATTCCGCAAGACGGAGTTTGAGATTCTCTTTGGTGAGGGAATCTCGAAGGTGGGCGAGATTGTAGATCTTGGCGTGCAGTATGGCATAATACGCAAGAGCGGAGCATGGTTCTCCTACGCCGAGACCCGACTTGGCCAAGGCCGCGATGCTGCCAAGCGCATGATTGCCGACAACCCCGAGCTCGCCGAAGAGCTTGAGGAGAAAATCATGGCAGCCATGAAGGAGAAAGCCAACGCCTGATCACCCCACATGCAGCTCC
Source organism: Bacteroidales bacterium (assembly GCA_029219425.1). Lineage (GTDB taxonomy): Bacteria > Bacteroidota > Bacteroidia > Bacteroidales > Muribaculaceae > CALZFJ01. The sequence continues at coordinate 25,839 of JAQXTJ010000111.1, forward strand.
CGGGCTGATAATGTGCACACACATACCGAAACAGGGAGGTGTATCACAATTGGGAAACAACCACTTATGTAGGGACGCACCCCGGTGCGTCCCTACATCAAAATATTATCAAACCGAATTTTTGACACACCATCCTGATCTTTTTTCTCATTAAGTGTGTAATCCACCACACGAGAAGTGCAGCCAGCTTCAGCGCAGAGGAGAGTAGCGCACCATGGAACGAGTGATGTGGGCCACATCGGGAGCACCACACATGCGCATGGTGTCCTCGAGCTCACAGGCGAGGCGATTGATGTAGCACTTCACGCCCTCCTCGGCTCCACCAAAGGCCGCCACCACCATGGGGCGGCAAATGAGCACGGCATCGGCACCAAGGGCAATGGCCTTGAATACGTCCACGCCCGAGCGTATGCCTCCATCCACGAGCACCTTGCATCGTCCCTTGGCCACCAGCGCAATCTCCTCGAGCACCTCGGCAGTGGCAGGGCACTCATCGAGCACGCGCCCACCGTGGTTCGACACCACAATGGCACTGGCGCCGGCCTCAATGGCCTTCTCGGCACCCTGCACAGTCATTATGCCCTTAATCACAAATGGCTTGCCTATCTCGGCGATAATCTCGCGCAGCTCCTCCACCGTCTTGCTGCCGGCAGGTGGATTGCTGTTGCGCAAGAAAGGAAGCCCGGCGGCATCCACGTCCATAGCAGCGGCAAAAGAGCCACTGCGCCTCACGTCGGCAGCCTTGCTGCGAATGGTGGCAATATCCCATGGCTTAATAGTGGGTATTCCCACACCTCCGGCAGCGGCAATGGCATCGCACGCCCAGGTCATCACCTCGGGCACCACGCCATCGCCGGTGAAGGCGGCAATGCCGGCATCGGCACAGGCACGCACCATAATTTCGTTATACTCGCGGTCGCCATACCGCTCACCGCAGTGAATATTCACCGCTCCCACAGGAGCGGCAAAGATGGGATAGGCAAAGCGGCGGCCCAGCAGCTCCACACTCATATCCACCGGCTGCAAGGGGCAGATGGTGTCCATATTCACACGCCAGTGCCGCCACGCCTCATAGTTGCGAATGGCATTGTCGCCCGTGCCCTTCGCTCCGGGGCCGGGAATCATGTTGCGGCAGGCGCGGCCATTGCACACATCGCAAGCGCGGCACAACTTTCCGCCCATGGCCACACGCGCATTCTTCAGTAGTTCATTGTATTCCATAACAGGTTGAGATTGAGAGGTTCCGGTGCGCAATGGGCTGCGGCATCGCAAAGCCCGCACGCAGGAACCCGATTGATATTTTTATAGATGCAAAGGTAGTGCAAATCGAGTGCAATAGCAACGAGCTTGCTCAGTTGCTGTTGCCGAGATGCAGCCTATCTTATGCAAAGGTAGTGCAAATCGAGCGCAATAGCAACCGCTACTGCAATATCTTTTGTGATATTTTCCGGCGGCAGGGCTTTTTTATCCTTTTGTAACACTTTATTCCATAAATATTTAATACCTTTGCAGGACGTAAAGAATGAGCCGCCCGTGGAGGCTGACAGTTTCTGCATCGCCTCATCGGCCTGTGAACGGCCTGACAATTGCCGGCCGTGAATCGTTGCATTTTGAACTATGACACAAATTTTATTAACTTAAATACAAAAACAATTATGAAAAAAATTCTACTCTCTTTGCTCACATTGTTTGCAGTGACTATGGCTGCAACTGCCAGTGAGGTTACAATCACACAAGATGGTTCTTTCACATGGACTGCCGGCTCCGATGCCACCTATGGTGCAGGATTTAGCGCCACTACCGGAGGCTTCAATCTCGGGTTGTGGAAAAACACTTCCACATCCACTATCCTTGAGCCTGCTTCTGAAATCAGAGTTTATAAGAATGCAGCGTTTGTTATCGAAAATGTGGATGGCGCCGCCATCACAAAGGTAGTGATGACAACCACAGCAAAGGACAAGACATGCAATATGACGGCAAACGGTGTGGCAGATGCCGCCGTTGGCGATGGCAATGCAAAGACTGTGACCTGGACCGGCAATGCCAACCAGCTGGTTCTCGTGGCCAACGTTGGCCAGGTTCGCGTGAAGTCGATGGTCATCACCTATGGTGAGGCCGAGCCTGTGACTAAGGTTGAGAAGCCCACCGTGAAGCCCGCTTCGGGAACTTACTATGAGCCTGTGGAGTTCACTTGCTCCACCGCAACCGAGGGCGCTACGCTGAAGTATTCGCTCGACGGCGGTGAGACCTACGCTGACTACAGCGGCCCCGTGGAGATTGCAGCAAGCTGCGAGATTGAGGTGTATGCCGTGAAGGAGGGTCTCGACGACAGCGAGCACGTGTCGGCTGTCTATACCATCACCGAGCCCGAGGCAGTGGCAAGCGTTGCCGAGGCCAATGCCAAGGCCGAGAGCAATGCAGTGGTTCGTTTCAGCAACCCTGTGACTTGCATCTACCAGAACGGTTCCTACACATACGTGAAGGATGAGACAGGCTATACCCTCATCTATGGCAATGGACTTCCCACCTACACCAACGGCAGCGTGGTGCCCGCCGGATTCTATGGCAAGATGACAATCTACAACGACCTCATCGAGTTCACCACCCAGATAAGCAAGGATATCGACACCAAGACTTCGTTTGCCGAATCAACCGAGAGCGTGACACCCATTGAGCCTACGGTGGTAGCCGTTGGCGATGTCACCGCAGCAATGATGAACCAGTATGTGAAATTAGTGAACGCAACCTACAATGCCACCGACAAGCAGCTCGTTGATGGCGACAACGCACTTGCAGTGTACAACCGCTTCAATGGAGTTAAGCTCCCTGAAGATGGCAACTACACTGTGTCGGGCTTCGTTTCGATTTACAAGGGCACAATTCAGATTTTCCCCACAGAGTTTGAGCTTATAGGCAGCGTGGATGGAATCAACGCTGCTGAGGCTAAGGACAATGCACCGGTTTACAACCTGCTTGGCCAGCCCGTGAGCCGCGACACCAAGGGACAGGTGCTCGTGAAGAACGGCAAGAAATTTATCAACAAGTAAGCCCACACACGGAGGCTGCATAAAGCAATACACACGGAGAGAGAGAGACTGTGCCTGTGCGCAGCCTCTCTCCGTTTTTCATGCGCCATCGTGGCAGGGATTGTTGCTACTTTGCATTATTTGTTGTAACTTTACCGGGCGAAAGCCGAAGCTCGGCCATGCCGCATATTTTTTTAAGAAACCCCCAACACACAGAGAAAAGTAATTATGTTTTCAGGAATAGTGGAGGAGGCTGCCACAGTAGTGGCCCTCCGCAAAGAAGATGGCAACCTGCACATCACGCTGCGTTGCTCGTTTACCGACGAGTTGAAGATTGACCAGAGCGTTGCTCACAATGGCGTGTGCCTCACCGTGGTGGAGCTGCCGGGCGACGGCACCTACACCGTGACCGCCATTCAGGAAACGCTCGACCGCTCCAACCTTGGCCTGCTCCGCGTGGGCGACAAGGTGAACCTGGAGCGCAGCATGATGATGAACGGCCGCCTCGACGGCCACATAGTGCAAGGCCATGTCGATCAGACGGCACGCTGCCTCGGCGTCACCGCCGAGGATGGCTCGTGGCGCTACCGCTTCGGCTACGAGAGCAACAGCGAGCTGGCCCGCAAGGGATATGTGACGGTGGAAAAGGGCAGCGTGACAGTGAACGGAGTGAGCCTCACCGTGTGCAACTCCTCGCGCAACGGCTTTGAGGTGTGCATCATTCCCTACACTCACGCCAACACCAATTTCCACCAGATTGCCGAGGGCTCGGTGGTGAACCTGGAGTTCGACATCATTGGCAAATACCTGAGCCGGATGATGGAATTTGCGCAATAAGAGCGATGAAGCGCATTGGCATTCTATCGGACACCCACGCATGGTGGGACGACCGCTACGTCACCTACTTCTCGGGCTGCGACGAGATATGGCACGCCGGCGACA
>JAQXTJ010000112.1 GCA_029219425.1 Bacteroidales bacterium
CGGCACAGGACGCGCTCGACCAGATCTCGCGCAAGGACTACGCATTGCCATTCACACTCTCCGGCCAGCAGATTATCCGCATTGGCATCAACATATCACCCACAACCCGCAACATCGACCAGTGCCTCATCGCCCGATAACCCACACCCTCAATATCACTGAAATGTTGCTGTTTTTTGAGAAAATAAGCACACCATCACCGGATGGATTATCGACAACACACGAAAGGCTTAATTCATTCTTTTCCCACACACTACTAATACACGATATGAAACTCGTTCTGAAAATATTCCTCTTTTTTGCCATTGCAACTACCGTGGTGGCTTGCGGCAACTCGCGACGCGGCGCCAATGCCACCACCGCTGCCGACTCGGTGATGACCGCAGCCCGTGGCGTGGTCATCGAGTGCTGCGATGGGTTCACGGTGGTGCGCGTAGCCAATCCATGGCGCAAGGGCGAGGTGCTCCACACCTATGTGCTTGTGCCACGCGAGTCGCCCCTTCCCGACGCGCTTCCCGAGGGTACGGTGGTGCGCGTGCCGCTGGAGCGTGCCGTGGTTTATTCGTCGGTTCACGCCGGAGTGATGAAGGAGCTGGGCGCAATGAGCGCGGTGCGAGGCGTGTGTGACGCGCAATACTACACCATGCCCGAAGTGCTCACCGGCATTGCCAACGGCTCTATCACCGACTGTGGCAACAGCCTCTCGCCCACCATCGAACGGCTCGTGGCGCTGAAGCCCGATGCCATCATTCTCTCGCCATTCCAGAATGCCGGCTATGGCGTGCTCGCCAACCTTGGCGTGCCTATCATTGAGTGTGCCGACTACATGGAGCACACGCCGCTGGGTCGCGCCGAGTGGATTAAGGTGTTTGGCCACCTGCTCGGCAAGCCGGCTATTGCCGACAGCATCTACCGCGCCACCGTGGAGAGCTACACCGCCCTCACGCGCCTCACTGCCGGAGTGAAGGAGCGTCCCAAGTTGCTTTCGGAAACCATCTACTCGGGCGTGTGGTATGTGCCCGGCGGCGACAGCTACATGGCACACCTCTTTGCCGATGCCGGAGCAAGCTATCCATGGAGCGACGACAGCAGCAGCGGCTCGCTGTCGCTCCACTTCTCGCAGGTGCTCGAGCGTGCGCAGGATGCCCGCTTCTGGCTCATCAAGCCTGCACAGCGCATGAGCTATGCCGATTTCGAGGCATCCAATCCTCTCTATGCCCGCTTCGAGGCGTTCAGGCAGCGACGAATATTCCAGTGCGTCACCGCCGAGACCTCACTGTTCACCGATTTCCCTTTCCACCCCGATGTGCTGCTGCGCGATTTTGTGGCGATTTTCCACCCACAGCTTCTGCCGGGATATGAGCCACGATATTATCAACCCTTAACTGATGTGCCGGGTTATGAGTAGGGGTAGATGCCGATATGCCGTGGTTATGTGGTCGCTGGTGGCCGCGATGCTGCTGCTCGCCGTTGCGCTGCTGCTCATTGGTGCGGTGGAGATTCCGCCCATGGAGGTAATCAACATTCTCACCGGTCATGCGAGCGACAACTTTGCATGGCAGGTGATTGTGGTGGAAACACGCCTGCCCATGATTGCCACCGCCGCACTCGCAGGAGCGGCACTGGCGGTGAGCGGACTGCTGCTTCAGACGGTCTTTGCCAATCCGCTTGCCGACCCGTCGATTCTTGGCGTTTCCACCGGCTCCGGTCTGGGCGTGGCCATTGTGATGCTTGCCTTTGGCGGCAGCATTGGCACGGTGATGGGCACTACTGTGGGCAGCTATGTGAGCATCCTGCTCGGCGCGATGCTTGGCGCGGCGGTAGTGCTGGTGGCTCTGCTGCTCTTCTCCACGGTGGTGCACGGAGCGGCTTTGCTGCTCATCATTGGCATCATGGTGAGCTACCTGGCTTCGAGCGCAATATCCTTCCTCAATTTCTTCTCCACCGAGGCCGGCGTGCACAGCTATGTGATTTGGGGGCTGGGCAATTTCTCGGGCGTCACGTTGCAGCAACTGCCGCTATTTGCCATTCCGCTGCTCGCCGCTATCGCATGGGCTGCGCTCATGGTGAAGCCGCTCAATGCCATGCTCCTCGGCTCGCGCTATGCCGAGAACCTGGGCGTGAACCTGCGCAGCGTGCGCAACCGCCTCCTCATCATCACTGGCGTGCTCACTGCGGTGGTCACCGCTTTCTGCGGCCCCATTGGCTTCATTGGCCTTGTGGTGCCTCACATTGCCCGTCTGTTGCTGCGCACGAGCAACCACAACAGCCTAATTCCGGCCACCATACTCGCCGGCGCCGATGTGGCTCTGCTGTGCACGCTCATCAGTGTGCTGCCCACCTCGGTGGGGGTGATGCCCATCAATGCCATCACTCCGGTTATCGGCGTGCCAATTATTATCTACATTATCCTCAACCGCAAACGTATTTTCTACTTCAACTAAGCCTATGCCCATTCTCACAACTCATAATCTCTCAACCGGCTACCGCCATGGCAGTGCTATGACAACAGTGATGAGCCACATCGACGTGGCTCTGCATCGTGGCAGGCTCACGGCTCTGCTCGGGCAGAATGGCATTGGAAAATCCACCCTGATGCGCACCATCGCCGGCACGCAGCCGCCAACAGGCGGCGAGGTGAGGCTCGATGGGCGCAACATCGCCTCCATCTCGCGCCGCGAAATGGCACGGCTGCTCGCAATGGTGTTCACCGACCGCACAATGGCAGGAGGCCTCACCGTGCGCGAGCTGGTGTCGCTCGGCCGACAGCCTCACACGGGCTTTCTGGGCCGCCTTGGCGAGAACGACCGCCTTGCCGTGATGCAGGCGGTGGAGAGTGTGGGTATTGCCCACAAAATCGACACTTTCGTGGCCGAGCTGAGCGACGGCGAGCGACAGAAGGCAATGATTGCCAAGGCTCTGGCACAGGAGACTCCGCTCATCATCCTCGATGAGCCTACAGCCTTCCTCGATGTGGCAAGCCGCATCGACACGCTGCAACTCCTCAGCCACCTTGCCCACACCACCGGCAAGGCTATCCTCCTTTCCACCCACGATGTGTCGCAGACGCTCCTGCTCGCCGACGAGCTATGGGTGGTGACCGCCCAGCGTTCACTGCTCTGTGGCTCCACCGAGGATGTGGTGCTCTCGGGTGCCATGCAGCACATATTCGGCAGCGACAAGGTGCAATTCAATATGCTCAAGGGCGACTACGAGGTGGCAGTGCCACAGCGAGGCACTGTGAGCCTGCAATGCCCTGACGCGGAACTTGCCTACTGGCTGCGAAATGCCCTCGCGCGCAACGGCATCGCCATCACCCCGGCCACGCCCCCCTCCGGAGTCCCCCTCTCTGCTGCCCCCACACTCACCATCACCGCCACCTCCCCCACCCACATCACCGTAGGCACCACCGAGGTCACCTCAGTAGCCGCAATGCTCAAACGACTGAACCAGATATCAGATATTAGATATCAGATATCAGATAACTCCTCACTCCTAACTGATAACTCCTAACTAACAACTCCTAACTCCTCACTAATAACTCCTAACTGATAGAATATGGATATCTCAATTAAAGACTTCATGCTCAAGCAGCCCAACTATCCCGAAGTGGCCGAGAGCGACAAATACTACATAATTCTCGCCAACCGCCTGGCGAAACTACTCACCAACTCACGCCTTCTCATCAACGAGCCTGAACAGGTGCGAAAAGACGTGATTCTCGCCGCCGTGGGCTACTTCCAGGACGTTGTGGCCGACGCCGGCGTGTGGCGTTCGTTCTGCTCCGTGTGCAAAGAATACTACGGCTCGCCACTGCCTCTCTACCCCATCCCCGACGACTACATTGAGAGCGAGCTGAATGAGGTGGACCTGCGCTTCGTGGTGTGGTATGTGCTCGAGATGTCGCGCGAGGAGCGCGGTCTTCTGTCACCTTTCGACCCTGCCGTGGAACGCACAGCTAAGCTCTTCTTCACCGTGCTCGATGCCGCCTACGACGACGCTCCAGTGCCGGTGGAGCTGCAAATGGCACTCGATGTTGACCTCAACGATGAGAGCGAGGCCCAGCGAATCTACGACCTCTCCTACTGGCTCTTCTGGGACTGCTGGTTCCTCCGCCCAGCCGCCCGCGAGGCCATGCGCCGCGCCCAGGCCGAGGCTCGCCGCATCATCAAGGAGAACCCGCGCGAGGAAGACGCACGGCCACTCCTCGCCGAGCTCAACCGCAACGTCATGGTGGAGAGCGTCACAGGCCCGCTCGCACTGCCCATCGGCGAGTGGCTGCGCCTCATTGTCGATGGCGTGATGCCCCGGCGCGAAGCAGAGGCAACCCCTGCCACTCCTCACAAATACTACTCTGCCCTGCTCCGTGCCACCGGAGGCAAGGAGATTGCATTCTTCAGCAGCTACGATAATCTCGAGGCATTCCTCAGCGACGAAATGGGCTGGGGACACTCGGCCGAGGGGCACCTGCCGTCGCTGCGCGAGGCCGACAACTTCGTGATTCTCGCAAACCGCGCCAAGGGCATTCTCATAGCCCCCGATGTGGCACAATATCTCGCCCACCCCGACAATCCTCTCTACAACGCCGCCACTGCCGCCGCCGAGGCTCACACCCTCGTCACCACCCCGGGACGCGTGCCACTCGACCTGCTGCGCTACGCTTTCACCCACGGCATGCTCCCCGACGCACGCCTCCCTCACGACAACGACAACGCATCCGGCTCCCTTCTACACGCCAACTGGGATTTCCTCGCCCGGCTCTATCTCGGGCCCTATTCCCGCCCCGACTAAGCATTTGCTCTCGGCCACACCGCCGATTCACCCGCTCTCCCGCGCTCTACACGGCTGCCGGCGCCCTATCGCCTGCAAAAATTTGGCGGCAAAAATTGGGCTGTTTTGCTTTTTTGTGTGTAATTTTGTGTCTGATTAGTGGCCCGGCTTTTTTTGCCATTAACAGGCCTCCTGATTTTTTTTTAATCGTCACTGCTCTATGGACACTTCACTCTACATCATCTCGCAGGAGGCTTCGGCTCTCGACGCTCTCCGCCAGCTCAACGACCTCTCGGGAAAGGCAATGACCCTCTTTGCCACCGACTCCCTCGGCCGGATTACCGGCACACTTACCGATGGCGACATCCGGCGCAGCCTAATCGCCGGCGCTCAGCTCCACACCCCGGTGCGCGACATCATGCACCGTCAGTTTGCCGCCTTCCGTGGTGCAGTGCCTCAAATCTCCGAAATTCGCGAGATTCGCGCTCGGCGAATCACTCTCGTGCCACACCTCAATGCCGACGGCACGCTGCGTCGCCTCTACGACTTCTCCACGTTTCACTCCATCCTGCCAATCGATGCCGTGCTCATGGCCGGAGGCAAGGGTGAACGGCTTAGGCCTCTCACGCTACAGACGCCCAAGCCTCTGCTCAAGATTGGCGACAAGTGCATCATCGACTACAACATTGAGGCCCTCGCACGAAATGGCGTCACCAACATTAGTGTCACAGTCAACTATCTTGCCGAGATGCTGCAAGAGCACTTCGCCAATCCGGTGGCCGGAGTGAAGGTGAAGTGCGTGAAAGAACCTTGCCGAATGGGCACAATTGGCTCTCTCTCTCTTATCAACGACCTCCAATTGGACAACGTGCTGCTAATGAACTCCGACCTGCTCACCAACGTGAACTTCGAGGAAATGTTCATTTCACACTGTGAGGCCGACGCCGACCTCACTGTGGCTGTGATTCCCTACATGGTGTCGGTGCCTTACGCTATTTTCCGAACCGAAGGCAACGATGTGAGGGGACTCGAGGAAAAACCCACCTACAACTACTATGCCAACGCCGGCATCTACTTGATTAAGCGCAAATGGCTCAGTATCATACCCCGAGGTGAATACTACGATGCCACCGACTTCCTCGACGCTCTCATTGCCAGGGGGTGCCGGGTGCGGCAGTTCCCCATCAACGGCACTTGGATCGACATTGGCTCGCCCGATGATTTCCGTACTGCTCAAGACCTAATATCGCGTCACCCATTCACCACTTAATCAATGGCACACCCACTCTCTCCCTTTCTTCGCCCTGCATATTCGCGCACATGGCGATGCAATCCCGTCACGGAAAAAAGTGGAGGGTGTATCAAAATTCGGTTTGATAA
>JAQXTJ010000113.1 GCA_029219425.1 Bacteroidales bacterium
AATACCCTACTTCCGCCTCGACAAAGGCCGCTCCGGAAAGCGCGCCCTCACCCGAAAGCACAACAAGCGCATGCTGCCGCTCATCTCGCAGCGTGCACGATACCGCGAGGTGTTCTACCGCATGGGATTCAGCTTCGAGGAATCCTTCTCCTCCATCTTCGGCAGCGACAAAGCTCCTGCCGAGGCTTTTGCCGGCATCGCAGCTCCAAAGGCCCAGAGTGAGAAGTGGATTGCAATAGCCCCCTTTGCCAAGCATCAGGGCAAAATCTACCCTCTCGACCTTATGGAGAAAGTGGTGGCCGCGCTCGCAGCTCGAGAGCACACGCACCTGTTCCTCTTTGGCGCCGGCGACACCGAGCGCTCCGTGCTGCGCCGATGGGCCGACAACTACCCCGGCGTGACATCCCTTGCCGACAAGCGCAACGGCTTCCCCACCGAGCTCGCACTCCTGAGCCACTGCGATGTGATGCTCTCCATGGACTCGGCCAATATGCACCTGTCATCACTCGTGAAGCTCCCCGTGGTGTCGGTGTGGGGAGCCACTCACCCCTACTGCGGGTTTATGGGATGGCACCAGGAAGAGCGAAACGCCGTGCAGCTAAATATGGCCTGCCGCCCATGCTCCGTCTTTGGCAACAAGCCCTGCATGTATCACGACCACTTCTGCCTCAAAGGCATCGCGCCAAGCCTCATCATCTCTCACATCGACCAAGTGCTCACCGCAGGCAAGTAGCCGCGCGGTGTTATATTATTATAAAATTATCACCAAAACCGGCGATAATAGTGTGAGTGCCACTTTTTTGCACTATCTTTGCAAAAACATTTCAGGCAAAACTATGCCCTCGCGGCACAAATTATAGAAAAATATACAAAGATTTTTTTAACAACTCTCACAGATGAGAAGATACAAGATTATCAACGACTCGCTGGGATGGCTCATGTTTGTGGTGGCTGCCGTCACCTACTTGCTCACCATGGAGCCAACAGCCAGCTTCTGGGACTGCCCCGAATTTATCTCACAAGGATTCAAACTCGAAATCGGACACCCGCCCGGCAACCCAATATTCATGCTTGCCGCCCGTTTTGCCATCAATTTCACAAACGACATCAGCAATGTGGCTCTGTGCGTGAATGCCATGTCGGCTCTGCTCAGTGCCGGAACCATTCTGCTGCTATTCTGGACCATCACCCACCTGGTGAAGCGCCTTGTGGTCGCCGATGATGCCACCGGCGTGAGCCTCACCGAGATGCTCGTGATATTCGGCAGCGGAGTGTGTGGCGCGCTGGTATATACTTGGAGCGACACCTTCTGGTTCTCGGCAGTCGAGGCCGAAGTGTATGCCTTCTCATCATTCTGCACCGCACTGGTGTTCTGGCTCATCCTCAAGTGGGAAAACCGCGCCGACGAGCCTCACAGCGACCGCTGGCTGGTGCTCATAGCCTATGTGATTGGAGTGTCGGTAGCCGTGCACCTGCTCAATTTGCTATGCATTCCTGCCATCGTGCTCGTGTTCTACTACAAGAAGTTCAAGAACACCAATGCTAAGGGCTCGCTGCTCGCATTGCTGCTCTCATTTGGCATCATAGTCCTCATTCTCTACGGCCTGGTTCCGGGATTCGTAGAAGTGGCCCAAGATATGGAGCTGTTCTTCGTCAACACCCTCGGAATGAGCTTCAACTCGGGAGTGCTTTTCTACACCATCGCCCTCTTTGGCGTGTTCATCTGGAGCATATATGAGCTCTACAAGCAAGCAAGCCCCACCCGCATCAAGCTCTCGTTCTTCCTCAGCATCTTCCTGTCGGGCATGCTCTTCATTGGCGACGGATTCTTGATTCCTGCCGTGCTCACCGTGGCCCTCATCGTGTATCTCTATAAATACTGCAACCGCATTCCGGCTCGCATCTTCGCACTCACGGTGATGAGCATCTTCGTGATATTCATCGGCTACTCTTCCTATGCCCTTATCCTTATCCGCTCAAATGCTCAGACTCCAATGGACCAGAACTCCCCCGACAACGTGTTTGCCCTGGGAAGCTACCTCAACCGCGAGCAATATGGCGACCGACCGCTGCTCTACGGCCAGACGTTCAACGCCGGCGTAGTCTATAAGGACAACGGACAAGGCGCAATGAAACCCGTGAAGATTGAGGGAAAGGCTCTCTATGCCAAAGAAGTGAAGACCGACCCCGCGCAGCCCGACCGATACAAGCAAATTGGAACTGCCGACAAATATGTGACTTCGCCCGAGATGGACATGCTATTCCCCCGAATGCACAGCGGCGCCCACGCACGCGAGTACAAGGAGTGGATTGGCATGGTCGGAACCACCGTGAATGCCACCACTCAGCTCGACAAGGATGGCAACACCATCTCCACAGAGCCAAAGGTGAAGCCTACTTTCGTGGAAAATCTGCGTTTCTTCATCGACTACCAGCTCAACTATATGTACTGGCGCTACTTCATGTGGAACTTCGTAGGCCGCCAGAACGACATTCAGGGCAGCGGCGAAATCACACACGGCAACTGGATTAGCGGCATTCCCGTTATCGACAACGCCCGCCTCGGCGACCAGTCGCTCCTCCCGAGCGACCTCGGCGAAGGCAACAAGGGCCACAATGTGTTCTATATGCTCCCACTGCTGCTGGGAATCATCGGCTTGCTATGGCAGGCCTACGCCGGAAAGCGCGGTATCGAGCAATTCTGGGTGATATTCTTCCTTTTCTTTATGACCGGTATCGCAATCGTCATCTACCTCAACCAGACGCCAAGCCAGCCGCGTGAGCGCGACTACGCCTTCGCCGGATCCTTCTATGCTTTCGCCATTTGGGTGGGTATGGGCGTAGCCGGATTGTGGAAGCTCATCCTCGCAATCGTGAAGAAGGCGAAGAAAGCCGATGCCGACGCCCACACTTCCTTGATTGCTGCCGTGGCGGCTGCACTCGTGGGCATCTTCGTGCCTCTGCAAATGGTGGGACAGACGTGGGACGACCACGACCGCTCCGGCCGTTACCCGGCTCGCGACTTCGGTATGAACTACCTCTCAAGCGTTGCTCCCAATGGCATCATCTTCACCAATGGCGACAACGACACCTTCCCATTGTGGTACTGCCAGGAGGTGGAAGGCTACCGCACCGACGTGCGCGTAGTGAACCTCAGCTACCTCACAACCGATTGGTATATCAACCAGATGCGCCGCCCGTCCTACGAGTCGGCTCCGCTGCCAATGCAGGCCAGTGCCCTCACTTTTGCCTACGATGAGCGCCAGTACAACTACTTCATCGAGCCCGACCAGACTCCCACCACGGTGCTCCAGTCGCTCGCTCAGCTCTACTCTGGCGAATACAAGAACAACCCCTGGCACCTGCCGCAAATCACCCACCCGGTGATGTATATCCCCGTCGATTCGGCCGCAGTGGTTGCTGCCGGCATCGTGGCTCCCGAGCGCGCTCACCTCATAGAGCCGCGCATCGACTGCAACATGCTTGCCGACAAATACACCGCCGGCGAGATGGCAATGAGCTCAAGCAAGGTGATGACTCTCGACATAATCGCCTCATCGGCTGCTCAGGGCTGGAAACGCCCCGTGTATTTCGCAATGACTGTCCCCGACCGCTACTACGTCGGACTCTCGCCCTACATGGAGAGCACCGGTATGGCCTACCAGGTGATGCCCATGAAGAACCCGCTCTACGAGCACTCGGGTGAGATTGCCACAAACACTAAGGTGATGTACGACAATGTGATGACCAAGTTCCGCTGGGCCGGCCTCGACGCCGACCAGAATGGCGACCGTTACTGGGACGAGACCATCCGACGTATGGTCACCACCACGCGCTCGGCTCTCACCGACCTTGCCTACGACCTCATCGCCGAGGGTTCCTACGACAAGGCTCGCACTATTCTCAATCTCATGGACGAGAAGCTCCCCGTGAAGGCTGTGCCTTATTCGCTCCAGCTCGGCATGCGCTACGCTCAAATCCGCAAAGTGCTCGCCGACCGCAGCGGCAACTCCGAAGACAAGGCCAAGGCTTTGGATATCATTAAGAATGAGGTGCTGCGCTATGCCGGTTATGTGCGTTTCTACCAGGCTCTCACCCCCGACCTCTACAACCGTCTCGCCTACACCGACCAGTACATCGACCAGCGTTACTTCATCGACCTGCTCCAGTTCTACAACGAAATAGACGAGCCGGGTATGGAGAAACTCATCACCGAGGTCACTGCCATGGGCGTGAACATCGACCGCATCTACGACTTCGTGCGTGCTCAGTCGCAGGCACAGCAGCAAACCGCTGCCGCTGTCCAAGAGGAATACAATGAGGAGGAAGAGGCCGATGATGCCGCCGACTTCGACCTCTCGGCTGCATTTGGCGAGTAATCACCCCCCTCTTTTCCCTCGACAAATGCTCATCGAACAACCGCCTCTACTTTATAGAATACTGTTCCCCGAAACGGTGTGGAGAATCCACCGCCGCCGGAGGACAGTATTCCTCACTTTCGACGATGGCCCTATCCCCGAAGTCACGCCCTGGGTGCTCGACACGCTCGACCACTACGGCGTGAAGGCCACATTCTTCCTTGTGGGCGACAACGTGCGCCGTCACCCCGAGTTGCTTCAGGAGATTCTGCGTCGCGGCCACAGCGTGGGCAACCACACCATGAACCACATGCAGAGCACCAAGGTGACAACACGCACCTACCTGCGAAATGTGGCTATGGCTCACAAGCTCATTGGCTCGCGCCTGTTCCGCCCGCCTCACGGCCTCATGCGCTGGAGCACGGCAAAGGCCCTAAGAAAACACTTCACTCTCATCATGTACGACTTGGTGACACGCGACTACAGCCGCAAGCTCACCGGGGAGCAAGTGCTCGCCAATGTGAAGCGTTATGCCCGAAAAGGCTCTATTATCGTGTTCCACGACTCCCTCAAGGCCGAGCGCAACATGCGATATGCCTTGCCTCGGGCCATCGAGTGGCTCAAGGCAAAGGGCTACTCCTTCGAGGCTATTCCCATGCAATAACTTCTCCGGGGTATGTGCGACTTAAAGAATTTGATTCGTGCCGAGGCATTGAGGAGTGGCTTAGATGCCTGTGGCTTTGCACGCGCCGAAGTGGTCGATGCCGAGGCGCAGCAGTGGTACGACCGCTGGATTGCCGCCCGACGCAACCACTGTATGGACTATGCCTCGCGCCACTGCGACGTGCGCAGCGACCCACGCCTCCTCCTCCCCGGGGCACGCACGGTGATTTCGCTCGCCCTGGGCTACTTCCCGGCAGTGATGCAGGACCGCAACTCGCCACAATTCTCATTCTACGCCTACGGCCGCGACTACCACGAGGTGGTGCGCGAGCGGCTCCAGGAACTCGCCACATTCATCACCGGGCGGTGGGAGTGTGAGTGCAGGGTCTGCGTCGATACGGCACCCATTCGCGAGAAATACTGGGCACAGCGTGCCGGCATTGGCTTCGTGGGGCGCAACAATCTGCTCATTCTCCCGGGGCGTGGCTCATTCTTCTTCCTTGGCGAGATTGTCACATCTCTTGCCATTGAGCCCGATGAGCCGTGCACCCTCACCTGCGGCAACTGCCGGAGGTGCGAAATCTTCTGCCCGGGAAAAGCCCTTAGCGGTGGCGAGGCTCTCGATGCCTCTCGATGCCTCTCGTGCCAGCTCATTGAGAACCGCAGCGAGGAGCTGCCCGGGTGGGTGGGCCAACGTGCCGGCCAGCGTGTCTATGGATGCGATGTGTGCCAGCGATGTTGCCCTCACAATGCCTGTGCAGAGCCTTCCCACGTCAAGGATTTCGCCATCTCCCCACAGTTGCAGCACATCACCGCCTCCGATATTTCATCAATGACCGAGGAGCAGTTCCGCACACTGTTCCGCCACAGCGCCGTGCGCCGCATCAAGCTCGCAGGCTTGCAGCGCAACCTACGCGCCATATCCACCGGCAAGCCTTAGCGGCCGAGAATCCACGAGGAAATATCACTGAGCACCTCGGGGGCTATGGTCTGTTCTATCGCGCCATAGTTGAGTCCGGTCTGTGAGCTATCACAAGGCTGGAAGAGGTGGTTAAGCCCGGGATACTCCTTGGTGGTGACGCGCTTCTTGCCACACAGCTTCGTGATGCGGGCAAGGCAGGCGCGGGCATCCACCTGCACGTCGAGCGAGCCGCCAAGGGCAAGAATGGGGCAACGCAGGGCACGCAAGGCGGCTGTTGGGTCGGTCTTCACAAACTCTATGTACCACGGCGTGCATGCGGCGGCTATCTGCTGCTCCACATTGCCGCGCTGTGCTGCCGGCACGCTGTCGGCCTTGAGTATCTGCCGCAGCTCGCCACGCAGAGCCTCGGCGCTTGTGCTGCGCTCTATTGCGGCAAACATATCCACCACCTGCTGCCTTATGGTGGCTGGCAAGGCACTGCCGGTGGCAGCCTCATATATCATCTCATTCTGGCGTGTCAGTATCTCGCTGCCTTTCATCGTGGGAGCGGCAAGAGCCACCACAAATGCCACCCGCTTATCGGTCGAGGCATTGAGGAAGGCAATAGTCCCGCCCTCGCTGTGGCCAATGTAGCCCATGCGCTTCTTGTCGATGCCGGGCTGGGTGGCGAGGTAGTCGAAAGCGGCGCGGGCATCGGTGGCGAGAGTCGTGGTGGTGGCAGTGGCAAAGTTGCCGCCCGAGCTGCCGGTGCCACGGTCGTCGTAGCGCAGCACGGCTATGCCTTGGCGCGTGAGGTGGTCGGCAATCACGGCAAAGGGGCAGTGTCCCATTATCTCCTCGTCGCGGTTCTGCGGGCCGCTGCCTGTAATCATCACCACGGCAGGCACATTGCGTGCCTCCTTGGGCATAGTTAGTGTGCCGGCAAGAGTCATGCCGCCGGCAGGATTGGCAAATTTCACCTCACTCACCTCATAGGGGAACGGAGGCCGTGGTGTCTGCTCTCGCTCGGCACGCTTCGATGGCACTGCCACGCGGCGCAGCGTGAGCGGCATCTTGGCCGTGCCCTGGGCAAAAGTGCCCACAATGCTGTCGGCCTGCACAGTGCCGCTATATGAGGCTCCAATCTTACCCACACTCACTTCCACCCGTCCTTCGGCAAGCGTAGCCTTGTCGCATTCTATGCCGTAGGCGTTCTGGTCAGGGCTGTCGAGGGTGGCGGCAAGGGCGCCGGCATCATCGGTGGTGAAATTAAGATTGAGCCTCAGCGACGCGCCCGGTAATTTCAGGGAGCCTGTCCATTGTCCTGTGAGCTGTGCCGAAGCAGCCACCGCCACGGCAGCAACAAATAGCAACCAAATTGCACGTTTCATAATCATTGTCGGTTTTTATGATTACACTATGTCGCAAATATAGCACCAAAATCCTGTTGTATCAAAAAAAAATCGACTTTTTTATTTGTGATTATTAACAGTTTGCTGTAATTTTGCACCAATAAACCAAATGATTGTCACCGATGAGAAAGATTACTGCCACAGTCATTACCTACAATGAAGCCGACAGGATTGAATTGTGCCTAAAGTCGCTGCAAGGTGTAGCCGACGAGATTATTGTGGTCGATTCATTCTCGTCCGACAACACTCTGGAGATTTGCCAGCGCTACAACTGCATCGTCACCCAGCGCCGCTTCAATGGCTATGGCGCACAGAAGCAATATGCCGTGTCGCTGTCCACCAACAGCTATGTGCTCTCCATCGACGCCGACGAGTTTCTCGACGAGGAGCTGCGCGAGTCGATAATCGCGCTCAAGCGCGAGGGCTTCACCCACCGCATCTATTCCCTCAACCGCATCAATTACTATTGCGACGTGCCAATTCGCCACTGCGGATGGCAGCCCGACCGCCCCATTCGCCTCTTCGACAAGAGATATGCGAGCTGGAACCTGCGCGATGTGCACGAAACGGTGATTTTCCCGGGCACACTGCGTCCTGAGCCTATCCCCGGAAAGCTCATCCACCACCGTTGCAGCTCTCTCGAGGAACACAGGCACAAGGAGGAGCGATATGCCTCTATCAACTCCCGCATATTGTCAACCGAGGGTCGCCATGCGTCTGCAATAACCCCCTATTTTATGGCCGTTGCGGCTTTCCTGAAAATCTACATCTGCCGCCTCGGTTGCCTCGATGGGCGCGAAGGGCTGGAGATTAGCCGCACTGCTGCTCACTCAGCTTTTGCCACCTACAGGCTGCTGCGCCGCAGGCAACGGTAGCACAGACGCCGAGGGGGCACACGCGCGACTCTCTTAATCTAATACTCTCACTTCAATCACTTTCCAACCCTTTTTCCACACAATTATTATGGCAATCAACGTTTTCCACATAGTATCCGACAAGGAATGGGCAGGAGCCGAGCAATATGTTTACGACCTCGCCTCCGAACTTCGCAAGAATGGCGTGTATATCGAGATTGTGACACGCAACCGCCGACAGATTCTCGACCGTTTCCGCGACCTGGAGGTGCCAATCTCCATTCTGCCGCTCAAGGGCATCACCGACATCGACAGCGTGCTGCGCTTCGCACGCCTCATCAAGCGCGGCAAGAACATTGTGCATGTGCACAACCCCAAGGACGCTGCCATTGCCATGCTC
>JAQXTJ010000114.1 GCA_029219425.1 Bacteroidales bacterium
CGATGCCAAGGGTATCGACGTGCTCGTGACTCACAACCACAAGTTCATGCTCGCAGGCAAGCCTTTCCACTACAGCGTGGGTGCCAACGTATCGTGGGCCAAGAACCGCTGGATTAAATACCCCGACGCTGCCAACACTCCTGAGTGGCAGAAGGTGACCGGCACAAGTCTCAACGCTACCTATGGCTGGGTTGCCGACGGCCTGTTCCGCTCTGAGGAGGAAATCGACAACTCTGCATGGTTTGGCACACGTCCTAACGTGGGCGACATCAAGTATGTCGATCTCAATGGTGACGGTAAGATTGACTATGACGACCGTGGCCGCATCGGTCGCGGACTCCGCCCCGAAATCACCTACGGTCTCACCCTCTCGGCCGAGTGGAACGGCATCGACCTTAATGCCCAGTTCACCGGCGGTGCCAAATTCGACGTGTCGATGACGGGTACCTACTACAACGGCTACGACGACAACACCATCTGGACCCAGTCGTTCAAGGAAGGCGGCAACTCGCCTCTCTACCTTGTGACCAACGCATGGAGCATCGACAACCCCAACGGCACTATGCCCCGCCTCACCACAGGCAACACCTCTCACGGCGGCGACAACGGCCTCGCTTCTACATTCTGGTTCCGCAAGGGCGATTATCTGCGCCTCAAGTCACTCCAGATTGGTTACACATTCCCGAAGCAGTGGATGAACAAGCTCAGCATCGAGAAGCTACGCATCTACTTCCAGGGCTCAAACCTCTTCACTATCGACGATCTCCCCAAGGGTTTCGACCCCGAGTCGCCGGAAGTTAATAATGGATATTACCCACAGCAGCGCACTCTGATGGGTGGTTTAACACTAACATTCTAAAACACATTATTATCGATGAAAACAAAGATTTTAGGCTGCTTATTCACAACTGCCGCTACTCTCTCGATGGTGTCGTGTAGCGATTTCCTCGATACTACGCCCACCGACTCTGCTTCCGACAAGCTCATCTGGAGCAAATTCGAGTATGCACAGTTGCAAGCCAACTATATGTATGAGGACCTCAACCTCACCAACGGTTACGGCAACGGCACCGGCTGCACCCGCGACTGCTTCATCGGCCTCTCCGAGTCGCTCACCGAGCTGTTCAAGTATGGCGGCTACAACTACACTTCCATGAACCGCATCCCTTCGGAGTTTGCCTACGGTGGAGCTTCCACTCTCACCAAGAGCTATGTCGATAGCTACCTCGGCTGCTGGGGTTCTATGTATCGCTACATCTCCACTGCCAACCAGAGCATCTCCAACCTCCACAAGTATGGAACTTTCGCCGACGACAAGAAAGCTGAAATCGAGGCCGAGTTCCGCTTCTTCCGCGCTTTCTACTACTTCACCCTTGCCAAGCGCTACTCCAAGATGATTCTCTACACCGACAACATGGAGGAGTATCAGAAGGACCACGAGGTAGTAGGCCGCACAGAGGTGTATGAGCAGATTTATCAGGATTTGAAGTTTGCCGGCGAGCATCTGCCCATCGACATCAAGCCCAACGGCCGCCTCACCTCGGGAACGGCCTACGCCCTGCTCTCGCGTGCCATGCTCTATGCCGAGCGCTGGCAGGATGCCAAGGATGCCGCACTCAAGGTGATGGGCATGGGCTACTCAATGCCGGCAAGCCTTGAGACTCCCTACACCCAGGGTGGCGAGGGCGCTATCTTCCAGTTCTGCTTCGACCTCACGGCGCAGACTCACGAGTTCGACTGCTACTACTCGCCCGGCGGCGACAAGGCTGCATTTGCCAACCCCGTGAGCGGCGGTTACGGCTGCCCGACGCAGGAGATGGTGGAGTCGTTTGAGCAAATCACCGGCGGAATACCCGACTGGAGTGCCTGGCACACTGCCGGGGGCACTCAGGCCACTCCCCCCTACGACCAGCTCGAGCCGCGATTCGCTCACACCATTCTCTACACCGGTGCCGACTGGAAAGGCCGCACCATCGAAAGCTACGTCGGCGGCGCCGACGGCTGGATGGAATGGATGAAGCAGGATATGTGCGAAGGCAAATCCACCACAAGCTACTATCTGCGCAAGCGCGTCGACGAGGGAAACCTCTTCGCCAATGGCTCGAAGTGCACCAAGCCGTTCACCTTCATTCGCTATGCCGAGGTGCTCCTCAACTATGCCGAGGCTTGCTACCGCCTCAACGACCCGAGCGAGGCTATCGCCAAGGTCAACGACGTGCGCACCCGCCCCGCTGTGGGTCTTCCCGCTCTCTCAAGCGGCCTCTCGGGCGATGCTCTCTTCGCCGCTATCCGCCAGGAGCGCAAGGTGGAGCTGGCCTACGAGGGTCACTACTACTGGGATATGCGCCGCTGGCACCTTGCCCACACTGCATTCACCGGCAACCGCGCCCACGGCTTCAAGATTGAGAAGGAGGCTAATGGCTCGCTCACCTACTACTATGTGGAGGTCGATGACCAGGACCGCAACTTCCCCGAGAAGATGTACACCAACCCCATTCCGCAAGACGAATTGGAGAACAACAAGTTGATTACTCAAGATCCTGCTTGGAACTAACCCTTTTAACGACTTATCGAAAATGAAAAAGAATATTTTATTGCTCCTTGCGGTAGTCATGCTCGCCTTGTCTTCTTGCGAAGACCCTAAGTATGTCGCACCGACTGCCGACCGTCAGGGACTCACAAGCCTCACTGCCATCTTCACAAGCGGACCCTTCGTTGACCAGACGATGGCTAAACTCGACATCACCGACCCGATTCCCGATCGCCTCGTGATTCCCGTTCCCTACTTCTACCCCGTCACCAGCGACGACGAAACGGCGCAGTATATGTCTCGCGTGCGCGTGCAGGCTGCTCTTGCTGCCAACTGCTTCATCTCGCCTGCTCTCACTGTCCTCGATCTCACCAAGGATAATGAGTTCACTTTCACCGATGCACAGGGCAACAGCAAGAAAATCATTATCACCGGTGAGCGCGTGAAATCGAGTGCTTGCGATCTTCTC
>JAQXTJ010000115.1 GCA_029219425.1 Bacteroidales bacterium
GCACCGGGGTGCGTCCCTACATCAAAATATTATCAAACCGTATTTTGATACACCCTCCTCTATTATTTTTCCCTTCCTGCATCCTGTTTTTTGGCTCTCACTTCCTTGCGCCCTCGTTCATTCGCTCCTCCTCTTGCGGTGAGTGAGACGCTTCTTCTGCATATTGAGCCACTTGAGCCATGCACGCAGGTGCAAGAAGGCACCGCTCGGCGCAGCATTAAGGTCGCTCGTAAGCGGATCGCTGAACGACTCAAGCTGTGGCATCTCGCCAAATTGCTCCGGATAGATGATGAGCAAGTTGTTGTGACCGAAATATTTGGCAAGCAGTCCTGGCACGGTATCCATGTCGCTGTTGAACGACAGAGAAGTGCGGCGTGCGCTTATCACTATCAGCAGGTCGTCGTCGAGCACTCGGTTGGCTATCAGCGCAAAGTCGCCCCAGTCGTCGAAGTGCCTGTATTCGGTGCGTGCCTCTATTTTCTCCTGGTGTATCACGCCGCGAATAAGCGGAATGGTGTCGGGATGCGCAAAGAAGATTATGCGGCAACCTATGCGCCGTGCAAGGCTCGCCATCCTTATCACCCATCCGGCAAAGCCCGTCTCAAATTCAGCCTTGGGCGGTGCCACCACCACCACTCGCGTAATGGTGTTGATTGGAATATAGCAACGGGTGATAATCACCATGTTGTTCAGGTCCTTTATGAGCTGCTCTATCTTGCCGCCAAGGTAGCTATCGACCACCGTGAGCTTCTGGTGCATGCCCACCACCACGTCGGTGATGCCGCGCTCGTTCACCGTGTTCACGATTCCGGCCACGGTGTTAAGGTCGTAGCGCTCTATGGTGCTCATCTGCACGTTCACGGCGGCTGCCGTCTCACCGGCGAGCTTCAGTGCATTCTGGCCTATGGCTATCGAGTTGGGCGAGTTGTCGTTGCGTACATGCAGTGCGAATATCGACTCGTCGGTGGTCTTGCGCTTCATCATCAGGGCAAGGTCCACAAGGCTTCCCGCCGTCACCGGATTACTCACGGGGATGAGCGTGCGCATAGGCTTGCGGCGGCTGGCATTGTCGCTCTCATCCGCCCCCTCGGCCATCATGCGTATTTTCACACGCGCCGCCGCTCCCGAGGTGACGATAGGCGCGAGTGCGCAAGTCACGAGTATCATCACCACCGTGCCGTTGAATATCTGCTCGTTGAGAAGCCGGCTTCCGTCGGGCATTATCATGTTGTAGCCAATCATCACCACCGCAAGAGCCACGGCGGTGTGGGCGGTAGTGAGGCCAAACATCACAGTGCGGTCGTCGGGCGTGAAGCGATACATCTTTTGCGCCATCCACGCGGCAAGCCACTTGCCCGTGAGTGCCACCACAAGCATGTGGGCTGCCACAAGCAGCGTGCCCGGGTCGGCAAGCACCCTTATGTTGATCATCATTCCCACCCCAATAAGGAAATAGGGAATGAACAGCGCATTGCCCACAAATTCTATGCGGCTCATGAGAGGCGACACATTGGGAATGTAGCGGTTGAGCACAAGCCCGGCAAAGAATGCGCCAAGCACCGCCTCGAGTCCTATCACCTGCGCCATCCACGATGCGAGGAACACCATTGCCAGCACATACACATATTGCGTCACCTTGTCGCTGTAGTTCTTGAAAAACCACCGGGTGAGTCGCGGATAGCTATATAGCACCACCGCGCAGTAGATTCCAAGGCGAAGGAGCAGTTGCCCGAAGTCGAGCAGCGAATATTCGCCGCTGTGGGTGATGCTCACCGTGATGGCAAGCACGAGCAGCGACAGCAATATGGCTATGATGGTGCCCACTATCGACACAAGCACCGCGGGGTTCTTTGTTATTCCAAGTCGCGTTATCACAGGGTAGGCTATCAGCGTGTGCGAGGCATACATCGACGCGAGCAGCGAAGCCGTCACCAAGTCGAGGCCAAGCATCAGCACCGCCGCCACCACGCCCACAGCCATAGGCACAAAGAATGTCAAGAGTCCGAATCCCAGCCCCTTGCGCACATTCTTCTTCAAGTGATACATATCTATTTCCAGTCCGGCAAGAAACATCAGGTAGAGCACTCCCACCTGGCCGAATATCTCAAAACTGCTGTCGCGGTCAAGCAGGTTAAGCCCGTAGGGCCCCACCACCACGCCTGCCACAATCATGCCCACTATGTGTGGTATCTTTAGCTTTTTCAGCAGCAATGGCGCAAGCAGGATTATCACCAGCACGATAAAGAATATCAGCACCGGATTCCCTACGAGTGCACCTGTTGTTGCCAATGCATCCATTTTCCTGAATAGATATTAGAATTTCTCCACAAAATTAGCGAAAATTTGTGAGAAAAGCTTTGTCCTCCACATCTTTTTTTTCGGTCGGTATCACACCTTGTAGCCGTCGAGAAGCGTGCAATATGTGTGCAGTGCCTCGAGTATCTCGCCGAGCTTTATGTATTCGTCGGCTGTGTGTGAGCGGGCTGAGTCGCCGGGACCCAGCTTCAGCGAGGGAAATGGCATAAGAGCCTGGTCGCTGAGCGTGGGCGAGCCAAATGGTTTCTTTCCCATCATCACCAGCCTCCGCACCAGCGAGTGGCCTTGGTCGATGCCCGATGGATTGAGCCTTGTGGAGCGCGGAGTGAGTGTGCACAGGTCGCCCACCGCGTCGCGCAGCACCGAGAGTGTGGCAAGGTTGTCGCTGGCATCGGTGGTTCGCACGTCAACCACCATAGTGCAGCGGTCGGGCACCACATTGTGCTGAGTGCCGGCATTGATTTGTGCCACTGTCACCTTCACCGGCCCAAGCAGCTCCGAGTCGCGCTCAAAGCGCACAGCCCGCAACCGCCCAATAGCCTCTATAGCCTTGTATATGGCATTCACGCCCTCATTTCGTGCGGCATGGCCAGCCACGCCAATGGCCTCGCCGTCGAGCACCATAAGCCCCTTCTCGGCAATGGCAGGCTCGAGCTGAGTCGGCTCGCCCACTATCGCCACATCAATTTTCGGAAGCATGGGCAGCACCTTCTCCACACCATTCTTTCCGCTCACTTCCTCCTCACACGAGGCAAGGAATATGTAGTTGCAGGGCTGCTCATGTGCCGTGAGATAGCGGAAAGCTCCCATCAGTGTCACCACCGACGCCCCGGCATCATTGCTGCCAAGGCCATATAGCACATCATCGTCGGTCACATCGGGCGTGAAGGGATCGCGCGTCCAGCCCTCCACAGGCTTCACTGTGTCGATGTGGCTGTTGAGCAGAATGGTGGGCTTAGCAGGGTCGAAGTCGTTGCTCTCCACCCACAGGTTGTTGCCGGCACGGCGCACGCCGAGCCCATAGCCACGCATAGCAGCCTCAATCACATCGGCCACGGTCTTCTCCTCTCGGCTCACCGACTCGGTGGCAATCATCGCCTTCAGCAAATCCACTGCATCATAGTAGAGCTCATCTATATCCATAATCCTCGTCGAATTGTAATAAATTTCAAAAAGAAGCGATGCACCACCGCACACCGCTTCTCATAATATTGCATTCAAAAAAAAATTTATTGATTGGCTTTTTTCCGTAGCACCCCCGGTGTGTACGTCACGGCAATCACCTCCGGATGCTTCTAAAGTGCCTGGGCTATCTTTCTTGCAATCTCTGCCATCTCCTCGGCAGGCAGCGACAGCTTCTCCTTGAAGAAGTTCATGTCGCTTTCCTTGTTGAGAGGCACAAGATGCACATGGGTGTGAGGCACTTCCATGCCAAGCACTGCCACGCCTATGCGCTTGCAAGGCATCACCTTGCGCATCGCAGCCGCCACCTTCTTGGCAAAAGCCATAAGGCCGGCATACTCCTCATCATCGAGGTCGAAGATATAGTCCACCTCATGCTTGGGTATCACGAGCGTGTGGCCCTTGGCCACCGGATTAATGTCGAGAAAAGCAAAATACTTCTCATCCTCAGCCACTTTGTAGCACGGAATCTCTCCTGCCACAATTCTACTAAATATCGATGCCATATTCTTCTTTCTTTATCAATCAAAAAAAATAATTTCCCATCCACGGCAAGCCTCCCCACCGAGTGCTATCCCGCTTGTTAAATCTCAATATTGAGAATTTCAAACTTCATCACACCGGCCGGCGCCTTCACCTCAACCACTTCTCCAACCTTGTGCCCCATAAGGCCTGCGGCAATAGGAGTCTTGCACGACAGCTTGCCCTCGCGCAGATTGGCCTCGCTCTCGGTCACAATGGTATATTTCATTGTTGCACCGTTACCGAGGTTCTTTATTGTCACGGTGTTGAGAAGCTGCACCTCCTCAGTGTTGAGCTTGCTTTCGTCGATGATGCGTGCGCTTGCAACGAGGTCCTTGAGCTGCGAAATCTTCATCTCGAGCATGCCCTGCGCCTCCTTGGCTGCATCATATTCGGCATTCTCCGAGAGGTCGCCCTTGTCGCGTGCCTCGGCAATTGCGCGTGATATTTCGGGTCGCTTCACATTTTCCAAGTAAGCGATTTCTTCCATCTTCTTCTTATACCCTTCTTTTGTCATGTAACTAATAGCCATGGTAAAAAATATGTGTTTTAGAAAATTAGTAAAAAACGAAAGAATCTCCACATCATTAGTGCCGAGACCCCTTCATTGTAAATTCATTATGTTTATCCGTGGCAAAGGTAGGCCTTTTATTTCGATTTTCCAACGCTTTTACGAATCTTAACAATACTCACCCCTCCAGCAAGCACGGCAGTCGCCACTGCCACAGCACAATAGCCATTGCTCACAGCCCACATTGCCGCCACCGACATGGCCGCGGCGTATGCAGTGTGCCACAGCATTGCACTTCTCAGCGCGATGCCAAATTCCTTCACATAGGCCACAGCCACTATCACCAGATACGACAGATACCACACCGCATACGACACTCCAAGGCCGTCGAGCCCCCACAGCTCGAAAAACACGATGTTGAACACCAGACAAAGCACCGAGCTTATCAATTCTGTCACAAGATACACCTTGCTTGCTCCCTTGGCGAGTATCACAAACGCCATGCACCACGACACGCCCTTAAACACCAGCCCCACCATGCACCACGTCACAAAGGGTATCATGGAATAGAAGTCGCTGGTGTAGAGCACATCCACCACCAGAGTGCGGCACAGCATGAACACCATTATCACCGGCAACAATATCCACAGTGTGATTGCAGCCTGCTGCGTCACAAACACGTCGATTCTCACCTTGCTGTGAGCCACGGCCGATAGCCGTGGATAATATTCCATGCCTATCGCCGAAAAAAACAGTGCCGAGTAGCGGTTAACCATAGCATAACCTGCCTGGTAATACCCGACGGTAGCCATATCGGCACGGTGGTTGAGGTAGGCCATGAAAATGTAGCTCACAAGCAGCGTGGAAAACACACTCAGTGTGATGAAAAAACCGAATCTAAAGAAATCGAGCCCTCCACGGGCGGTTTCGCTCACGCTCACAGAGGGAGCTTGGCAGTCGTAGTCGCGGCAGCGCAGCACCCAGACGCTCACCACATTGGCAATGGCATACACAAGGATGGAGGGCACCACACTCGCCTCGCCCATATAGTAGAACATTGGCACCGAGAGTGCAAGCCCAGTGGCGTTGCCCCACACCGACGCCTTGGCAAGCGCCTTTAGGCGTTTCACACCCTGAAGCACTGCCTGCTCGCAACACAGCACCGAGAAGCACAGCACCGACACCGAAAGCACTCCATAGCCCCATGCGTGGGCTGTGTCGCCAAAGGTGACGTGGCTGAGCACCGGCGCAAGCAGCATGGTGAGAGCCGCTCCCACCGCTCCGAGCATCCACGACCACCGGCGCACAATCTTCACCACACGCGCTATGTGGCTCTCATCGCCGGAGGCAAAGGCTTGCGATATGTCGCGCACGCTGCTGGTGCGCAGCCCCATATTCGTGAGCACATTGAGCATGTCGATGGCCGAGTTATACAGCCCAAAAAGCCCCATTCCCGATGCGCCAAGCCACATCGACACCAGCTTGTTGCGCACAATGGAGCAGATAATCGACAGCACTTGCGTGCCACCGAAAATACCCATTGCCTTGAATATGCCTCGCGATACCGCGCCCTTCTTGCTCATCCTTATAAAGCAGCCATATTGTCTAATGCAGCTAAGAATACACCCATTAAAACTCTATCTCATAACTGTTGTACACTATTCCCCTTCCTCCCATACCGGTCTTTTGCATCACAAGTCCCTCATTGAGCACGCGTCCTCCTTGCTCATTGGAGGTGCCAAAATCGAAATAACGAGTCTGGCTGAACTCCTTGTTGATAAGATAGTCGAACAGCATAGGCAACACCTTCATAGCCTTTCCACGCTTCGAAGCCGCAATGTATTGGGCATGTGCCACATGACCGGTGTGATAAATCAGCACACCGCCAAGCACCTCATCACCAAGCCTCGCCACAAAAAGTCGGATGTTGAGAGGAAACAGCGAGTGCAGCAAGTTGATTTCGGAAAGAGTGTGCACGGGCTTCACGCCATAGCGCTCGTCGAGCAACTCCGAGAGCACTTTCCAGTAGGGTTCATAGTCGCTGGTTTCCTCCACCACCACACCCTCCTTTTGAGCCAGCCTCACCTGTCGGCGTGAGTTCTCATTGAAGCGTATTGCATCGGCTATAGGTATCACTGTGGAAATAGTGGATGCACAAATCACACCATTATGGCGGAAGATGGCATACAGGTCTTCCTCAGCCGGATAGGAATGATAGATGTGCGGACTTGGCTTATACACCAGTTTTCTCACTCCTATCGTGGGCAGATAAGCCGCCATTGCATCCCATATTGCAAGCATATCCACCACATCGAAGTGCTTGGTCTGAACCAGCCATCCGGCATACGACAGCCCCTGGTGAGAGTAGAGTACATCGCCCACCCTGTTGGCAGGCATCACTCCCACTATCTTGTTACCCTGGTATGCAACCAGCGAACAATCGGTGAAACGCTGGCTGTGATAGTCCATGTATTCGCGCAAGTGCATGAACGTGGCGTTCTTGGCACCATACACAAAGTGATTCCACTCCGAGTGCTGCGCAGGTGTGTAAATGCCTAATCTTATCTTATCCATTCCAAAATAATCATTAAAAAATTCCAATATCAAAGCCCCATATAATTATCTCCTGACCGAAATCCACTCCATGGGATTCAGTTTTGTCTTTTCGCGCCTAATCTCAAAGTGCAGCAGCGAGCGGCTGTTGTCGTCGGGGTCGGCACACACAGTGCCAAGAGCATTGCCAGCCTCAACCACGCTGCCTGTCGCCACCGAGAGCGACTCCAGGCCCACATATATCGTGAGATAGTTGCCATGACGCACCATCACCACCATGCCATATCCTTGCTGACTGAACACCGCCGACACCTTTCCCGCTGCCACTGCCCGTGCCACCGCACCAAGAGGCGCTTCAATGTCAATTCCGCCATTGTCGGTAATCACATATCGCAGCTCGGGATGTCGCTGCTTGCCAAAGCCTCGCACCACGCGGCAATTGCCTCCTATGGGGTAAGGAAGCCGCCCCTTGTTGCGCTCAAAGTTGCTGCCTATGCCTCCTTCGCCATCGCCAGCTATCTTAGGCTGTGGCGCCCGGTCGGGCTTGGGCGTGACCACATCAGGCTTCACACTGGGCTTTTGCGCCGACTTCTTGCCACTTTTAGCCTGTTTCTTTGCCTTTGTAGCTTTTTCCTTCTTAGCAGCTTTCTCTTTTGCAGCCTTCTCATCGGCAAGCTGCCGTTCGCGGGCCTTGCGCTGCTCCTCGGCAATGCGCTCTTCTTCGAGGCGAATGAGCCGCTCCAGCTCGCGGTCGAGAGCCTGCGCCCGCCGCTGCTGACTGGCAAGCACATCCTTCAGGTGGCGTTCCTCACCTCGCAGCTGAGTCACCATTGCATCCTGCCGGCTGCGCTGCTGCTCCAGGTTCCTGTGGGCATTCTTCAAGGCAAGCTGCCGCTGCTGCTGCTCACCGCGCAACTTCTCCACATCGCGCTTGCGGCGGTCAAGTGCCACTATCTCGCCATGTATCTGTTCGGCCTGACGGTCGCGCCACTTAGCAAACTGACTCAGGTACCTCATTCGCCGCCACGCCTCGTGCAGCGACGATGAGGAGAGAACGAACCTCATCCGGTCGCCTCTCGACAGGTTGCGCTGCATTTTCCGCACCGCCGCGGCATATTTATTCCTAAGACGGGCAAGACGCTCCTCCGAATCCCTCATAGAATCGGCTATCAGCTTTATCTGTGCATCGCACTTAGCCACATTTTGCTCCATGCGCTCTATGTGGCGATTGTTGCGGTCGATGTCGGCATCGAGGGCTTCAAGTTCTCGCAACCGGCGTGCTGCCTCTTGGTGTTTGGCGTTGAGCTGCCCCGAGGTCGTCTCAATCTGCCGCAGCACGTCGCTCTGCTGCCGCTTCACCTTGCCCATGTCCTTCGTCGCCTGGCACACGCCGGCCTCTGCCATGCACAAGCACAGCATCACCATCGCCAATATGCCGGTAGGATTGCTCAAGATCTCAATATTTTTATCGCCAGGTCAGCGAGTGGTCACACACACTTCACTTAAACATTCCTTTGAGCAGCGTGGCTCCATCCACGCGCCGATAGCGAGAGTCGATTGGTGAGCGGTCGCTCACCGACTGGTTCCACTGTATGCCCTGGTCGAACTTAAAATCAATCGACATATCCTTGCCTCCAATTTTCGATGCCATGTGCACGTTGCCCGCCACCTTGCCGCATGGTGTGGCAAAATGGCTGGCGTAGGTGGCACTAAGATCCACCGGCCTGCCACCGGCCTCGAGCGTGAGGGCTCGCAGTGCGAGGTCGCCATCCACTGCAAACGTATAGGCGAAATTCATTCCCTTTGGCTGCAACGTCACGTTCATGAGCCCATCCTCACCCTGGGTGATGCCCTTTAGCGTGGCCGCACGGGTGGTGATTGTGCCATTGCCAAGCTCAAACATTCGCGCGAGCAGCAAGTCCTGCATGTCGTTGATATTCAGCGGCACGCCGCCTGTGAGCAGCGTTAGGCTTTCGGCGATGTAGTATTTCTCCACCTTGTTCACTATCACCACCGAGTCGCCGGTGATATAGATGCGTCCCATCTCAATTCCGAGCAGAGGCCTCAACGACACGTTCACGCTCTTGCCTCGCACCATGGTTATCTGCATGGCCGAGGAGAAGGGTGAGCTGCCGCCCAGTGTCACCTTGCCCTGTGTCTTTAGCGTAGTCCAGTCGGCATAGCTTGCCACAGTGTTCTCAAATCGCTGGCTTAGCGCCTCTGGCAGCATCGTGCCGCCTCCAGCCGCCGTGCCACTTTTCTGTGTGCCGCAGCTTCCCAGCAAGGCAGCCATTGCCACCGCTACTGCCGCAAGCCACACACAACACTTCTTCATCTTCATATATCATTAATTGTATTAAAATCAAACAAATTCACCTCCGTCAGCCTTCACACAACACTCTATCCTGTCTCACTTATAAAAATAAGTCTTGTTGTCCACCTTCCGCTTCAGCAATTCCCTCTCGGGATCAAGCTCCAGAGCCTTTTGCCATTGCTCAACGGCTCTCTCAGGCTCACCGTTCATAAAGAGTATGTCGCCATAGTGCTCAAGCACCTCGGCATTGGAGCCTTCATCGTTGCTCAAGGCATGCTCTATGTAGATGAGCGCGAGCTTGTAGTCGCCTTTCTTGAAAAACACCCATGCGTAGGTGTCGAGGAAGGTGGCATTGTCGGGCTGTGCATTCACAGCCTTCGCACTGAGCCGCTCGGCTTTGTCGAGGTCCTTGTCCTCGAGCGTGAGGAAGTAGGCATAGTTGTTCATGAGCGACACATTGGCAGGATCGAGCCGCAGTGCCTCCTCATAGCAGGCAAACGACCGGGCTGTGTCCTTGAGCGCGTAATACACGTCGCCCTTGCCCGTGAGCACGCTCGACCGCAGCTTGTAGTCGAGCGAATCGGCAATATCGAGACAACGGTCGTACACCTCCATGGCCTTGTCGTATTCCTTTATAGTGTAGTATGCCGGACCTATATACTGATACAAGTCGATGTTGTCGGGGTTATACTCCAGAGCCTTGTCGCCGGCGGCAATCGCCTGTGGATACTGCTCGGCCATGAGGTTCACCATCATTAGTCGTTTCCAGCTTTCGGCATTCGCGGGATCGATGTCGAGCACATACTGCATCTGCTCGGCAGCACGCTTATAGTCCTTCTTTGCAACAAAGTACTCGCTGTAGAGGTCGTGTATGGCTGCCTCATGAGGGTGTTGCCCGAGAAGCACGGTGAATAGCCTGTTCACTCGCTCGGTGGTGTCCTGCCGGGCGAAAAGCTGCTTAATGTAATCCACCAGCACAGCCACCTTGCTCTCCACATCGAGGTCTTTGCTCACAAGTGCGTTGTTGATTTCGCGGTCGTAGGCCACCGAGTCGCCGCTGAGCATGTAAATGTTGGCCTTGTCGAGATAAGGCAGCCCGTTGTCGGGAGCGAGGGCAATCGACTTGTCGAAATAGCAAATGGCGCTGTCGTTCATCTGCACGCTCTGGAACACATGCCCAAGCACATAATTATATTGCGCATTGCCGGGAGCCGAACGCAGCAGCCTACGTCCCTGCTCTATCATCCCTGCAGTGTCGCGCATCTGGTAGTAGTAAGTGATTTTGCGCAGAAGCAGATCAGGGCTTATTCCGAGCACCTTCTCAAGCGAGTCGAAGGTGGCTATGGCCTCGGCATACTTCTCATTGCGTGCATAGCAGTCGGCAAGCTGCCCCTGCACCTCCACCTTGGTGGGAAACAGCTCGGCGAGCTTCTTCCATGTGGCAAGCGCCTCCTCATTGCGCCCTATTTGCGGCAGCAGGTTGGCGTAGGTGTAGGCCTCGTAGTAGTCGCCTGGATGTGCCTCCACATGGCGGCGCATAAGGTTCACTCCACGCTCGGCATCTTCGCGGCTCACATTCTGCCGCATGAGCAAGGTGAGCCCATAGTAATAGGATATGGCACTGTTGCTGCTGTCGGTGGCATAGGCGTGGCGTATGAGGTCGTGAAACGCCCCATTATTGTCGGCCTCGCGCTGCCGCAATGCCTCAAGGTAGATGTAGCGGGCCTTGTCGCGGCGCATCGCCGCAGCATTGTCGCCGCCATTTTTGCTCCCTGCCATCACCGGAGCCATTCCCACCACAGCAAGCACAAGGAGCAATATATTACGTGAAATCTTTCTCATCTCTAAAACAAATAGTTCGTTTTGTAATGCAACTTTGCCATATATCTGGCTGCCTTGGCGATTTCTCACACCGGCTCTACCCCACTCCCGTGTGCCCAAAGCCTCCGGCTCCGCGCTCGGTGTCGTCGAGTGCAGGCACCACCTGCCACTCCACGCGCTCGTGCCGAGCCACCACCATCTGGCATATTCGCTCGCCATTGTTCACCACAAAGGTAGTGTCGCTCAGGTTCACGAGAATCACGCACACCTCTCCGCGATAGTCGGCGTCGATGGTGCCGGGTGAGTTGAGCACCGTCACACCGTGCTTCAGCGCAAGGCCACTGCGCGGACGTATCTGGCACTCATAGCCATCGGGGAGGGCTATAAAAAGTCCTGTGGGTATCAATGCACGCTGCATAGGCGCAAGCGTCACCGGCTCGCTCAGCGAGGCCCGGAGGTCCATGCCCGCGCTGCCGGGCGTGCTATAGGCTGGAAGCTCGTTTTGTGAGCGATTCACCACCTTCACTGCTATCTCTTTCCTTTGCATATTTTGCTCATTTATCCTTTTATTGTGCGAAAGTAGCTAAAATTCCGAAACTATTCACTATCTTTGCAACGGTTTTTATAAAAATATCGTATGGCAAATAAATTATATGATATGGTAAACGCCAATGCGAGCCGTTTTGGCGACCGTGCCGTTTACTTTCATAAAGATTACGCCACCAATAGGTGGGAAGGCACCAAATGGACTGATTTTCAACGCGATGTTGAGAGTGTGTCGCTTGCTTTCGAGATTTTAGGACTCAAGCCGCAGGAGTGTGTGGCAGTGTTTGCACAGAATATGCCAAACAATCTTGTCACCGATTTCGCCACTTTCCGCAACCGCGCAATTTCGGTGCCCATCTATGCCACCAGCTCCAAGAGTGAGGTCGATTACATTGTTTCCGATGCCAATGCCCACATCCTGTGTGTGGGAAGCCAGGAACACTACGACATAGCTCGTGAGGTGTCGCGCGGCAACGCAACCCTGCAGCAAATCATCACTTACAGCCCCGACATAAAGCTTCAGGAGGATGACTCGTCAACCATTACATGGCAAAACCTGCTGCGTCTGGGCGAAGCTGCATCCGATGCCTGCCGCCGCGAGCTTAAAAGGCGTGAGGACTCGGCATCTTCTGCCGACATTGCCTGCCTCATCTACACTTCGGGCACCACTGGCGTGCCTAAGGGCGTGATTCTCACTCACCACAATTTCGATGCGGCTATCGCAATGCATGAGAGTCGCCTCGAGTACGACCCGGAAACCGATATTTCGCTCTGCTTCCTCCCTCTCTCCCACATATTTGAGCGTGCATGGACCTACTTCTCCATATCGCAGGGCATACGGGTGTATATCAACCAGAACCCGAAGCTCATTCAGGAAACCATCAAGGAGGTGCGCCCCACCATCATGTGCAGCGTGCCCCGCTTCTGGGAGAAGGTCTATACAGCCGTGCAGGAGAATATCGCGCAGATGAGCTTCTTACAGCGTACACTCGTGCACCGCGCCCTGAAGATTGGCTACACACGCAACCTGAAGTATGCCCGCCTTGGGCGCAAGGCTCCGGCTCTCATCGAGGCTCAATATCGATTCTTCGACGCTAAGGTGTTTTCGAAGGTGCGCCGCGCTATCGGCGTAGATCGCGGCAACTTCTTCCCCACTGCCGGCGCTCCGCTCTCTAAGAATATCACCGAGTTTCTCCATTCCATTGGCATAAACATCATAATTGGCTACGGCCTCTCCGAAACCACTGCCACCGTCACCTGCTTCCCCAAAGTGGGCTTTGAGGTGGGCACAGTGGGAACGGCTCTACCCGAGCTCCGATACAAGATTGGCCCCAACAACGAGATTCTCGTGAAGGGCGACACCGTGATGCAAGGCTACTACAACAAGCCAAAGGAAACCGCCGAAGCCTTCACAGCCGATGGCTGGTTCCGCACAGGCGACGCCGGCCTCATCTCCGAGAATGGAAGCCTCATTCTCACCGAGCGAATTAAAGACCTGTTCAAAACCTCAAATGGAAAATACATCGCCCCGCAGGCTCTTGAGAGCCGCCTTGGCGAAGACCGCTACATTGAGCAAGTGGCTGTGATTGGCGACCAGCGAAAATACGTCACAGCTATCATAATCCCGGCTTTCGAGGCTCTGAAGGAATATGCCTCGAAGCACAAAATACAGTATCGCTCTGTCGAGGAACTGGTGAAGAACTCCGAGATTGTGAAGATGATTGAGTCGCGCATCAACGAGTTGCAGAAAAACTTCGCTTCGTTTGAGCAAATAAAGCGCTTCACGCTGCTGCCAAAGGCCTTCAGCATGGAAACCGGCGAGCTTACCAACACGCTGAAGATTCGCCGCTCCATCATCAACAAGCTCTACAGCCGCGAAATCGAAGCCATGTATGCCTAATCACCGGGCTACATAAGCTAAGTGAGCAAATAGCTATAACAATAACTAAACTATAATCAATGATCACACAAGACCAACTAAAAGAGACGCAAGAGCGCGAGGATGCGCTGAGGAGGTATCTTTGACATCGATAGCAAGCGTATCGAAGTAGAAGAAGAAGAACTGCGCACACATGTGCCCGACTTCTGGACCGACCAGAAGGCTGCCGAGGCTCAAATGCGCAAAGTGAAGGAACTGCACTTCTGGATCGACAATTACGACGAAGTGCGAAAAATGGTGGAGGAGCTGGCCCTGGCCTTCGACTTCATAAAGGAAGACCTCGTCACCGAGGAGGAAATCGACGAGCAATATGCCCGCACCATCGCCAAGATTGAGAGCCTTGAGCTGCGCAACATGCTGCGACTTGAGGAGGACAAACTCGGCGCTGTGCTCCGCATCAATTCGGGTGCAGGAGGCACCGAGAGTCAGGACTGGGCACAGATGCTCATGCGCATGTATCTGCGCTACTGCGAGCGCCATGGCTACAAGACCACCATCTCGCAGCTCCTCGAGGGCGACGATGCCGGCATAAAGTCGGTTACGATTAAGATTGAGGGCGATTTCGTCTATGGCTACCTCAAGAGCGAGAATGGCGTGCACCGCCTGGTGCGTGTGTCGCCCTACAACGCTCAGGGCAAGCGAATGACGTCGTTTGCCTCGGTATTCGTCACTCCGCTCGTCGATGACACCATCGAGGTCAACATAGAGCAGGCTCGCATCTCATGGGACACTTTCCGAAGTGGAGGCGCCGGCGGCCAGAATGTGAACAAGGTGGAGTCGGGAGTGCGACTGCGCTACCAGTTCAAGGACCCCTACACCGGCGAGGAGGAGGAAATCCTCATCGAGAACACCGAGACACGCGACCAGCCCAAGAACCGCGAGAACGCTATGCGCCACCTGCGCTCCATCCTCTATGAGAAGGAGATGCAGCACCGCCGTGCCGAGCAGCGCAAGGTGGAGGACAGCAAGATGAAAATTGAGTGGGGATCACAGATTCGAAGCTATGTATTCGACGACCGCCGCGTGAAGGACCACCGCACAAACTACCAGACATCCGACGTAAACGGCGTGATGGACGGAGAAATCGACGAGTTCATCAAAGCCTACCTCATGGAGTTTGCCGGAAAATAAAAAATAACGTAAAGAGCAAGTGTGAGAAGGTCACTCTTACCCAATTACCCTTACTACCTCTACCTTCCCACACTTGCCCTTTACTTTTTTTATTGACATCACTCACCTCTTACCTCTCACCTCTCACCTTTATAAAAAAATTATGGAAAATCTCACTATCGTTAA
>JAQXTJ010000116.1 GCA_029219425.1 Bacteroidales bacterium
TTAGCTATTAACTGAATATCCCTACTTACACCGTTAGCCAAGCACACAGACGTGGCGTAGCTATGTCTTGCCACATGTGTACTAAGGTGCTTCTGGATTCCGCAGACATCGGCTATCTCTTTCAGGTAGCTGTTCATATTCTGGTTGCAAGGAACGGGCAGTAATACGCCACGCTTGATGCAAGTCGGGTGGTTTTCGTATTTTTTGAGTATTGCCAACGGGATATCCAACAGCGGGATATTGCACATAATATTTGTCATTTGGCGTGTCTTGCGAATCCAATAGTGCCCGTTGTTATCTTGCACGATATGCTCGGCGGCGAGTTGCTGAACATCTATAAATGCCAATCCCGTAAAGGCGGCGAAGATAAACACATCACGCACCAATGCAAGGCGGGGCAGCGCAAACTCCTTTTGGTATATTGTCATAAGCTCGTCCATCGTCAGGAACTCGCGCACAACCTCTTTTTCGTGAAACTTAATACCTGCAAAAGGATTCTTCTCTATCCACTCGTTGGCAAGTGCAAGATTGATAATCTTCTTCAAGCACTTCATATAGCGGATAACAGTATTCTGCTGGCAATTCTTCTCGCTCTTCAAATAGAACTCAAAGGCTCGCACAAGCTCGCCATTTACCTCCGTAATAGGCAAATCCTCTTTGTCGTATTTCAGTTTGATAAGTTCGGCAAGATAGCGGGTACAACTTTCGTAGCGTCTTACGGTGATTAGGGCAAAATCTTTACCCACCAATGCTCGGCATTGCTCGTTGTGCTCACACATAGTGCCGATGATGGTGCGTACTTGCTCCACCTTTTTGTCCACTCCAAAGAACTTTTCCTGTAATATTCGGGCAGTGATAAGTTCCCCATTCTCTTCGAGTTGCGTGTAAATTCGGTGGAGTTTGATGCGACTCTCCTCAATGTAATTGTTTAGCTCGGTAGATTTGCGACTTTTACCCCTCGCACACTCCTTTGCCTGATTCCACGACACAGGCTCGATGCTTTTGCGGATGTTTGTTTCTACTCTTGCGCCATTGACTGTGATACGCATACATACTGAAGCCTCTCCGTTCTTCAGCAACTTGGTTTTCTTGATAAAGAAAAGCACATTAAATGAATCTCGTCTCATTGTTTCCTACTTTTAAGTTAAACTTTTATTTGGCAAAAGTAAGAATCTGAGTCCGTTTTGACGCTATGCAAAATATTGTGAATCAACGAAAAGCACTTTTTCAAGGTGGAGATGTTTGGAACACCTGTTTGCTCCACCTCTTGCTCCACCAAAGGCGGTCCTGAACCGCACTTTTTTGCGTTTTTGGGGAAAATAAAAAATCCCGATTTTCGTTGAAAATCAGGATTTTACGTTGTTTTGCTTTTCTTTTCAGTGGTGCCACCAGGAATCGAACCGGGGACACAAGGATTTTCAGTCCTTTGCTCTACCAACTGAGCTATGGCACCGTTGTTGCTGTTTTGCGAGTGCAAAGGTAGCATCTTTTTTTGATTCCACCAAATTTTTCGGCCAAAAAATTGCGTTTTCTCTCTTTTTTCTCAATTTTTCCACGTTTCACATCCTGTGTGTCGCAGTTTTTACCTATCTTTGATTGTGGATTTTCACATTATTCCATAATGTCGATTGATATGGCAACTAAAAAGAAACTCGTCATCTCCACCGGTGCCGGCATCAGTGCCGAGAGTGGTATGGCCACCTACCGTGATGCAGGTGGCCTGTGGGACAACTATCCTGTGATGCAGGTGGCAAGTGCCGATGGTTTCCGCCGCGACCCTGCCCTCATTCATCAGTTCTATAGCAATCTCCGCGCCAAACTCGTGAACATCAAGCCCAATCCTGCCCACTATGGCCTCGTGGAGCTTGAGAAGCACTTCGACGTGCACGTCATCACACAGAATGTCGATGACCTCCACGAGCGTGCCGGCAGCTCACGCGTGCTCCATCTCCATGGCGAGCTCATGAAGGTGCGCTCGCTCACCCATCCCGAGCGCGTCTATGACCTCACCGGCGGCGACCTCACCACCACTCCCGACACCCGCGACCCCTATGGCGACCCGGTGCGGCCCCACATTGTATTCTTCCAGGAGGATGTGCCTAATTTCTCGCCGGCTGTCGATTTGGTGGCCGAGGCCGATGTGTTTGTGGTAATTGGCACCTCGCTCGTGGTCTATCCTGCTGCCGCTCTCATCAATTATGTGCGCCGCGGTGTGCCAATCTACTACATCGACCCGCACCCGGCTGCCGTGCCGCAAGGCGTGCACGTCATTGCCGAGAAAGCATCGGTGGGTGTGCCTTTGCTCAGGCAGATGCTGCTCAAGAGTGCCGGTTTGTAGGCGTTGTCGGGGCTTTTTTTCCTGCTTTATCTTGGTATTTCCCTCATTTTTGTCCTTATTGCTTGGCTTTTTGAGGGGAATTAGCTACCTTTGTGCGAAATATACATAAGGCAACGATAAATTTTTATTAACGTATTCCCAATTTTTCTTGTAGCATATAATGAAAGTTAAAATTCACCGCGAAGGTCTCAACATTCTCCTGGCTCTGCTCGTAGTGCTGCTCGCCATCAATGTGCCTCTCTATCTCTACCTGGAGAATAGGGTGGTGCCCATCATAGCCATCTCTCTTTCCTCTATTCTCTATCTGCTGGTGGTGAATTTCTTCCGCAGTCCGCGCCGCCACTTCAAGGGCGACCCCGAGAATGCCGTGGTGGCCTCGGTCGATGGCAAGGTGGTGGCTCTCGAAGAGGTCTATGAGGATGAGTATCTGCACCGCAACGTGATTCAGCTGTCCATATTCATGACCGTATTCAATGTGCATGCCAACTGGACTCCGGTTGCCGGAATCGTGAAATATGTGAAGCACCACTCCGGCCGCTTCCTTGCTGCCTATCTGCCAAAGTCGAGCACCGAGAATG
Organism: Bacteroidales bacterium; assembly: GCA_029219425.1. Lineage (GTDB taxonomy): Bacteria > Bacteroidota > Bacteroidia > Bacteroidales > Muribaculaceae > CALZFJ01. Next base: position 2,917 of record JAQXTJ010000116.1, read on the forward strand.
AGCGCTCCACAATCGTCATTACCACCGACGACGGCACCGAAATACTTATGCGACAGATTGCAGGCGCCATCGCTCGCCGCATCGTCACATATCCCGAGGCCGGCGAGCGAGTTGCTCTCGATGAGCACATCGGATTCATCAAGTTTGGCTCGCGCGTGGATATCTACCTCCCGCTCGACACCGAAATTCTCGTTAAGCTCGGCGACATCACTACCGGTGGCATCACCCAGGTGGCCCGCCTCAAGAAGAAATAACCCACACTACGCATTCCCCGCAAAAATGAGCATACTCACCACTATAAAAAACAATATCCCCAATTCAATCACCTGCCTAAATCTGGTGTCGGGCTCGCTGGCCTGCATCTACGCACTGCGCGGCGGTGAGGATTTTGGCGGACTCTTTGGCTACCAGATTGCCTTCATCATGATTGCCGCCGCTGCCGTGTTCGACTTCTGCGACGGCCTCGTGGCTCGCCTTCTCCATGCTGTTTCGGCAATAGGCAAGGAGCTCGACTCGCTTTGCGATGCCGTGAGCTTTGGCCTCGCGCCGGCACTGCTCGTATATAATTTCATCGCCACCGCAAGCCCCGGCAGCCCTCTCTGCTATCTCGCCCTTGCCATTGCAGTGTGTGGTGTGCTGCGCCTCGCCCGCTTCAACGTCGATGCCACACAGGCCACATCATTCCTCGGAATGCCCATCCCGGCCAACGCAATTTTCTGGATTGGCTACTGCAACATGCTCTACGCCGACCCTGCCACCTACAATCCACTGCTGCTCGCAGCCATCATCATCGCCATATCACTCTCCATGGTGTGCACGCTGCGAATGTTCTCATTCAAGTTCAAGAGCTTCTCGCTTGCGGCAAGCTGGCACCGCTACCTCCTCATCGCCGCAGCAATAGTCCTCGTGGCGCTCCAAGGCATCACCGGCTTGGCCAGCACCATAACCGTGTATATCGTCCTCTCCCTCATCACACATTCACGCACCAAGCACGAATAACACGTTTATCGTCCCCACCCCGCGATAAACGCTAAACGCTCCCCGATAAACGCGCTAAGTTTGGCACACTATTTGCGATGATACACTAAAAAACTCAAATTTTTATGGATCTATTGCTAATAATTCTGCTCTTCATCATTCTCTTCCCACTGTTCCGCTTCGCGTTCAATGTATGGAGGCAGATTCACCATATAAAAAAACAGTTCAGCTCGGTGCGCGACCAGTTTGAAGAAGCTCGCCGCGCCCAGCAGCAATACTACACCGGCGGCGACGAGGATGACGATGACGACACCCCCCGCGCCCGCTCTCGCCGTGCCTACTATCTCCAGACTACGGCCGAGTACGTCGATTTCGAAGAAATCATCGAAGACCGTCCCTCACTTCCCTACAACCCCAACACCCCAGCAGCTTCCCAAATCTCCGACGCCCACTTCGAGGACCTCAAGTAACGGAAGGGATATCTTTATTATTTATCACCGTAATACCCCTCTACTGTCAATATTAACACACACTTTATCGTCATAAACATCATATATAATGCGATGTTGCGCCGAAATCATACATGAATACGTAATTCCACTACCACATCTCAAAGCTTCGGGATGTCCTTTCCCGATACGTGGATGTTGCGATATGTCTAAAATAATCTCCACCAACTTTTTGAACAATATCGGATTCGATTTTTTGAACTTCGATATACTTTTGCCTGCAGTTTCAGAAAATTCTATCGAATACGTCATAATTTCTCAAGATGTGCTATTACCTCCTCGGGCGTGCTGCATCGCGTGCTTTTACCCTTTTCATACTCCCGTCGCGACTCCTCCACGCGGCACAGAGCCTCGGCCGACAATTCCAAATCGCCATCATCAACCGGCACAAGCATATACGCCGGCTTATTCCTCCGTCGTATTGTAACCCTTCCTCCCTTATCGGCAATCCCGAACACTTCGGCCTGCCTACTCCGAAAATCCCTTGATGTTACATTATTTTCCCTCTCCAGCACAAATTAGCCGCATCCACGGCCAGCAGAGCACCCACAGCCTGTCGAAGCCACGCATTTATGCCTCCCACCCTCGTTTTTCCACTGTTTTCCAATAAAATTCACAAATTTTTGCTACATTTGCAGAAACACATATCCGGTGCATCATGAAACAGTTTCTTTTGGCACTTTGCCTAATCCTCACTGCCGCCACGGCATCTGCTCAGTCCACTCTGGAGCAAGCAAATAGGTATTACGACAACAAAGAGTACGACAAGGCTTTGCCCATCTACAAGCAATACGCAGTAAAACTCAATGCTTCGGCCCAATTCCGTCTTGGATATTGCTATGACATATGTAAGGACTACTCTCAGGCTGTACACTGGTATCGAAAAGCGGCCGATCAAGGATATGCCACAGCCCAAAACAATCTTGGTCTTTGCTACGAATCCGGCAAAGGTGTAACTAAGGATTTAACTCAGGCTGTACACTGGTATCAAAAAGCTGCCGAGCAAGGAAATGCCAGAGCCCAAACCAATCTCGGCTATTGCTACGAATCCGGCAAAGGTGTGACTAAGGATTTAACTCAGGCCGTTTTCTGGTATCGAAAAGCTGCCGATCAAGGATATGACATAGCCCAAACCAATCTTGGCTATTGCTACGAATCCGGCAAAGGTGTAACTAAGGATTTCACTCAGGCTGTACACTGGTATCAAAAAGCTGCCGAGCAAGGATATGCCAGAGCTCAATTCAATCTCGGCTATTACTACGAATACGGTACTGGCGTAACCAAGGATTACTCTCAGGCTGTGCTCTGGTATCGAAAAGCTACCGAGCAAGGATATGCCGGTGCCCAAAACAATCTTGGCCGTTGCTACGAATACGGCAATGGCGTTACTCAGGATTTCACTCAGGCTGTTTTCTGGTATCAAAAAGCTGCCGAGCAAGGAGAAGTATATGCCCAATACAATCTCGCCCGTTGCTACGCCAACGGCAATGGTGTAACTAAGAATCTCGCTGAAGCCGGGAAATGGTATAAACTTGCTGCCGATAATGGTCATAAAAGCGCAAAGGAAAAATATACTGAACTTTTCGCTCAAGGCTATCTCTCCGACAAAACCTCCCTGGCTCAATCCACCACCAATCCCCCCAAGCAGAAAACGACTGAAACAGTCACTCCTGCCAATCCCGCTCCCTCCAACATCGACACCGACATTCCTATTACCGGCGCAAGCCAGCCAAACACTTTTGCCGTCATCATCGGCAACGAGAATTATAGCAGCGTGGCTAAGGTGCCTTTTGCCGCCAACGACGCTAAAGTCTTTGCCGAATATTGCACAAAAACCCTCGGTTTGCCCGCCGAAAATGTTTCTATCTACACCGACGTGACTTTTGGCAAACTGCTGGGTGCTATCTCTCGCATGAAAAATATCGCCGATGCCTACGATGGCGACATCAACCTGATTTTCTACTATGCCGGTCACGGAATCCCCGACGATGCAAGTAAGCAGGCCTATATCCTTCCGGTCGATGCCGATGGCTCTATCAAGGAGTCTTGCTATCCTCTTGCCAAACTTTATTCCACTCTTGCCTCCCTCAATGCTCGCCGCGTAATGGTGTTTATCGATGCCTGCTTCAGCGGCTCCGAGCGTGGCAATGGCATGCTCACATCGGCTCGCGGTGTGGTAATCAAGCCTCGGGAAAACGCTATTGAAGGCAACTTGGTTGTGTTCTCTGCCGTGAGTGGCGAGCAGACTGCTTTCCCCTACACTTCCATGAATCATGGCCTGTTCACTTACTATCTGCTCGACAAAATCAAGGAAACCCGCGGTAACACTACCCTGGGCGAGCTGTCCCAATACGTAACAGGCAAAGTCAAGCAAAAATCAATCGTAATCAACAACAAACTCCAGACTCCCACCATCACCCCCTCCGAATCCCTCCTCAACACCTGGAAATCCATCCCCCTCCGCTAATCTCAGTGTGTGTGGGCGTTTCCACCATCTTTTTCCTATCTCGCCAGCAAATTCCGCATCGCACGCATCGACAGCCTTGCACGGCTCACCAGCATTCGGTATTCGCTCTGCGTGGAGCGAACCGGCAGCAGACAGCGCAGCAGCGTGCTCGCCACGAGATAGTCCTCCATGCGGCGGCGTATCAGCTTGTCGTTCATCGCCGGCGCGTCGGCCGATAGTCGCAGCACAATGGCTGTGCCGCCGTCGGTGTGCTCCTCCACGCTGTCGATATAGCCCGCAATCTTCGAGCACATCACCCCAAGCTCCTCATTGAGCAACACACCGAAAATCCCTTTCAAGTCACATTTGGCATACTGCATAGGAGCCTCCTCTTCACTCTTTCCTGCCACAATCAAGGCATATTCCGCCATCATAGTGCGGAAAATCTGCTCACCGCTGAGCATCATTGTCGATAATCTAACGTTCTTCATAGTAAAATCTAAAAAATAAAGACCTGAAAATACCCCACCCTCTAATCTCTAATCTCAAATATCTTAATAGCTAAAAATCCTGCCATTGCCGCCCCAATCCACCACCACGGCAGCGCGTTTCCCGTCGCCGCCTCAGCCGTCAGCTCCCTCTCCTCCTTGGTCTGCGTCACCTCAGCCTCCTTGGTGGCCGCCACTGAGGCAGTTTTCTTCTTCACCTCCACATGCCTCACCGCCCTCACCGGCAGCTTTGCCGCCACCTCGCATTGCGGTGTGGGCAGTGAGTCGTGGTAAAAATACCACTCATCTACTTTCACCTCCATTTCCTTGTCGATGTGGAGTGAGTCGAGCCTCACCATCGTTGCCTCCACGCTCTCGGCCGAGTGCTTCGCCAAGCGACAGCCACACAGCATCATCACCACCACCAGAATCATTCCTCTCGTCATCATCACAGTGTCAAATTTAAGAAAAAGCCATCAATTCTTCGCCGCCTCATAGAGATACCTGTAGGCATACTGTGGCGAGATGAAATATCTCGATGCCCTGCCGTCGAAGAGCACTCGGGTGAGAGCCTCGTGCATCGCCAGCCCCTTGTCTTCCTCCATCATTTGCTGCACTTTCCCATATATTTCCAGCCACATTTGGTTCTTCAGCGTTAGCTTGCGCCCTGTTATCCCCTGGTGGTTTATTCTCGACATCACGTTGTATGCCTGACTGAATCGCAGGTAATAGCGTGGCCGCCCCTCCGCAAGCACCTCCTCAATTATTTTCATCCGGTTAATCACTCCGCTGCCCTTCATTGCCTCGCCCAGCTTCTTGCGGTAGTCGCGAAGCAACTCGGCATCGCGCATCTTTGTCAGTTCTCTTTTGTTTCTCATAGTATTCTGTTGTGTGTTTTGATGCTGCAAAGTTAATCACAAGATGGTAATTGACCAAATATTTTGTGGTATTTTTACCTTCGTTATCATTTTTTCTTGATGTCGCTCTTTGCAAAAAATCACTCACCGGCGTGCAATTATATTGCAATTATGTGTAAATTTGCAGAATTAATCATCAGTAGCATTTCTTTATCGTTTATGAAATTCACATCAATGATTCTATCGGCTTGTGTGGCTTTGCCACTATGTATGGCAGCCCAGAGTGCAGTGATGAGCACTGCCCCGCAGGGATTTCATGCGCGAGGCATGCTTATGCTCGCCAACGGCAACCACACCGGTGCTGCCGACCAGCTCGGCCACCTTGCCCGTCACTCGGCCGAAGCCCGGCTGGCAATTGCCATGAGCCACTACGAGCAGAATCGTCCCGAGTGCCTCAATGAGCTTGCTCAGTTCATCGCCGATTTTCCCACCTCCCACCTCGTGCCGCAGGCATGGAACACCATTGGCGATTTTCACTTCTTCCATGGCCGCTATGGCGAGGCTGCCAAGGCCTACGCCCATGTGCCTCCCACAGCCCCCGATGCCGATGCGCAGCTCACCCTGGCCTACCGCCATGGCTTCGCCCTGCTGCGGCTGGGCGAGCTCGATGCCGCCGCGCCACTCTTCGCCCGCCTCGCCGCCTCCCGGCAGTATGCCGAGGCAGGCACTTTCTTCGAGGCCTATATCGACTATGCCCGTGGCCACTACGATGCCGCCGAGGCCAAGTTGGCCACCATCACTGCGAGCACCGAGCTGTCGCAGGCTGCACGCTACTACCTTTGCCAGATTTTCTTCACACGCCACGAGTATTCGCGTGTAGTCGGACTTGCACGCACCTTGTTTGCCGCCTCGCCCTCGCCCGAGTTCTCCTGCGAGATGAACCGCCTCGCCGGTGAGAGCCTCTACCACGAGGGCAGCGACGACGAGGCAGCCGCTCACCTCAGAGCCTACCTCGATAGCTGCGAGAGCTCTCCCGAGCGCACAGCACTCTATGTGCTTGGCGTGCTCGACTACCGCAATCGCGAGTTCTCCTCCTGCATCGGCCGCATGGAGGGCGTCACCGAGGTGGAGGATGCCATGGCTCAGAGCGCTCATTTGCTCACAGGGCATTGCTATGTGAAGCAGGGAAGCGCCACTTCGGCCGCCATGGCCTACGAGAAGGCTTTCGCCCTGCCATTCGAGGGCAAGGTGCAGGAAACGGCCTTTTTTAATTATGCTCTCACTCAGGCCGATGGCTCTCGCACGCCGTTCAACCGCTCAATTGATGTGTTTGAGCAGTTCCTCAACAAATATCCTCGTTCTTCCTACGTCACCGATGTGGAGGACTATCTCATCCAAGCCTATGTGAGTGGCAACGACTACGAGCGTGCCTTGCTCAGCATTTCCCACATCAAGTCGCCATCGGCTCGCGTACTTGCCGCCAAGCAGCGTGTGCTCTATAATCTGGGCATTCAGTCGCTGTCGAATGGCAAAGTCGCCGAGGCACTGTCGCATTTCTCCGATGCCTGCGCAATGAAGGGCTGCGACCGCGACCTGCGCAATGAGTGCAACCTGTGGATGGCCGAGTGCCACTATCGACGTGGCAACTTCAAGGCGGCTGCCAAGCGCCAGGAGGAATTTATCGCCGGCACTTCTGCCAAAAATCCCAATTTTGCCCTCGCTCACTACAACCTGGGCTACTCGCGCTTCCAGCTCCGCAGCTATGCCGCTGCCCGCACTTGTTTCGAGAAGGCTGCCGCTGCCAAGTCGCTCGCTGCCGCCACCCGCGCCGATGCCTATTGCCGCATTGGCGACTGCCTCTACTATGCCAAGAGCTACAACGAGGCCGCCGCGGCCTACGACAACGCCTATTCCACACACCACCCTTCGGGCGACTATCCGCTCTTCCAGAAGGCGGTGATGCTGGGGCTCACCAAGAGCCACGATGCTAAAATCTCCCTCATCAACCGTCTCCTCAAGGAATATCCCAATTCGCCCATCGCTTCGGCTGCGATGCTTCAGCGTGCCGATGCCTTTGTGGCTCAGGGCGATGGCGAGGCTGCCGTGAGTGCCTACGATGAGCTCTCGAGCCGCTTCCCCAATTCGGCCGATGCCCGCAAGGCTCTGCTACAGAAGGCTATCACCCAGCGTGGCCTGGGCAATGAGGCCCGCGCCATCGAGAGCTACAAGAGTGTCATAGCTCACTATCCCACCAGCGAGGAGGCAAAGGCCGCCGCCGAGGACCTAAAGCTCATTTATGCCGACCGCGGCGACCTGCACGCATTCATCGACTTTCTCAACAGCGTGCCCGGTGCACCGCGACTCGACGTGAGCGAAATCGACCGTCTCACATTCGAAACTGCCGAGAAGGCCTATATGGACTCCAATCCGAGCATTGCCAAGATGCGCGACTATGTAGTTAATTTTCCCGGTGGAGCATATCTTGCCAAAGCCCGATACTACATTGCCCGCTATGAGTATAAGGCCGGGAACTACGATGCTGCACTCCCCATCATCAACGAGGTGCTCGACTCGGTGGCCGATGCTGCATTTGCCGACGAAGCCCTTGCCATGAAGGCCGACATCCTCTTCCGGAAGAAGCAGCTCGCCGAGGCCCAGGCTGTGTATGATGAGCTTGCCTCTCGCGCCGCATCGCACGACAATAAGCTCAATGCCCGGCTCGGCATAATGCGCACAGCCATGGAGCTGGAGCAGTACGACAAGGTGCTCAGCAGCGCCGATGCACTAATCTCCCTTGGAGGACTTTCGCCCGAGGAGGAGAAAGAGGCTGCTTTCAATCGCGCCTTTGCCCTGAAGAAGCTCAAGAAGGGCAGTGAGGCCGTGGATGATTTCGCACGCCTTGCCGGCAATGCACGCTCCATCTATGGCGCACGCGCGGCATGGGAGCTTGCCGACTACTACTATCACGCCGAGAACCTGAAGCGTGCCGAGAAGGTGCTCAACGACCTCATCGACGCCGGCACGCCTCACCAGTATTGGCTTGCCCGCAGCTTCATTCTTCTCGCCGACATCTATCACAAGCGAGGCAATACGACCGAGGCCAAACAGTATCTCGAGAGCCTCCGCAACAACTATCCCGGCTCCGAGTCCGACATCTTCCAGATGATCGACTCTCGCCTCGCAAAGTGGAAAAAGTCCTCAAAAAAGAAAAATTAACGGCTCACAGCCCACAGCCAAAAAAATGAATGATTATGAATAAGATATTCCCAGCAATCCTTGCCGCTCTGCTCCTTGCCCCATCGGCTACGGCGCAGGACGATCTCACCAAGGAAATCACCATAGCCACCGACTACACTCCACTTGAGCGTAAGGCTGCTAAGCTCAATCTGCTGCCCACAGCTTCCAAGGCTCCTGCCAAGCCGCGCTCCATTGGCTACAGCCAGTGGGCCGAGCCTGCCGATGTGCCGGCTCTTGCCCCGCTGCTCGTGCCTTATCCCTACCGCACCTCTCACGACTTCTCCAGTAGCCGTGGCTATGTCGATTTGGGTGTAGGTTCTTTTGCCAATATCGCAGGCAGTGCGGGCTATGCCATCGTGCGACAGCCCGACACCGACCTCAATCTGTGGCTCCAGCACAATTCTTCGTGGACCGGCCGCAACCGCTCCGAGAATCTACCTGCCGGGTTGACTGAGCCGCTGAAGCAGAAGTTTTGCGACAATGTCGTTGCCCTCGATTTCTCTCGCCGCTTCTTCCCGGGCACACTCTCGGCTTCGGTGATGTGCCACTTCGACCGCTTCAGCTATTATGGAGGCTATGGCTTCAACAGCCAATCGTCTTCCTACGACCCTAATGCAAGCGGCGACCTCATACACACCCCCAATTTCCACACAAATGGCTGGGAGAGCAGCGACTCCATGCAGTCGGTGCGTGAGTTCCGCATCGCCCTTGGCTGGCGCAACCGCCGCTCCGAGGATTTTCGCTATTCCTCGAGCCTTGAGTTCTCCCACTTTGGATTGGCAAGGGCGGTGAACGCCACGGCCGGCAACAAGGGCATTTCCGATAACCACATCGCCATTTCTTTCACCGGCGAAAAGGACTGCTATGGCGCCGATGCCTCTGTAGAGTATCTGGGCCGCTCCATCCCCGAGATTGTCGCCATCCCCGGGCAGCCAAAGCGCAACGATGGCATGGGTATGGTCACCCTGGCCCCGTTCTTCCGTTATTCCCACGACAGCTTCTCGGCCCGTGTGGGCGTGAATGTGAACCTTTCCATAAGCGATGGCCCGGCCCTGCGTTTCGCTCCGCGTGTGAATCTCGCCTATGTGGGCAAGGGCTTCGCCGTGGAGCTTAATGCCACCGGAGGCAAGCGGCTTTCGCTCCTCACCGACTTTTTTGCACTTAATCGCTACATCAGCCCCACGGCTCCGCTCTCCAACCCCTATGTGCCTCTCGATGCCGAGCTGGCTCTTCGCCTTGGCCCGTTCTCGGGCTTCCACGCCTCTGTCGCGGCTGCCTATGGCATTTTCAATGATATGCCCATGCCTGTGGCTCGGCTCGATATTCCCCAGCTCAACTACTGCACCGAATATGCGCCCTCGAAGCTCAAGGGCGTGAAACTCGCCGCCGAGGTGGGCTACCGCTACCATTCGCTCGCCGAGGCTCGCCTCAAGTTCGCCTATTCGCCGCACGACGTGGAAAAGGGCTATTTCATGGGCTACGACCGCGCCAAGTGCGTGGCCGATTTCTCGCTCTCGGTCACTCCCATCGAGCCACTCAGGGTCACGCTCGGCTACGAGCTGCGCGCCAAGCGCATCACCGCCGCATCGCTCAATTCAGCACTGCTGCTTAGCGACCTGGGCACGGTGAGCAATCTCTCACTCGGCGCAAGCTACCGCGTGATGAAGCCTCTTTGCCTCTTTGCCTCTTGCTCCAATCTCCTTGGCAAGCACTGGGACAACTTCTACTCTCTCGGAGCACAGGGCTTCACCATCATGGTTGGCGCCTCCTATGTTTTCTAACACCTCACTGCTATGAATGATTCTTTCAACATACACCAGCCTCAGCGCCTCGACAGCGACCGCGACTTCGAGCGTGCCCTCCGGCCTATGTCTTTCGACGACTTTGCCGGTCAGGAGAAAATCATTGAGAACCTCCGCGTCTTTGTCGCTGCTGCACGCCTCCGTGGCGAGTCGCTCGACCACACCCTGCTCCACGGCCCTCCGGGCCTGGGCAAGACCACTCTCAGCAACATTATCGCCAATGAGCTTGGCGTGGGCTTCAAGGTCACTTCGGGCCCGGTGCTCGACAAGCCCGGCGACCTCGCCGGTATTCTCACCTCACTCGAAGAAAACGATGTGCTTTTCATCGACGAGATTCACCGCCTTAGCCCTATCGTGGAGGAGTATCTCTACTCGGCCATGGAGGACTATCGCATCGACATCATGATTGACAAGGGCCCGGGAGCTCGCTCGGTGCAGCTCTCGCTGTCGCCCTTCACCCTCATTGGCGCAACCACGCGCAGCGGCCTGCTCACCTCGCCGCTACGCGCCCGCTTTGGCATCAACTGCCACCTCGAATACTACGACCACGCCACCCTCGAGGGAATCGTCAGCCGCTCGGCTCACCTCCTATCGGTGCCTATAACCGACGATGCCGCCCGCGAGATTGCACTGCGCAGCCGTGGCACGCCCCGCATTGCCAATGCCTTGCTGCGCCGCGTGCGCGACTTCGCCCAGGTGAAGGGCTCGGGCAAAATCGACACCTCAATTGCCCGCTTCGCCCTCGAAGCACTCAATATCGACAAATATGGACTCGATGAGATTGACAACAAGATTCTCACCACCATCATCGACAAGTTCAAGGGCGGGCCCGTGGGCCTCACCACCATTGCCACGGCTCTCGGTGAGGATCCCGGCACGCTCGAGGAGGTGTATGAGCCTTATCTCATCAAGGAAGGCTTCATCAAGCGCACACCGCGTGGCCGCGAAGTCACCGAGCTGGCCTACACCCACCTCGGCCGCTCGCCATTCCACTCCACCCCTTCTCTCTTCAGCTAACCTAAGTCACCGTAGCTAAAGCAACACAAAAATATGGCTTCCCTGAAATCCCTCGCTAAAGAAACCGCCATCTACGGAATGAGCAGCATCGTAGGCAGGTTCCTCAACTACCTCCTCGTGCCGCTCTACACCGCCAAACTCTCGGCCGAGTCGGGCGGATATGGCGTTATCACCAATATGTACTCCTATGTGGCTCTCCTTTTCGTCATTCTCACCTACGGAATGGAGACCACTTTCTTCCGCTTCTCCAATAAGCCCGGTGAGGACCCCGGCCGAGTCTATTCCACCACGCTCATCTCGGTGGGCTTCACCTCGCTGCTCTTCGTGGCCCTGGTGCTGCTCTTTCTCTCACCCATCGCCTCGGCTATGGGCTATGCTTCTCACCCCGAGTATGTGGCTGTGATGGCTGTATGCGTGGCTATCGACGCTTTCCAGGCCATTCCCTTCGCCTACCTCCGCCACAAGAAGAAAGCCATAAAGTTTGCCTCGCTCAAGATGCTTTTCATCTTCCTCAACATTGGTCTCAACCTTCTCTATTTCGTCCTCCTCCCCGCTCTCTACGAGGACTACCCCGAGGCAGTGGGTTGCATCTACAGCCCCTCCATTGGCGTGGGCTACGCTTTCTTCCTCAATCTCGCCTGCACCGCCACCATCACTCTCTTCTTCTGGCGCGAGCTTACGGGATTCCGCTACGTCTTCGACCGCGCCTTGCTCCGCCGCATGCTCCGCTACAGCATGCCCATCCTCCTGCTCGGAATCGCCGGCATCCTCAACCAGACTGCCGACAAAATCCTCTTCCCCTTCCTCTGCACCGCCGATAATGCCTCGCGCGAGCTCGGAATCTATGGCGCGGCAAGCAAGATTGCCATGATAATGGCAATGATTACGCAGGCCTTCCGCTACGCCTACGAGCCATTCGTGTTCAGCAAGAGCAACGACCGCGACAGCCGCCAGACCTACGCCATAGCAATGAAGTACTTCATCATCTTCACCCTCCTGGCTTTCCTCGCCGTCATCGCCTACCTCGACATCCTCAAGCACCTCATCGCCCCCGACTACTGGAGCGGACTTCAGGTGGTGGACATTGTGATGGCTGCCGAAATCATGATGGGAATCTACTTCAACCTCTCATTCTGGTACAAGCTCATCGACCAGACCCTTTGGGGCGCACTGTTCTCGGGCATTGGCTGCCTGGTGCTCATCTCCGTGAATGTAATCTTCGTGCCGCGCTACGGCTACATAGCCTGCGCCTGGGCAGGTTGCGCCGGTTATGGCACCGCAATGCTCCTCAGCTACTTCGTGGGACAGCGCAAATACCCCATCGCCTACCCCCTGCGCAGCATCTTCGGCTACACCCTCCTCGCCGCCGCAATCTACACCGGCTTCAAGCTCCTCCCCACAATGCCCCTTCTCCCCACCACCGCGCTGAAGACCCTCGGCCTCCTCATCTTCATCACCCCCCTCCTCCTCTCCACACGCAAATCCAAAAAACCCCTTAAAAAACAACAATCATGAACCTGGAAATTTTCAACGACTCTCCAGCAGGTAGGCATATACACTGGCAAAGAACTCCGGGGACTGCGTATATTAGCTTCGGCAAGAGAGCTTCGCTTGACAAGATAATCCGTTCCAAGGTGTCTGAAAAATGAAATCAGCTTTTTTTCTGTTGTCATCCAAAGTTTAGCCGACAGCAATATAGTGGTGGAGTCAATAATCCTCAGTCTCCTCACCCATTCCTCAATCCCGTTACGTCGGCTGTCCGAAAAAATGTGTACTTTTGCCCATGGTTACGTTTGATTTTGTTTGACGACTGCAAAGGTAACCAAAAGGACTGACACCTAACACTGGTATCAGCCCTAATTTAACCTCAATGTGGAATGTTTACCGGACAGTAATAGATTTTTTTGTGTGCCCTCGCGCCATGCGTGGGTGGTGGCGCGGTCATCAGAGAGAGATAGCGTGGCGTGGCAC
>JAQXTJ010000117.1 GCA_029219425.1 Bacteroidales bacterium
CGACACAAGAAACACGCTCACGCCATGCTTAGCCAGGGCATTGAATATGCGTGAGTTGATACCAATCACGCCCACCATGCCAAAGCCAGTGAGGGTGATTAGGCAGGTGTCGTTGATCGACGAGATTCCCTTGATGGCGCGGGTGTCGCTCTCGGGCAGATGATCGCTGATGAGCGTGCCGCGAGCCTCGGGATTAAAGGTGTTCTTGATGAGAATAGGAATGTTCTTGTGAAACACCGGGTAGATAGTGGGTGGATACACCACCTTTGCGCCGAAGTTACACAGCTCCATGGCCTCGATGAAGGTTAGGTTGTCGATAACGTAGGCCGTTTTAATAACGCGCGGGTCGGCAGTCATGAAGCCATCCACATCGGTCCAAATCTCGAGCTGGCGTGCACCAAGAGCAGCAGCGATGATAGCGGCCGTGTAGTCGCTGCCTCCACGGCCCAGGTTGGTTATGTCGCCGGTGACGTGGTCTGTAGAGATAAATCCCGGCACGATAGCCACACGGCCGCTGAAGGCATCGAATGCCTCATGGATAAGCCGGTCGGTGAGATCCACGTCGAGTATGTGTTTGCCAAATTGGCACTCAGTCTTTATGAAGTTGCGGGAGTCGAAATGAGTGGCACCGGAAATGATGCGGCTGATGATAACCGACGACAATCGTTCGCCATAGCTGAGGATGATGTCGAGAGTGCGGGGCGAAAGGTCCTTTATGAGCGAAACGCCACGGAAAATGTTGCCCAGCTCCTCGAGAAGCACATCCACAATACCGGTGATTTCATCGCGTTTCTCGGCAGCCACCATACCATTGATAATTGTGTGGTGACGCTCACTTATGTCATCAAAATTCGTCAGATAACCACAATCCCCCTTAGCTGCCAGCTTGGCAGTGGCTATGAGGCGGTCGGTGAGTCCGCCAAGAGCCGAAACAACAACGATAACCGGCTCTTCGCAGCTCTCAACAATGCTTTTCACACTGGTGAGGCTGGCGATTGTGCCAACTGAAGTTCCTCCAAATTTTAATACCTTCATTATTGTTTATAAATTCAATGTAATATAAAAACAATTTATAATTCATTACTTAATAGGCGATATTTGCTACAAAACGCAACGCGCATTGCCTCAAAGTTTCGCGTTTTATCATCATTTAGCATTCAAAACCAATGAGTGCCACAGATTTTGAGCGGTAAAGTTACTATAAATTTTTCACATCGAGCAGTTCACATCACATTTTTTCTATTTTACGACAAAAAAAGCATAATGGAGGCATTTTGACTTGTTAAATAATTTTGCAACACTTAAAATTTAGTTGGGATTATTAATACTTTTTGAATAATTTTGGCTATATGAAATTATTGTAGTAATTTTGCAACGAAATTAGAAACATAATAAAAAAGAATCAACATTAATGGCAAAGAAACTCTTTTCATTATTCAAGGCAACAGCTTTGGTTGCTATCGCGTGTGTTTTTGTGAATTGCTCGAGCAATGACGACCCCAATCCCGACTCCGAAAAACCTCAGCAACCGGCGAATCCCAATGCCGCACTTGCCGGACTGTGGAGCGAATTCATGATGCCCGGCTACTGGATTATCAGCCCACAAGGCGAGGCAACGCTGCTGCAAATCAACGTAATATCAGTAAGCTCTAAGTACAAGCTGGGAATCGACAGCACCTTGGTGGAATGTGCAGGGCAGATGAAACTCGACTACAACCCCGACAAAAAGACCATTAAAGTCACCGCCAATGGCGTGGAGAAAGAGGCCAGTGTGGAGGCAATAGAAGCCAACCAGATTCAGTATAAGCTACCCGATGCCGGGGATTTAGTGAAACTGAGCCGTGATGGCAACTACATCAGCGAAGCTCCCCGCTCAATCGAGGGATTCCACATGTGTGCCCTCCGCTACAAGGTTCACGGTATTCTCTACGGCTCACTTGGAGAGGCACAGCAGCACTTCTACCGCAGCGAGATTGTAGATAACATCATCTCATCCTACACCTACACTAAAGAAGAAGGCAACAAGGCTCACATCTCATATCATGTGAAATACCACCTGAATAAAGACAAGCAGAGAGTGTTCTTCAACGCACCCAACGTGAACTTCACCGACGCCACATTTGAGCTGAAAGGTGAGCTCGACCTTACTTTCTTCGCCTATTTGCCCGCCACGGATTATAACACCGCAACATATTTTGGCGAGTTTGATGGAAATGTAGAATATGAAATTACAAATCACCGCACCGAAAAAGTGACAAAACAAACAGTGACCGGAAAGAAATATTTCGCACTCATAGCCACTGAATAACAGAAGCCTTTGCTGGCAATAATGCTGAAACAGGAAGAAGCAGTCCCACACACATACACATAATGGGGGCTGCTTCTTCTTGTTTCATTAGGATGGGAATACCATCAAGTGATGACTGCCACTCACACTCTCCACCTCACTATACCCATTCTTTGCGATTGCACACATCACACTTTTATATTACCTTTGCACTGTGAACCAATCTCATACGCAGGGAATGAAGAAAATGAAACTCTATGAGGCCGACGACAAAATGATTGACCTTATCAGCGACAACTACACCATGCTGCAAGGGCTGGGAGCCTTCGGCATTCGCCTCGGCTTTGGCGACAAGACCGTGGAAGAGGTGTGTGGCGAACAAGGCGTGGACTGCTACACATTTCTCACCGTGGTGAATTTCATCATCAATGGCTTTGCGCCCAATGAGACCGATGAGCGGATATCGGTGAGAACCATTCTGGGATATCTGCAAGCCTCACACCGCTTCTTTCTCGACTTCCAGCTACCTACGATAAGAATGAGCCTGAAAAGCACGCTGGGCGACAACGACAGTCTCTCGGCACTCATCCTGCGCCTCTACGACGAATATGCACACGACATACAAAAGCACATGAAATATGAGGAAAGGACACTTTTCCCATACGTTGAGGCACTGTTGCGAGGCGAGCAAAAGAACAACTACAATGTGGAAATATTCTCGAAACACCACAGCGACACCACAGGAAAATTCCAGGAGCTGAAAAACATAATCATAAAGTATCTGCCTCATGACGGACTGGTGAACAACAAGCTCACCGCCATTCTCTACGACATATACAACAATGAACAGTGGCTGTGCAACCACAGCAACGTGGAGGACTGCATTTTCGTGCCGGCAATACGCCTGCTCGAGAAGAAGATTAAGGACGATGGAATATCGAGCCGAATATCGAGCATCATAAAGACGGCTGAGTCAGGCGAAACCATCTCGGAACGCGAGAAGGAAATTATTGTGTGCATCGTGCAGGGAATGAGCAACAAGGAGATTGCCAACCAGCTATTCATCTCGGTGAACACAGTGATCACACACCGCCGCAACATTGCCCGGAAGCTGCAAATCCACTCCGTGGCAGGACTCACAATCTACGCAATAGCCAACAACCTCATCGACAAAAAATGCTTCACATAGTGAAAACACGCCCAACAACAACACAAGACGGCGCGCCACTTTCACTTTGTGGCGCGCCGTCGGCTGTACGCTCGGCATGAGCATTGTCTAACGGGTG
>JAQXTJ010000118.1 GCA_029219425.1 Bacteroidales bacterium
GTCCTCGGGGATTCCATATTTCGAGGGATTGAAGAGCATATCGTGCAGTTGGTCGGGCGACTCTGCACCCATCTGGCGTGCAAATTGCATTATTTGCGGACGTGCATTCTTGCCGGTCATTGCGTTGGTGAGCTCCTCATCGGTAACATAGATACCGAGAGCCTCTATCTCATTGTCGAGGAGAATCTCACTCATCATCTGGTTGAGCACTTGGCTTTGAATCACTGCTCCATCCACGCTTTGTCCGCGCTCCTGAAGCTGTGCGCTCATCTTCTCATACCGACGCTGGAATACTATTGCATCGATTTTCTCGTCACCCACCTTGGCTATAGTGTTGCCATCGCCAAAGAAAGTTCTGCCTGAGGTAAGAAAGTCGCCCATAATGAATGCCAAGAGGGCCACACCAATAATTACCGTCAGGAAAACTGCTTTACTTCTGATTTTCTCTAAAGCTGCCATTTAAGTATTTAAGTTTTTGTTATTTTCATTAGTTTATTATGCTTTTTCCCCTCATACAAAAAAGCCGAAAATCTCCCTCAAAATCCTCATAGCCAAGCCTCGGAAAAGCCGGGATTTTCTCTTTTTCTACAAGATAAAGCACGCAAAGATACCACTTTTTGTTTTTTCTCACAAATTTTTATGCCATTTTCCCACCATTGCACACAATTTTCTCACTTTTCCCACAAAAAAGCACCTATTATATATAATATATCTGTATTTTTGCAGAAAAAAGCAGACAACAACAACCCCAAAGCCCAAAGCCCAAAGCTCAAAGCCCCCCAAAAAAACACACTGACATGAAAATTGCTGTATATTGCTCTTCCCGCACAGGACTCCCCGATGAATACACCCGGGCAGCCGAAGCCGTGGGACAATGGATTGGCAACAACGGACACTCGCTCATTTATGGCGGCGTGAACGCCGGCCTCATGCACTCTGTGGCTCTTGCCGCACACTCCGCCGGAGCCGAAGTCACCGGAATTGTGCCTCACTTTTTCGCCTACCGCGCCGACCCTCTCGTCGATAACCTCATTGAGTGCACCGACCTGAGCGAAAGAAAAGCGTTGATGATTCGCAACGCCGACGCTTTCGTGGTGCTCCCAGGAGGACTGGGCACCATCGATGAGTGGATGAGCACCCTCTCCCAGCTGGTGGTGAATTGCGACAGACACCGCAAAATTGTGGTAGCCAACATTGGCGGAATTTTCAATCCCACCATCACACAGATTGCTCAGCTCGCCGCCTCGCCACTGGCACGGAGCGAGATGATGCAAATGTCGGTAATCGCCCGCTCATGCGATGAAACAATCGACATCCTCAACAAAATATCCCAACCTAAATAAATAAAACGATTTATGATGACCGGAAAAATCTACACCACCACCGGCGACCGCGGCACCACATCGCTCGTGGGTGGAAAGCGAGTGAAGAAAAATTGCACACGCATAGAAGCCTACGGCACCGTTGACGAGCTGAACTCTTTCCTCGGCCAGCTTGCCGTGGAAATGACGGAAGGATACCCCGAACTTACTGCCTACCTACGCACCGTGCAATCGAAGATGTTCAATATAGGCGGATACCTCGCCACCGAGGCTCCCGAAGGCAGCGACCCCGCTCCCTGCCGCGGACTCACTGAGGCCGACGTGAAGCAATGCGAGCAGCTCATCGACAGCCTCACGGCTCAGATTCCACCCCTGCGCTGCTTCGTGCTACCCGGTAGCGGACGCCTCTCGGCTCTCGCCAATGTGTGCCGCGCCGTGGCTCGCCGTGCCGAGCGCAGAATCCTCGACCTCGCCGACGAGGCTCCAATCCACCCCACCCTACTCATCTATGTGAACCGCCTCAGCGACTTCCTCTTCACCCTCGCCCGCCACTTCGACCACCACGACGGCTGCCCCGAAGTCCCCTGGAAGCCCTAAATATCGCATATTGAAGTGAAAAAGTGCGTGATTTCTTGAAAATCAATAAATACTCTCTATATTTATGATGTCCAAGGCAATGCAAAGCGGCGGCAAAGAGTTGCCACGCCCCTTGGATATTAACTTACATACATCGGGCGACTAACCTACGAGCGAGGCGCACCGGCAGCCCCAATCATCAGGCAACGTGCAGCCCCCTCACCCAATGAGGCAGCCCCCGAAAAGCTGTTGTCTTATCTGCATTACAGGTCCGCCAATACCCTACAACCGGATAAGACAAAAACAGATTTCCCACACCATTCTTGTACCCCAAAGTTCAACCCGTTCTCCCCGGGAATCGAAAAACACAACAACCATTAACGCCTATAGCAAAAACACAATGAAAAAACAACCATGTAGTAGGGACGCACCCCGGTGCGTCCGCCCACAGTCGCTTTGGTTATCGCTTAATTATAAGGCTGTTACGCGGACGCACCGGGGTGCGTCCCTACATCAAAATATTATCAAACCGAATTTTGATACACACAGCTAATTTTTTATCGGACAGCAATATAAGAAAAGCATCATAGAAGCAAGCAAAGATGAATTTGGGATTTCCACGGAGCCATGATGGCTGGTGCTGGGACATTGCGAAGGCAAAAAAGACAGTGTGAACGAGATGCCCCAGGCAACACGTTCACACTGTCTTTTGCTAAATGATTGCTCGCATGGCAATCACGGTTGAGAAAAAGCTGAGGAGCTGAAAAAGCGGGGATGATTAGTATTCCTCCTCGTCGAAGAAGAAGTCGTCCTTGCTGGGATAGTCGGGCCAGATGTCTTCGATGCTCTCATATATTTCGCCTTCGTCTTCGATTTCCTGAAGGTTTTCGATAACTTCGAGAGGAGTGCCCGAGCGCTTTGCGTAGTCGATAAGTTCCTCTTTGGTTGCGGGCCAGGGTGCGTCCTCGAGCTTGGTAGCTAACTCTAATGTCCAATACATAGTAGTAAAATATTTGGTTCTACAATTGAGGTTCTAAAAATTTCCGCAAAGATAGTGCTTGCTGTGAAATAACAAAATATTTTCAGGGATTTTTTTGGTGTGAAAGCATGGATTTGTGATAGTTTAGCACAAAGTCGATCACAAATCCCGACAAATCAGACCCGATGGACCCGATGGTTGGAGAACGCAACAGCAGTGTCCCCCTTCTCCGGCACCCTCAATGTGAATCATTCCATTCTCGCTAAGCACCTGGGCAGCGATGCTGCTCACGCCTTTCACTCCGGTTGGCATGATTTCAGCCATAGTATCTGCAAGTCGTTGAATATCAATTGGTTGTTGGTTAAAAGACAGGGAGGTGAGGAAGAGGGGGTTGTGGGGAGGGGAAGTGATGCAGATTTAACGGATTTAACGTTTATGAGGGGCGGATTCAACGAGCGCGTGCAAATTTTGAGATAGCCATACGGTAAGGAGTTATTCTGCAGTGATTATAGATAAACTGCACTCCATCAGTTGGGTGACAACTTTGGGGTGCAGTCTATGATAGAATCAGCTGTGATTTAATGTTAAGGCTTTTTTAGCAGACCGTAATTGTGTGTTATTCGAAGATCTGTTGGGCAAACTCGGTGAGGTAGATGCGCCAGTTTCGCCAGATGTGTCCGCCGTCGGTCTCACGATAGGTGTATTTGTAGCCTTTTTCGTCGAAGTAGCGTCGAAGGTCGGCATTATGCTGATAGAGGAAATCGGTCTTGCCTATTCCAATCCAGTAGAGCTTAGGCTTGGCGGCAAAGAGCGCGGCAAGCTGCTTTTGCAGTGTGGCGTCGCCCTTCAGCACATCGTAGAAAGGCTTGTTCTGGTCGTAGCCTATATGCGGCGCGGCAGAGAAAAGCCCCACATAGTCGAAGGCATCGGGGAACCGCCTCGAAATGTGGAACGAGTGGCCGCCACCCATCGAAAGGCCGCACACGGCGCGGTGGGCCTTGTCGGTGCGCACCTTGTAGTGGCTCTCCACATAGCTCACTATGTCCATGAAGCTCTCGTCAATCGTGGCCTTGGGCTGTGTGCCTGGATTTATGCTTTCGGCGAACGATGGCTGATACATTCCCCTCGACCACTCGCCGGGCGCAGCCTGGCATGCGGCATTGCCATTGGGCATCACCACCACCATGGGCACTGCCTTTCCGGCAGCTATCAGGTTGTCGAGAATCTGCGTGGCGCGTCCCTGGGTGGACCAGGCATCCTCGTCGCCACCCGCGCCGTGCAGCAGATAGAGCACAGGGTAATCTTTGCCTTCGTCATAACCCGGCGGAGTGTAGATACTCATGCGGCGCTTCATGCCGAGCGTGGGGCTGTCGTACCACACCTTGGCGAGATTGCCGTGAGGCACCTCGTTCACCGAGTAGAGGTCGCCCTTGCTGCCTTTCTCCCCTCTCACGATGAAGAGGCTCGTGAGCGAAGCCACGTCGCGGTTCACATACACGTTGGCAGGGTCGAGCATCATCATTCCATCTACAATCACGTTGTAGGTGTAAAGCTCCGATTCGAGTGCAGCCGAGGTGAACGACCACACGCCCTTTTCGTCCTTCTGCAAGTCGGCTACCCCGGGCTGTTCCCATTTGCCCATAGGCGTTTCCACCATCTGCGTGGGCAGGAATGTGCCTGTCACTTGCACCTTCTGCGCCTGTGGGGCAAAGATTGAGAATGTCACTGTGCCATCGACATTCACTACCGGCGATTGCACTTGTGTTCCGCTCCACAGCGCTTCCTGGGCGGTCATGGTCACAGCAGCCAGTGCTACTGCAACGAGTGATAAAAATGTCCTTTTCATTATCTATGCAATAAACTAACGTGAGTTAGTGAAATATAATTAGCTTAGAATTAGGGAAATAGCGGTATTTTTAGTAACTTTATAGTGCAAAAAACAACAAAAAACAACCGCTATGTTCCCTGATGACAAAATTATAGAAATTTTCTCAATTTGCGACGATTTCAGCAAAGTTTTTGATAAAACTCTTGAGCAAAATACCATAACGGCTTGTGATAGTTCCAAGAAACGCAAGTATCATCGCGATGGCATGATGTCGGACTCCGAAGAAAAGACCATTATCATCTTGTCTCATGACTCAGGATACCGTTGCCTGAAGCATTCCTGTCTTCAATATGTGTGCAAATATATGCGGCATCTGTTTCCTAAAACGGTGTCTTACAACCAATTCGTTGAATTGGAGAGACGCGCCGTTGTGAAGCTTGCCATCCTCGTAAAGAGTGTGCTTATGGGCAAATGCACCGGCATAAGTTTCATCGACAGCACCCCGTTGAGAGTGTGCAAGAACCAACGAATACTCCAACACAAGACCTTCAGGGGCATCGCCCAAAGAGGCAAATGCTCTATGGGATGGTTCTATGGCTTCAAGCTGCATATCGTCTGCAACGAGATGGGC
>JAQXTJ010000119.1 GCA_029219425.1 Bacteroidales bacterium
CAAGAGTAGCCACGCAAGCCATATCATGCGCCAGGAGAATCCTCGTCGAACGACTGCAACAAATTCCATCATTACCGGAATTGCCAGATAAATGGCAGAAACGGCACAAATTGCCATCCATTTCAGTGGCATTTGTTCAGGATTGGGCGAATTTTCCTTGCAAGATTTTTATTGGAGTAGGGATTAAAAAATGTAATAAAAAGTGTGGCTCCGGGGTAGGAGAGCCACACTTTGTGATTCAATGAAACGGGGGGAGGGGATTATGCCTCGCCGTTGAGAATTTCGATCATCTTGATTGCCGACTTGGTGATGGGGGTGCCGGGGCCGAAGATGGCAGCAACACCTGCTTTGTAGAGGAAGTCGTAGTCCTGCACGGGGATTACACCACCTGCGATAACCACAATGTCCTCGCGGCCAAGTTTCTTGAGCTCCTCGATAACTTGCGGAATGAGGGTCTTGTGACCGGCGGCAAGCGAGGAAACGCCAAGGATGTGAACGTCGTTCTCCACGGCCTGACGTGCCGACTCGGCAGGAGTCTGGAACAGCGGGCCCATGTCAACGTCGAATCCGCAGTCGGCATAACCGGTGGCAACAACCTTTGCGCCACGGTCGTGACCGTCCTGACCCATCTTGGCAATCATAATACGGGGCTGGCGACCCTCCTTCTTGGCAAACTCAGCACACATCTGCTTGGCCTTCTCGAAGTCGGGGTCATTCTTAGTTTCTGAAGAGTACACGCCTGAAATAGTTTTGATTACAGCTTTATAACGGCCCACGACTTCCTCGCAGGCATCGGAAATCTCTCCCAGAGAAGCTCTCACTGCAGCGGCCTTCACTGCGAGGTCGAGCAGGTTGCCTTCGCCGGTCTTCACGCACTCGGTGATGGCAGCAAGAGCGGCCTTCACGGCAGCCTCGTCGCGGTGAGCGCGGAGGTCCTCAAGACGCTCAATCTGCTCCTTGCGCACCTCGGTGTTGTCGATTTCGAGAATGTCGATGGGAGCTTCTTTCTCAAGGCGATACTTGTTGACGCCCACGATAGTCTGCTTGCCCGAGTCGATGCGTGCCTGAGTGCGGGCAGCAGCCTCCTCAATGCGCATCTTAGGAATACCGGTCTCGATGGCCTTTGCCATTCCGCCCAGCTTCTCAATCTCCTGGAGGTGAGCCCAGGCCTTCTGTGCAATCTCATTGGTGAGAGCCTCCACATAGTAAGAGCCGGCCCATGGGTCGATTTCCTTGCAGATGTAGGTTTCCTCCTGAATGTAGATCTGGGTGTTGCGTGCGATGCGTGCCGAGAAGTCGGTAGGCAGTGCGATAGCCTCGTCGAGAGCGTTGGTGTGGAGCGACTGAGTGTGACCCAGTGCAGCACCCATAGCCTCGATGCATGTGCGACCCACGTTGTTGAAAGGATCTTGCTCGGTGAGCGACCAGCCCGAAGTCTGGCAGTGAGTGCGCAGGGCGAGCGACTTGGGGTTCTTGGGGTCGAACTGCTTCACAATCTTAGCCCAGAGCATACGCGCAGCACGCATCTTGGCAATCTCCATGAAGAAATTCATGCCTATAGCCCAGAAGAACGACAGACGCGGCGCAAATGCGTCGATATTCATGCCTGCGTTCACACCGGCGCGGAGATACTCCAGTCCGTCGGAGAGCGTGTAAGCCAGCTCAATGTCGCAAGTGGCGCCGGCCTCCTGCATGTGGTAGCCCGAGATTGAGATTGAGTTGAACTTAGGCATGTTCTGCGAGGTGTATTCGAAGATGTCGGCGATAATCTTCATCGAGAACTTAGGCGGATATATGTAGGTGTTGCGCACCATGAACTCCTTGAGGATATCGTTCTGAATGGTACCGGCCATCTCGTCGAGCTTTGCGCCCTGCTCCAGACCGGCGTTGATGTAGAAAGCGAGCACGGGTAGCACTGCGCCGTTCATAGTCATCGACACCGACATTTTGTTCAATGGAATACCATCGAAAAGCACCTTCATGTCCTCGATAGAGCAAATGGACACACCGGCCTTGCCCACATCTCCCACCACGCGGGCGTGATCGGCATCGTAGCCACGGTGAGTGGCAAGGTCGAATGCTACCGACAGACCCTTCTGACCAGAAGCCAGGTTGCGGCGGTAGAATGCGTTCGACTCGGCAGCTGTGGAGAAGCCGGCATACTGGCGTATGGTCCAGGGACGCATGGCATACATTCCGCTGTAGGGGCCACGCAGATAGGGAGGAATACCGGCCACATACTCAAGGTGCTCCAGCCCCTCAAGGTCTTTCTTGGTGTAAATAGGCTTAACCGGGATAAGCTCAGGAGTTATCCATTTTTCGCCTTCAGCAATCTCGTTATGCTTCACATTAAAAGCATCGGTTGCAATATTTATATTTTGAAAATTGGGTCTCATTGTGTGCGATTTCTTATTTTAATAATTTTGCGTTGAAAGCTTTTAATGTTTCCAGTACGTTGCTGCGTACATTCACAAACTCGGTGATGCCCACAGCCTTGAGCTCCTCGCTGCAAGCCGGCGCGCCTGCCACTACAAACTCGGCACGGCCTGCGAGAGCCTTGAAAGCCTCGGGAGCGAGAGTGGCATACTCGTCGTCGCTTGAGCAGAGCACCACTACGTCGGCTTGCTTCTCCATTGCAGCCTCAATTCCTGCCTCAACGGTCTCGAAGCCGAGGTTGTCGATAATCTGGTAGCCGGCGCAGGCGAAGAAGTTGGCTGAGAACTGTGAACGGGCCAGGCGCATTGCCAGGTTGCCAATGGTGAGCATGAACACCTTGGGACGCTTGCCCGAGCGCTCAGTCTCAAGTCGCAGAGCCTCAAACTCGCTGGCTGCGCGGGTGTTCTTCAGTGCCTCAACTGCTT
>JAQXTJ010000120.1 GCA_029219425.1 Bacteroidales bacterium
CCTGACGCGCGCCTCTGAGGATTAGCGGTTTGTGCTGCCTGTCATGCTTCCAAGCCTCCAATTTCGATATGATTTATCTGCGAAACATAATTGCCGATGTTTTAATTCAGGGGCAAATATACGTATTTTTTGTCACAAATCAGGGGCAACGTGGCAGAAAAAATGTCGCAAATCAGGGGCAAGGCGGCGGAGAATGTAGTGAATCAGTTAAAGGAATCCCTAAATCTTGACACATGGCAGATGTCAAGTTAAAAAATCACGATTTTTTTAACTTGAGAAAAAGAACAAGTTAAGTTTTAACATAAAAGTGAACTTATGCGATGATAATGTATATATCGGCAAATTGCAAATAGTGGCTTCAATGTGAAGCCAAATGTATGGTTTGGGGCTAACAATAATCGTGCATCTACGATGCACTGCTCGCTCCGTTCGCGCTCAGTGGCAGTGTGGTAGCGGTGCTGTGCTCGTGGTGTGAATGGAGGATTTTTTGGAGTGTGGCGGAAAAATGTTGGGGAAATTGTGGGGTGTAAGAAATATTTCCGTATCTTTGTAAACGGTGAGGCGGTGATTATTGCTTGTGACTGAGGGCAGTGGGGTGCGGCTTCGTGCTGTGCGGCTTCCGTTTGATAATCGCCAATTTATCAGCGTTTATGATTTATACGGATTATGATTGTTTAATCACAATAAATCAGCTTATTTAGTCACAATAAACTAAAAAACACACTATGGTGAAAGGAATTGAGATTTTTTGCAAGAATACAGGCGAATATGTGTGCGTGCAGGGGGGCGAGACGCTTGGCGAGATTTTCTCGCGCATTGCCCCGGGCATTGGCATCACACCGATTTGCGCCAAGGTGAACAACAAGACTGAGGACCTGGGCTACCCGGTGTTCTCGCCCAAGCAGGTGGAGTATCTCGACTGCACCTCGCCATCGGGTGAGCGCGTGTATGTGCGCTCTCTGTGCATGATAATGTCGAAGGCTGTGCGCGACCTTTTCCCCACTCTGCGCCTGCGCATTGAGCACTCGGTGGCGGGAGGCTACTATGCCCTGCTCATTGGCGCCGACGGGGATTCGGTGGTGCCGGCCGAGGGTGATGTGGCTGCCATAAAGGCGCGTATGGAGGCTATTGTGGCTGCCGATGTGCCTTTCCGCCGCCACGAGCGCCTCACGAGCGATGTGATGAAGATGTTTGAGGATGCCGGGCTTCACGACAAGGCCGAGTTGCTGAGTGCCGGCGATGAGATTTACTCGGTGTTCTACACTCTCGACGACACTCCCGACAGCTACTATGGCAATCTCGCGCCGTCGAGCGGACACATAAGACACTTCAATCTGCTGCCCTTCAAGGAGGGCGTGCTGCTGCTGAGCATTAATCCAAAGTGTCCCACCGAGGCCAAGAAGCCGGTGGAGCAGGAGAAGATGTATGCGGCATTCACCGACTATGTGCGCCTCAACCGCATTATAGGCCTCAATAATGTGGCCGACCTCAACCGTGCCATTGCTGAGGGCAAGGCATCGACACTCATCAATGTGGCCGAGGCGGTGCACAACCAGCGCTTCGCCCGCATTGCCGAGCAAATCACCGAGCGTTATCGCCAGGGAGGGGCGCGAGTGGTGCTTATCGCCGGCCCGTCGTCGAGCGGAAAGACGACCTCGGCACTTCGCCTGAGCATACAGCTGCTCACGAATTTCCTCGTGCCTAAGAAGATTTCGCTCGACGACTACTTCGTGAACCGCGAGGAGACTCCACTCGATGCCGATGGGGAATACGACTATGAGTCGCTCTATGCCCTCGACCTGAAGCAATTCAATGAGGACCTCAACCGCCTGCTTGCCGGCGAGGAGGTGGCTATGCCCACCTACGACTTCCCGACCGGACGGCGCGTGTATAAGGGCAACACCCTGAAGCTCGGGCCCAACAATGTGCTGCTCATTGAGGGCATACACGGCCTGAATCCCGAGCTGACCAAGAGCATACCCGAGGAGCAGAAGTTCAGGGTGTATGTGTCGGCTCTCACCACCATCTCTATCGACGACCACAACTGGGTGCCCACCACCGACAACCGCCTGCTGCGCCGCATAATACGCGACCACAAGTATCGCGGGGTGAGCGCACAGCAGACCATAGCGCGCTGGCAGAGCGTGCGCCGAGGCGAGGACAAGTGGATTTTCCCCTATCAGGAGAATGCCGATGCCACCTTCAATTCGTCGCTTCTCTTTGAGCTTGCGGTGATGAAGAATTATGCCGAGCCGCTGCTGCGCGGTGTGCCGCATAGCACGCCTGAGTATGCCGAGGCATTCCGCCTGCGTGCGCTGCTTGGCTTCTTCAAGCCGCTTGAGGAGAAGGACGTGCCAAGCACGAGCCTGTTGCGCGAGTTTCTGGGAGGAAGCAGTTTCCACTATTAGTGGAGATGTAAGAGTGAAAAAAAGAATATTAAAAACGATAAGATGATGAATAAATATTTGTTCTTGATTGTGGTGGCAGCTATGATGGCTACACCGGTGGTGGCACCAGCTGCCACACATATCAGCCCTTCCGACAAGGGCATAGTATATGCGGGACGCGTGAATTTCACCAATCCCGAGTCGCCGCTCATGGTCTATCCCGGCACTTCTATCAAGGCCTGTTTCACCGGCAGAGAGATTGCAATGCAGGCCAAGCCCGGCAGCGGCTACTTCATGGTGACTGTGGATAATGAGCCGGCCCACAAGATTTTCTTCTCGAAGAACGACTCGGTGATTACGCTTGCCACCGGTCTGCGCGGCGAGCGTCACTCGGTGGATGTGATGCTGGTGTATGAGGGCTATAACGATCGCCCGGAGTTCCGCGGCTTCCTGCTTGCCGACGGCGCACGCCTGCTTGCCGCGCCTCTCCAGCCCGAGCGCCGACTGGAGTTCATTGGCAACTCCATCACCTGCGGCTATGGCAGCGAGGCAGCCAATGGCGACATTCACTTTGCCGACTCCATCTCCAATCACTATTACACCTACGCCCGCATCACCTCGAGCGCCCTCAATGCCCGACATCATGTGGTGGCACGCTCGGGAATAGGCATGTATCGCAACTATGCCGGCAAGCCTGACGGTGATGAGGACATTATGCCCAAGTGGTATGACTACACCTCGCTCTACGACGACTCACAGCGGTGGAACCACGCCGACTATCGCGCCGACGTGATTTGCATCGCTCTCGGCACCAACGACTTCAGCACTCCGGGCTACAAGACCGAGCTTTATCGGGCCAACTATGAGGCTTTCGTGAAGAAGCTGCGCAAGCTCCAGCCCAAGGCCAAGATTGTGATGATTACCGGCCCCATGCTCACGGGCGAGGCAAGCAAGGTGCATGTGGCTGCCGTGGATGGAGCGTGGAAGAACCTCACCGCAGCCGGAGTGAAGGACATCTACCGCTTCGACTTCACCACACAGACGGGGTCGCTGGGCTATGGCGCCGACTACCACCCCTCGAAGGCACAGCATGTGAAGATGGCCAATGAGCTGATTCCTTTCATCCGCAAAATCACAGGATGGAAGTAGCCTGTGCTTTTATATTTATCCCCTATTATGCTAAAAGAAACATTGATACCGGTGGTGATTGCCGCCGCTGCTCTGTGGCCCACCTGTGTCACGGCGGCAGCGGGCAACGATGATGCCGTGTCTCGCCTCATTGAGCAATGCGAGAAGCGTCCCGCCGTGGAGTTCGTAAACCGTCTGATGCAGGCTATGGGGGAGGATGATCCCATCGATGAGCCGCTGCGCTTTGACCTCGGCACGCCCACCGACTCGCTGCGGCAGCAGGTGCGTTACTGGGCTGCCGAGTGGCACTATGCCCGCCAGCACTACGACCTCGCCGAGCACTATGCCCTTGGCGCGATGCCACTCTTTGCCCACGACTGCAATGCCAAGGGCGACTGCCTTAACCTGCTCGGCATCATCATGGTGCGCAAGGGCGATTTCAGCCAGGCTGCCACTTATTGCACACATGCCCTCGAAATCTACATGAAGGGTGGCGACCCCGACCGCATCTCATCGACCCTCAATGTGCTTGCCGGCAACTACATGGCAGCCGGTGCTCCTCGCCGTGCCGAGGAATACATTATGCAAGGACTCGACTATGCCGACCGCGCCAACAATCCTGCCCGCAAGGCAGTGTTGCTGGGCATGGCATCGGAGGTGTATCACAAGCTCGGTCGCGACAGCCTCGCCCTCGACTACGCCAGCCTCGCCTACACTCTCGACTCGCTTCACGGCCGCACACAGCGGCTGCCGGTGCGCCTCTCGCAGCGTGCCGTTGCCCTGCTGGGGCTGCAACGCTTTGCCGAAGCCGAGGCGGCCTACCACACTGCGATTGCTACACTGCGCGACAATGGCAACCGCCACTCCCTCGCCATCGACCTCAACCAGCTCGGCACGCTGCTTGTGCAGCAAGGCCGCTCTGCCGAGGCCATAGGGCACTTCCGCGAGGCGGTACAGATATTTGCCGACATGGGCGACCTCTACAACCTCGTGCACTCACACCGGGGGCTATATGAGGCCTACTGGGACACCGACCGCGACAGCGCCCGAGTGGAGCTTGACCGCTTCAATGCCCTGAAAGACTCGCTCTACTCCCATGCCACCGCCGAGTCGCTGGCACGCTACACTGCCGAGTTTGGCAACTTGCAGCTCCGCGCGGAGAACCGTAAGCACCGTGTCTGGCTCGCCATCGCAATTGCAGCCGGAGTGCTGCTCGT
>JAQXTJ010000121.1 GCA_029219425.1 Bacteroidales bacterium
TGTGATTTTGCTTCTTCCACATTCTGCACGAATCCGCGGCGCACACAGTCGGTGGAAATACGGTCGCTCTCAAGGGCAATGAGGCTCACGCTGCCGTTGGGACTCTTCTCTCCCAGGGCTCCTACAATCTTGGAGCTGCAAATCTCAATGGTAACAATATATTGTTTACTTTCCATACAAGCAAGATATTATGATTTTTTCTTTAATTTAGCATTATTGGCCGAGGCACTTGCAATGGAGTCCTCGCGCTTTAGCTGCTCCATGTCGATAGAGGCCACGTCGGGTGCCTGGTCGTCGTAGTCGGGGTCGTAGTCGGGCTCGGTGAGCGGTTTCTTGTTTCGCAGAGTGCCCACCACCTGGTAGTTCCACTTTAGGGAAATCTCGGTGTAGGTTTCCCACCCCTTCACGCTGAGCACATCCTTGTAGAACTTCATGAGCTTTGCGAACTTCGACTGGTAGTCGGTGGGGCTTCCCATGTTCACGATATGTCCTCTGATCGACGGGACGAAGCACACATTGCATGAGTCGCGCACCACCCACATGGTCACCAGCTGGTTCAGGGCCTTGTCGGCAGCCACATAGTCGAGCATTGGAATGAGCTTGGTGGGAGGCCACTGCCTGGAGAAGTGACCTTCGACCACAGGCACATCCACATGGTAGGACTTTGCTGCCGACATGCACTTGCCCTCGCGGTTCACATAGTAGGAGCGGTTGCCGTCGAAGACGCGGAGCACCGGCACCAGCTGGCTTGCCTCAATCACGAAGAAATTGTGTGCATCAATGTAGCACTCCACATTTTCCATGAACTCCGATGATGCAATGTACTGCTCAATAATGTCGGTGTCGATTTCGGCGAGAGGCTTTCCCTGGGGGTTGAGCTGAGCCTTGTCGAGTGCTGCAAGAATGCTCTGCTTGGTTACGAATTGCACTTGCTGCTCATTGAGTATGTGCACACGCACACCGCGGCACAGGCGGGAGCGTGCCTGCATATCGGCCCACACGGCAGCGGTGGAGATGCCACCCACTACTATGATAAAAGAGATGCAAAGCAATATTTTCTTCAGCACGGTTTTCATTTTTTTTTACGGGAAAAAAAGTATGCAAGTTATGTGATTGCACCGGAGCTATCGGGCAACGGCATCGACGATTGCGGGCAGGAAGTTGCACACATCGCCGGCACCGGCCGTAAGCAAGACCTCAAAGTTACGGTTTTTTATTCGATTTACCAAAAGCGACTTGTCGCAAATCTCTTTCACGGGGCATTTTATGTCGCGGAGAATGATTTCGCTGGTCACTCCGGGGATAGGCAGCTCGCGGGCCGGGTAGATATTGAGCAGAATCACCTCATCGGCGAGCGACAGAGCCTCGGCAAACTGAGGCGCGAAGTCGCGAGTGCGAGAGTAGAGGTGAGGCTGGAACACCACTGTGAGCTTGCGGTGGGGATAGAGGTCCTTCACCGAGCTGATGCTTGCACGCAGCTCGTCGGGGTGATGGGCATAGTCGTCGATAATCACGCGCCCGTCGGCGCCCGGCTCCTTGAGCCAGAACTCGAAGCGGCGCTTGGCCCCGAGGAAAGATCCAATGGCTTCGCGCATCACCTCGCCCGGCACACCCACCATGTGGCACACTGCCATGGCAGCCACGGCATTCTCAATGTTGATATCCACAGGCACGCCGAGCTTCACATCGGCAACCACGCCATCGGGAGTCACGAAGTCGAAAACAATCTCGCCATCGCCCTTGCGCACGCGGGCGGCGTGGTAGTCGCCCTCATTGCGCGAGTAGGTGAGGGTTCGCACGTCCTGTGGCACGCGCGGCTGCACCTTCAGCCCCGTGTGGAGCAGCAGGGTGCCTCCTGGCTGTATGAGCTCGGTGAAGTGGGCAAAGCTCTCGAGATAAGCCTCTTCGGTGCCGTAGATGTCGAGGTGGTCGGGGTCGGTGGCGGTGATAACCGCGATATAGGGTGAGAGGTGGTGGAAAGAGCGGTCGAACTCATCGGCCTCAATCACCGAGTAGGGGCTGGTGGCGCTGAGCAGCAGGTTGCTGCCATAGTTGCGCAGGATGCCGCCCAGGAATGCGTTGCAGCCTATTGTCGAGCAGTGCAGGATGTGTGCCGCCATGCTCGAAGTGGTGGTCTTGCCGTGAGTGCCCGCGAAGCACAATCCCTTTGAGCTGCGGGTGATGAGCCCCAGCAGCTCGGCACGCTTCATGATGGTGAAGCCGCCATTGCGGAAGAAGCACAGCCCCTCGTGAGAGGCAGGCACGGCGGGTGTGTATACCACCAGCGTGTCGGACGTGTTCTTGCAATAGTCGGGGATGAGGCTTGCCGCCTCATCGTAGCAAATAGCCACGCCCTCGCTTGCGAGGGCATCGGTCAGCTCTGTGCGCGTGCGGTCGTAGCCTGCCACGCGAAAGCCTTTAGCCAGAAAATAGCGCTCAAGGGCAGCCATTCCAATGCCGCCCGCGCCAACAAAATATATCGATTTATAATCCTTCATAATTATTGTTCTTTGTTCACAACCATCTATTGTAGCTGTCTTGCAAATGAACGGCAATCAGTCGTCTTGCCTTTCCACAATCTTCATCACGCAATCCACGATGCGCTCATCGGCGTTGCGCAGGGCCATTTTCTCCACATTAGCGGCGAGAGAGGCGAGCAGTGCGTCGTTGTGCACGGTGGTGAGCATAGTGCTGCCCAGCGAGGCGACAGCATCGGCATCGCGCACCATAATGGCGGCATTGCGGCTGGCGAGGGCGAGGGCGTTCTTCGTCTGGTGATCCTCGGCCACATTGGGCGAAGGCACCAGGATTGAAGGCTTGCCGAGCAGCTGCAACTCGGAGATTGAGCTTGCGCCGGCGCGGCTCACCACCAGGTCGGCGGCGCGGTAAGCCACGTCCATATTGCCGATGAATGGCATTCGCACCACATTCTGAGCCGGAGAAGCCTCGAGCGCGGCGCGTGTGGAATCGTCGTAGTATTTGCCCGTCTGCCATATCACCTGCACATCGTCGGCAGCAGCGATAGCCGGCAGGGCTGCAATGATGCTTTCATTCACCGTGCGTGCGCCAAGACTGCCTCCCACCACGAGTATGGTGCGGCGGCTTGGGTCGAGCTCCATGACGCGGCGCGCATCGGCAGGCGATAGCGGGCATTGCAGCAAATTGCGGCGCACGGGATTGCCCGTGGTGACAATTTTCTCGGCAGGGAAGAAGCGCTCCATGCCCTCGTAGGCCACGCAAATGGCGCTTGCGCCCTTTGCCAGCAGCTTGTTGGTGACTCCGGCATAGGAGTTCTGCTCTTGTATCAGCGTGGGGATACCACGCTTCTGCGCAGCCTTGAGCATAGGCCCGCTGGCATATCCACCCACTCCGATGGCGATGTGGGGATTGAAGTCGCGCAGAATCTTCCTTGCCATGCGCATGCTCTGTAGCAG
>JAQXTJ010000122.1 GCA_029219425.1 Bacteroidales bacterium
GGGGGGGGGGGGGGGGGGGGGGGGGGGCGGGCGGGGCGTGGGGGGTGCTGGCGCGCCCCGCCCGCGGGGCCCCCCCCGTGCCGGGCAGGGTGGTGGCTGCGCTCATCGACTCGCTTATGGCCTTGCCCGACACTGAGATACACAGCGTGATGGTGCTCAGGCATGGCAAGGTGATTGCCGAGGCCTATCCCGAGCCTTTCGGGCCGGAATATGGCCACACGATGTACTCCTGCTCGAAGACCTTCGTGGCTGTGGGCGTGGGGCTTGCCATTGCCGACAACAGGCTTCGGCTCACCGACCGCGTGGCTGCGTTCTTCCCCGAGGCACTGCCAGCCGAGGTCGCTCCCGAGCTGGCTGCAATCACCGTGCGCGACCTGCTCACGATGACCTCGGGCATTGAGCCCGACTGGACCTTGCGCAACCACACCGATGCTTGGCTTGCCGCGTATCTTGGCAAGCCTGTGAGGAAACCTGGCGAGGTGTTTGGCTATGACTCGATGAGCAGCTATGTGCTCTCGGCCATCGTGACCAAGGTGACAGGGCTTCGGCTTCTCGACTACCTGCAGGAAAAGGTGTTCACGCCAATGGGCATCGACGACGCCCGCTGGGAAATAAGCCCCGAGGGCTACAACACCGGAGGCTGGGGGCTGCACATAAAGCCGGAGTCGCTTGCCAAGATGGGCGTGCTGCTGTCGCATGGCGGCGAGTGGGAGGGAAAGCAGCTCGTTGCCGCTGAGTGGGTGCGCGAGATGACATCGCCACAGGTGAAGACAGCTTCGTGCGACTATGGCTACCAGACGTGGCTGTGTGGGTATCCCGGCGCGTTCAGGGCCGACGGTGCCCTTGGGCAATATATCCTTGTGGTGCCCGAGAAGGATGTGGTGGTGGTAATCACCGAGTGCACGCTTGGCGACGGGCGGAGGCAGCGCGAGCTGGTGTGGGAATTGCTTATGCCTGCGGTTGGCGATGTGTCACTTGAGGCTGCGGGCACGGCATCCATTGGGCCGGTGTCCTCCTACTCACTTCCTATGCCATCGGGCAGGGCAAAGAGCCGCAGGATGGCAGCAGGTGTCACATGGAGCATTGCCGTAGGCGACAACCGCTTGGGCATTTCAGGGATTGCGCTCACGCAGGGTAGTGGCGAGATGCAGGCCGAGCTTCGATATGCCGATGGCTCAACCGTGAGCCTGCCCCTGGGCTACCGCAAGTGGCTCACGGCCGTCACTGCGGTTGCGCCGCCTTATTCCATCGCGCCACGAGGACGCTTCACAGGCATCGACCCACACTTTGCGGTGGCAGGCAGCTATGCCTGGAAGAGCAACAGCGTGCTCAGCCTGAAGCTCGAATATGTGAACTGGGTCACGGCCGTGGAGCTTGAGATTGTGTTCGGGAAGGACGGTGCGGTGACCGTGGTGGGCAAGGAGAACTACTCGCGCAAGCCCTTTTCCGTGGATGGCAAAATAATGTAAATAGGACACACAATATTCACGCCGGGTTTGTCGTTTTTAAGGTAAATAAAAAACACAACATTAACCAAGACGTGAGCAAGAAAGGACGATATGGGCAATTTTTGCGCGGCATATTCACAGTGGTGGACTTTGCCGTGCTCAATGCCGTGTTTTTTGCAATGTACCTGTGTCTTGGCGACAGTGTCTTCTTCTCCAAGCCCATCTGGCTGTTGCTCAACGGCTCGTTTCTTCTGGTGGAGACGTTCACTTCGCGCATACACGAGCGCCGCACGGTTTTTGCTGACAGGCTGGCGATAGAGGCGCTGCGCACTGTGATTATCTATGCAGCTGTGTCGATAGCGATGATTTCGTTTCTCGACATAGAGATTCCGCCACTGAAGTATGCAAAGTTTTTCACGCTTTTTGCGGTGTCGCTGTGTGCGTGGTGGATAGTGTCGAAGAAGATACTGAAGCTCTACCGCACGCATGGCTTCAACTTTAAGCGCACGATAATTATCGGAGCCGGAGCACGTGCCCAGCATCTTGTGGATGAGATGACGGGCGACAGGGGCTATGGCTACCGCATAGAGGGAATTTTCGACGACAACAAGAACAACCGCTCGATAGGGGGCTACGCCGGGCGACTCGACCGTGTGGAGCAATTCGTGAAGGAGAACACAATCGACGAGATGTATTGCACAATATCCAACGAGGAAATAGTGGCCCGGATGATAAAGCTCGCCGAGAAAAATGCAATCGACTTCTATTTTGTGCCGCAGTTCAACAAGCAGCTGGCGAGGAAATTCGAGCTGTCGTCGGTGGGCAACATACCCATACTCAGCGTGCGCCCCAATCCGCTCAACAACGTGGCCAACCGCTTGGCAAAGCGCACCTTCGACCTGGTGGTGAGCACTATCGTACTTCTGTGCTCTCCCTTGGTGCTCATTCCGGTGGGGATAGGCATTAAGCTGACGTCGCCGGGGCCTATTTTCTTCCGCCAAAAGCGCACCGGCTACCGTGGCAAGGAGTTCTGGTGCTACAAGTTCCGCACTATGCGCGTGAACAATGACAGCGACCGTGTGCAGGCCACGCGCAACGATCCCCGCAAGACTCGCTTTGGCGACTTTCTGCGCCGCACGAGCATCGACGAGCTGCCACAGTTCTTCAATGTGTGGCGTGGCGATATGTCGATAGTGGGGCCTCGCCCCCACATGGTGAAACACACGCAGGACTATAGTGCGCTCATCGACAAGTATATGCTGCGCCACACAATAAAGCCGGGAATCACAGGCTGGGCGCAAGTGAACGGGCTGCGCGGGCAGACTGAGTATTTGTGGCAAATGGAGAAGCGAGTGGAATACGATGTGTGGTATGCGGAGAACTGGAACATGATGCTCGACTTGAAGATAGTGTTTCTCACCGTGTATAATGCCATCAGAGGCGAGAAGAATGCGTTTTAGCATTAGATATCAGATATTAGATATTAGATATCAGATATTTCACTCCTCACCGAATGATTACTAATAGAGAACGATGGAGAATGTAAGACAGAAGGCACTTGCCGTGCTGAAGCGGTTTTATGGATATTCGAGCTTCTATCCCATGCAGATTGAGGTGATAGAGTGTGTGATGAACCGGCGCGACGCAGTGGTGCTGATGCCCACAGGAGGCGGCAAGTCGGTTTGTTTCCAGATTCCGGCTCTGCTTGGCGAGGGCTGCACCATAGTGGTGAGTCCGCTGCTGGCACTGATGAAGGACCAGGTGGATGCGTTGCTTGCCAATGGAATACCGGCAGCCGCCGTCAACAGCACGCAGAGCGAGGCCTACAACCGAGAGGTGATTGATGAGGTGTATGCCGGACACATCAAGCTTCTCTACATCTCGCCCGAGCGACTGCTCACGGAGCTTGACTCCTGGGCTGCCGATATGAAAATAAGCCTCATAGCCATCGACGAGGCACACTGCATCTCGCAGTGGGGCCACGATTTCCGCCCGGAGTATGCCCGGCTGTCGCAGCTCAAGCGGCATTTTCCACAGGTGCCAGTCATGGCGCTCACAGCCACAGCCGACCGCCTGACGCGCGACGACATAGTGAAGCAACTGAATATTCCCAACGCGCGAATGTTTGTGGCCTCATTCAACCGGCCCAATCTCTCACTCACAGTGATGCGCAACCTTAGTGGCAAGGACAAGATGCGCACCCTGGTGCGCTTCATAGAGCGACACAAGGGACAGAGTGGCATCATCTATTGCCTGAGCCGGGCCAATGTGGAGAAAATGGCATTGCAGCTGAAGCAGATGGGCTACAACGCGGCTCCCTTCCATGCAGGAATGGCAACTGCGGTGAAGGAGCAGGTGCAGCGCGACTTCCTCAACGACGACATCACCATAATCTGCGCCACCATAGCATTTGGCATGGGAATCAACAAGAGCAACGTGCGCTGGGTGGTGCACAGCAACATGCCGCGCAACATGGAAGGATATTATCAGGAGATAGGCCGTGCCGGGCGCGACGGGCTGCCTGCCGACACGCTGATGTTCTATTCGTTCTCCGACGTGGCAACGCTTATGAGCTTCGCCAAGGAGTCGGGGCAGGCCACGGTGAACATAGAGAAGCTGCGCCGCATACAGCAATATGCCGAGGCAAGTGTGTGCCGCCGCCGCATCCTGCTCAGCTACTTCAATGAGCGCCTGGAGTGCGACTGTGGCAACTGTGATGTGTGTCTCAATCCGCCCGAGCGCATAGATGGCACGATAATATGCCAGATGGCGCTGAGCGCCATAGCGCGTGTGAACCAGCGTGAGGGCATCACCACGATAATCGACATTCTGCGCGGCTCGCGAAAGGCCGAGATTGCGGCGCGAGGCTACGACCACCTGAAGACCTACGGAGTGGGACGCCATCTCTCTTTTGCCGAGTGGAACAGCTACTTGTTGCAGATGTTGCAGCTGGGAATTATAGATGTTGCCTACGAGGAGGGTAACCACTTGCGCATCACCGACTATGGCCGCGACATTTTGCACTCGATGCGGCAGGTGCAGCTTTCGAAATTCGTGTATGAGCACAGCTTTGGCAAGAAGGAGAAGCCGGAGAAAGCCAAGGGGCAGGGTCGCCTGCCGGTGGATGTGCCGGTGAATGAGAAGCTGATATCGCGGCTCAAGGAGCTTCGCTATGCGGTGGCAAAGAAGCAAGGAGTGCCGCCCTACATCGTGTTCAGCGACCGGGTGCTCGAGGTGATAGCTGCCGAAAGACCGCTGACAAAGGCCGAGTTTGCCACACTCTATGGCGTGGGCGAGCGCAAGACCGAGCTCTACTGGGAGGCATTCACAGCCGCAGTGCGCAAGTTCATTGAGGCGAATCCCCGGTAGCGCAACGCGCACGAGCCGGCGGCATCTCTCGTATGTGTCTTGATTTCTTGAATCTTCTGCAACTATAATAAGGAGGGTGTGGCACAATGCCGAAAAGCCTCGTTAGTGCAGGGACGCACCCCGGTGCGTCCGCATTACAGCCTCATAATTAAGCGATAGCCAAAGAGACTGTGGGCGGATGCACCGGGGTGCGTCCCTGCATAAGTGGTCGTTTTCCCAATTTTGATACCCCCCCCTCACTACGTCAGAATCATTATCCTACTGTTAGTAGTTTTTTGATACACCCTCTTTGGGTGTCATTGGCGTGAGGGTATCGTGCTACTTTGTGATTGTGACGATGAGTGTTGCGATTGATACCAGAGTTCCGATGGAGCTAAGGGTCAGGGTGAGTGCAGGTGGTATTGACCACGAAGAACGAGCCTTGGAGGCGTTGGGCTGCACATAGATTACATCGTTCTGCTGGAGGTTGAAGTAGGGCGACAGGATTAGAGCCTTGTCGTTGAGGTCGAGCCTGTGCACCGAACGCTTTCCTGCTGCGTCGGTGCGGATGAGCATAATGTTCTCGCGCTTACCGGTGATGGTGAGGTCGCCGGCGAGGGCTATAGCCTCGAGGATGGTGATGTGCTCGTTTGTCGCGGTATATACTCCCGGGCGGGCCACTTCGCCGATAACCGACACTTTGAAGTTCTTGAAGCGCACATCCACACCCGGGCGCTCGGTCATGTACTTAGGGTAGATCTCATTGCAGATCATTTCCTGGATTTGCGATTTGTTCAAGCCTCCCACTTTTAGCTTGCCGATTACGGGGAATTCTATTTCGCCCTTGTCGTCCACGATGTAGTAGGTGTTTCGGTTGCTGTCGGTGTTGTAGTTGCTCAGGTTTCGGTTAAGCTCATTGACGAAGCTTGCCCTGTTGAAAGGCCTTACAGCCTCCAGGTTGTAGCTCATCACGGTGATTTCGAGGAGGTCGCCGG
The DNA here is from genome assembly GCA_029219425.1 of Bacteroidales bacterium. Lineage (GTDB taxonomy): Bacteria > Bacteroidota > Bacteroidia > Bacteroidales > Muribaculaceae > CALZFJ01. The sequence goes on from JAQXTJ010000122.1 coordinate 5,792, forward strand.
GCAATACGGTGGGCTCGGTGTTGGCGGCAATTTTGCTTAGCTCTTCGTTTGAGATAGTCTCAGCATCGACCATATAGGGAACCTTTTTGGTTGATGCGCAGCTACCCAGGATTATTGCGAGCGTGGCAAAAATGATAGATATTTTTGTGTTCATATCGACTTAATAAAAATGTGATTGATGGGATTAAATGTGAGCAAAATTACTAAATTTTTTCGGTGTGCCATAATAATGTGCGATAAAGCGCGCATTGAGGCACTAAATAAGTGCTACAGCTTGAGCTTGGAGAGGATTGACGATGGCACAGCGG
>JAQXTJ010000123.1 GCA_029219425.1 Bacteroidales bacterium
CTCAGGGCGACACCACCACGCTCGATGGCAAGCAATTCACCATCCTCAAGAAATCAGCAGCCCGCCTCGAGCTAATCCAGGTGAGCATCCCCTCCTGATTGCCCCACGCGCCACAACACACCACAGTCCTCTGTCACACTCCTCTCTCGCGCAATAGCCACACACAGAGCGTGGAAGCAGCTTTCGCGCCTGCCACAGCGCGCAAGCAACAAAAGCGGAGAGGCATAAAGCCAATCCGCTTATTATTTGTTGTGCATCGCAAAAAAGCAGAGTGCAGAGGGGGCACGCACCGCGACTATACCATGCGTGTGTGTGCTGCCGCCACACCGGTTCCCCTTTTTCTTTTTTTTTACTTGCCCTGTGCAGGAGCCTCGGGTGCTGCGGCGGCCGGAGCCTCGGCAGCAGCGGCCGGAGCCTGCTTCTGAGTGGCAAATGGAGTAGCCTGCTGCTCCTGCTTGGGAGCGTTGCTCACGCGAGAACCCTTGCCTGTTACGAGGTCACGGGGTGCCACAAAGGCGGTGAGGATGCTGAGCACGCACACCGTGATGGCGAGAGTCCAGGTGGCCTTCTCCACGAAGTCGGTAGTCTTGCGCACTCCCATAATCTGGTTGGAGCTTGCAAAATTAGAGGCAAGACCTCCACCCTTCGATTTCTGAATCAACACTACACCAATCAAGAGGACTGATGCCAAAAGAATCAAAACTGTGAGTAAAGCGTACATATATTTCTGTTGTGTTACTTATTGTTTTTTATTTGCTCATTAATCACCAATTTGCGCAGAAAGCGAATTTGGTCTGCAAAGTAAATACTTTTTTCTGGAAATTTCAAATTTATGTTTTTAATTATTTCCAAAGCCTTGGAATATTTGCCTTGTTTTATGTAAATTTTGGCCAAACTCTCGCTGAAAGTGGAGTCATCGGCCTTGTTCGGACGCTTTATTGGGTCGGAAGGCAGCGGCTCGGGCTCGGCCGTGGCCGACACCGGATTATCCACCACCGTGGTGGGGAAATGCCCCATTTTCTCCTTCGACTGGGCGATGAAGCGGTTAATCATTGCATCGCTGTCGCTCACCCCCTCGCCGCTAATCTCCTCCTCGCTCGGAGTGCTGCTCTCCTCCTCGGCGGCAAGCAAGGTGGAATAGTCGGGCACCGGATTGAAAATCATCTGGTTGAGCACGGCTATCTCGCTCGCATCGTCGTTGCCAAAGCGGTTGAGAAACGAAGATATGGTGGTTTCGGTGTCGGGCTTTGCCTCCTGCTCATCGGGTGGATAGAAGCCTGCAAACTGCGAGGCATCCTCTCCGAGCGCATCGAAGAGAGCCACGCGGTCGGGGGCAAGTGTGGCGAGCCGGCCAAGCAGGCGGCTGCGCTCCTCGGCATCGGGGGTGTTGCGCTGCAAGTAGAGCATGAGCGGCAGCAGGAAGTAGGGCTGCTCGCGCCACGCCTCCTCCATCCACTCGCGGCTCACCGGCGCCGAAGGGTCGGCAAGCAGGCGGCTAATATCTCCGGCAATATCGTTCATAGCAAAAAATCACACATTTTTGAATTTACTACATCATCACACACACAAGAAACTACCAGTTGCCGAGCGTGGCATTGAAGATGAGGTTGGTGAGCTCGTCGCTTATTTGCGAGCACAGCTCATCCTGCACATCGGTGAGCATCTGGTCGCTCGAGAAGTCGCGGTAGGCCGAGAACGTCTGGTCCACATCCTGGCTCGAGTCCTTGCTGTTGATAAACTTCACGCGCACGGTGATGGTGAGGCGAGTCTGCGACGCGTAGGCATTCTCGTTCACCGCCTGTGGCGACAGATTGTAGCCGGTGATTTCGCCCTCAATGCGAAGGTCGGAGTTGCTGGAGTCGATCACGCGGAGGCGTGTCTGGCGCGTCACCATGTCCATCAGCTTGTTCTCAAAGGTCTGTTGCAAGGGCGGATACACCAGCGCGGCGCGTATGGGGAAATCGGAGAAAGAGATGGTCTTGTAGATGGAGTAGTCGAGCGCGGCGCCATTCATCTTGTAGCTGATGCTGCAACTCACCGCAGCAGCCATTGCCACCACAGCCGCCACAGCCACAGCCCGGCATCGCCTCGCCATCACCGCCATTATTCTTTCCGTCACTTTCCCGTATGCTGTCATATTAGTGTCGTGTTTAGCCATATATATATTCATCCTACTCTAAGCCGTACTCCTTTATTTTGCGATAGAGGGTGCGCTCGGAGATGCGCAGCTCCTGGGCGGTCTTCTTGCGCTTGCCGCCATTGCGCTCCAGCGAGTTCTTTATGGTCTCGCGCTCAGTGGCTTCGAGGGTCATTGGCTCCACATCCTCGGCAGGCTCGGCCTCAACAGGCTCGGCTGCCACGTCGTGAGGCTCATAGACGGGCGTCTTGAGGCGCGGGAATTTCACGAGCTTCCGGTCGTCGGGCTGGTGCACGTCGGCATCATCAATGTGCTGCTCCACCTTGTGCACCTCGCGCGTGAGGGCATATTC
>JAQXTJ010000124.1 GCA_029219425.1 Bacteroidales bacterium
GGCATTCCTCTCCCTCATCAACTCCAAGCTACAATAAGTATGGACTCTTTACAAATCCATAGAATCTACTACCAATTATAAAACGAGACCTTGCCACTGTCCAACTGCGTGGCAAGGTCTTTCTTTTAGTGCCTTGATGTAATAGCCTCACGAAAGGCTGCTCTCTGTCAACAAGCCGTCGGGCTGTGCCTATTCCACCGTGAAGCGGTAGCTTATCGCCTCCCGGTAGATTTCGCCGGGGCGAAGTACCGTCGATGGGAAATTGGGGTGATTGGGAGCATCGGGCGCTCCCTGGCACTCAAGTGCCACTCCGTCGTAGTCGGCATAGCGTGCCCCATGCCTTCCGCACGGTTCATTCGAGGCAAGCCAGTTGCCGGTGTAGAGCATCACGCCCCATTGCGTGGTTGCCACATCAAGCCGTCGGCGGCTCCGTGCCTCGGTGAGCGTGGCAATGTGCCGCATCGAGCCATCATAGCCGTCGGCGATGAAAAAGTGGTTATATCCCTTGCCGGTGCGCAGATTGCCGAAATCGGCATCAATATCCGCTCCAAGCTCCTTGCCGGCAGTGAAGTCCATAGGCGTGCCCTCCACCAAGGCTATTTCGCCCGAGGGTATATCGTCGGCACTCGCCGGAAGCCACCGCGAGCAGTCGAGTTTCAGTCTGTGGTGCAGGCACGAGCCACTGCCGGCTCCCGCAAGGTTGAAGTAGGCATGGTTGGTGAGGTTCACAATAGTGGGGCGGTCGGTAGTGGCTTCATATTCTATCAGCAGCTCATCATCATCGCTCCATGAATAGGTCACCATGGCAATGAGATTGCCCGGATAGCCTTCCTCGCCATCGGCCGAGCGATAGGTGAAGCACACCCCACGCTCAGTCGCCTCCGAGTCCCACAGCACACTGTGGAAGCCACCGTTGCCTCCATGCAGCGCATTCGGTCCATTATTCGTGTCGAGCCTGTATTCACAGCCATCAATCGCAAAGCGTCCCAGCGCGATGCGGTTGGCGAAGCGTCCCGGAGTCTTCCCTGCGCACGCCCCGTCGCGCATAAAGTCGGCATAGTCGGCATATCCCAGCACAATGTCATCGCGTCGTCCATCGGCATCGGGCACAATGATTCGGGTTATGCCGGCACCAAGGCTCGACAGTTCCACCACATTTCCTGCTCCATTTGTGAGGCGATACACCAAAATCTCCCCCACCCTGGTATCATATATCTTCTTTTCTATCTTCATAAAAGCATTTTTTATGCAATCAAGGAGTGCCAAATCATAATGTTTCGGCACTCCTCAATATATCTGTTTGTCAATTTCTATTGATTATTTGCGTGTAAGTTCCACCACCTTGCTGCGGAGGCGGTTGTAGCTGAGCAGCGGCAGTCCCACGGTCATCAGATAGTCGCCCGAGTAGCTCTTGGCCTCACCCACCGTGCAGTCCTCACGGTCGATTTCGCGCACCTCGTATGTGGCATTGGCATCAAGCCCGTTGAGAATCACATTGTGTTGTGGCTTCTCAAATTCACGTCCGTAGCGCGGGAATATGTCGAATGCAAACACCACTGCCTTGCGCTTGTCCTTGCCCACATACATGGTGGCAGCGTGGTCGCCCTCGTAGGGCGACACTAAGCGATACTGGTCGCCGTCGAGTATCACCGGCTTCAGCCGGTTGTAGTTCTTCACAGCCTGCTTGCAGTAGGCAAGATCCTTGGCCGAGAGGTCGTGCAGGTTGAGGTCGAAGCCAAGCTTGCCCATCATAGCCACATTCACGCGGAATTTTGCGCTTGCGCTCTTGTTCCAGGTAGTCACATGCGCACACTGCACCTTAGCCGGGAACACCTGCGAGTAGCCCCACTGAATGAAGATGCGCTCCACCGGGTCGGTGTCATCGCTCACCCACATCTCGGGGAAGTATTTCAGCGCCTCATAGTCGGTGCGTCCACCACCGCCGGCACACAGCATCATGGGCAGGTTGGGATATTTTGCCGCGATGCGGTCGAGCACCTTGTAGAGTCCACGCACATAGTCGATATAGAGATGGTTCTGGTTGTTTCTCTCATACACCGAGTAGATGTTGGTTATCGGGCTGTTGCAGTCCCACTTGAAGAATGCAATGTCGGGATACTTGGTCTTCAGCTCATCAACCACATTGAACACATAGTCCTGCACCTTCGGGTTGCTCAGGTCGAGCACGAGCTGGTTGCGGAAGTAGTATTCCTCGCGGTTGGGCAATGTAATAACCCAGTCCTTGTGCTTCTCGTAGAGCTCCGACTTCGGGTTCACCATCTCTGGCTCTATCCACAATCCGAATTTCACGCCCTGCTTCTTGGCTTCCTCGGTGAGTCGGCCTATGCCGTTGGGCAGCTTGTTGGCCGTTTCCGTCCAGTCGCCGAGTCCCTGTGTGTCGCCGTGTCGCGGATACTTGTTGCCAAACCATCCGTCGTCGAGCAAGAACATATCCACGCCAAATTCCTTTGCCTCGCCTATGAGCGTGATAAGCTTATCCTCATTGAAGTCGAAGTAGGTCGATTCCCAGTTGTTGAGCAGCGTCATGCGGTCGCCCATTCCGTCCTTCACCTGATAGCGGCGTGCCCAGTCGTGAAGGTTGCGGCTTGCCTCGCCTTTGCCATTGCGGCTCAGGGTGAAGATAAACTCTGGTGTGGTGAAGCTCTCTCCCTTTGCCAGTCGATAGCGTGAGAAATAGGGGTTGATTCCGCTCAGCACGCGCAGATAGCCGGCATTGTCCACCTCAAATGTGAAGCGGAAGTTGCCCGTCCAGCCAAGTGTTCCCACAAGCACCTCTCCGCTGTTCTCGGTGGCAGGTGCCCCGAGCGAAATCTGGAAGAATGGCGACACAAAGAGATTGGCACGGGTGCCGAGCTTGGTGTCGATTTCCTTCTTGCCGAAGTGCAGCTCCTGGGTGGTGGCATTCGCCTCGCTTGCCCAGTTGCCGTTGTATTGAGTGAGATAGTAGTGCGGTGAGTGGAAGCTCAGCAGCGACGAAGCGAATTTCTCAAGCTCAATGGGCTTGTTCTCCTTGTTCGTAATCACGCTCCATGCCTTCAGCACGTTCTCCTTCTCAAATGCCACAAAGTGAAGTGCCACCTCATCGGCATACACTGGGTCGGCAAGCACTATCACCGTCTCTTTTCCGCCCTTGCACGCAGTCACGCTGTGCGACTTGTAGGTGAGAAGCGTCGATGGGTTGCCGTCGGCGCGGTTGATGTGCAGAGCCGGCTCATAGTAGTCCTCCATGCCGTGAGTGAGATAAGCCTCCAAGCCAAGCGGCAGCGAGGCATAGTCGCCGGCATTGGCAATACGCTTTCCTAAATAGCTCTGATAGAGGCGTCCGTTGTCGCCCACAGTCAGCACCAGCGCAGTGTTCTCGGTTTCCACCACAATCTGCTCTTTGGCCGATGCAGTGTTACCCATAAGTGGCAGCAGGCTGAGTGCTGCCAGCAATGTTTTGGTTATAAGTTTCATTGAGGTTGATTATGTAAATTGTTATTAGTAATAAAGTCAATCTTTTCACTCTCCCATCTTGAAGGGTGCTACCGGTAGCCCCGTGATACCACGCAA
>JAQXTJ010000125.1 GCA_029219425.1 Bacteroidales bacterium
TCGGTCAAAAAAAAAACCGTCATCGCAGCCCCCCTGAGCTGAAAACTCCTAACTCCTCACTATAATAACTCCTAACTCCCACTAAAAGCTCCTCTTCCCAAAGAGTGCCATGAGCGATTTCACATAGTCCTCATCGGTGGCAACCGAGGCTACGTCCACGTTGCAGCGCATCAGGGTGTTGTTCATCGTCTGCTGACGCTCATACCACCACTTCTTATAAGCGTTGCGCACGCTTGCCGCGCTCGTGTTCACCCACTTCACCGCTCCCGTTTCGGCATCCTGCACCTTCATAAGCCCCACATTGGGCAGCGTGGCCTCGCGCTTGTCATACACCTGTATGGCCGTGAGGTCGTGCTTGCGGCTCGCTATCGACATTGCCTTGTAGTAGTCGCCATCGTCGATAAAGTCCGATATCAGGAAAGTGGCACAGCGCTTCTTCAGCGCGCTGGTGAGATACTCCAGCACATTGCCTATGTTGGTGCCGTGGCTATCGGGCTCAAAATTGAGTAACTCGCGTATCACAAGCAATATGTGCTTGCGGCCTTTCTTGGGCGGTATGAATTTCTCCACCTTGTCGGTGAAGAATATCACACCCACCTTGTCGTTGTTCTGTATTGCCGAAAAGGCGAGCGTGGCGGCTATCTCGGCCATCATCTCGTTCTTCTCCACGCCCACTGCTCCAAAGTTCTTGCTGCCCGACACATCCACAAGCAGCATCACCGTGAGCTCGCGCTCCTCCTCATACACCTTGATGTAGGGCTTGTTGTGACGCGCGGTCACATTCCAGTCGATGTCGCGGATATCGTCGCCATACTGGTACTCGCGCACCTCCGAGAACGTCATTCCGCGCCCTTTGAACGCCGAATGATATTCACCTGCAAAGATGTTTTGAGAAAGCCCCTTGGTCTTTATCTCGATTTTGCGGACCTTCTTCAATAACTCAGTTGAATCCATTATTCTTGCGTTGCTTGTTTATTAGGGTACTGCTATCTTGTCGAGTATTTCGCTGATTACTTCGTCGGCCGATATGTTGTTGGCCTCTGCCTCATAGCTTAGGCCTATGCGGTGGCGCATCACATCGTGGCACACGGCACGCACGTCCTCGGGTATCACATAGCCACGGCCTTTCAGGAAGGCGTAGGCGCGTGCCGCAAGTGCAAGGCTTATCGACGCACGCGGCGACGCTCCAAAGGAGATGATGCTCGTGAGGTCGTTCAGGCCGTAGTCCTGCGGGAAGCGTGTGGCAAACACTATATCCACAATGTAGCGCTCTATCTTCTCGTCCACATATATCTGCTGCACAATCTTGCGCACCTCAATGATGTCCTCCGGCTTCACCAAAGGACGCACTTCGCGCTTCTCGGCCTTGATGTTCTGGCGGATAATCTGCTTCTCCTCTTCCTTATTGGGATAGCCTATTATAACCTTGATGAGAAAACGGTCAACCTGCGCCTCGGGCAGCGGATAGGTTCCCTCCTGCTCTATGGGGTTCTGGGTGGCAAGCACCAGGAAGGGGTCGTCGAGGCGGAATGTCTCCTTGCCTATAGTCACCTGTCGCTCCTGCATGGCCTCGAGCAATGCACTCTGCACCTTGGCCGGGGCACGGTTAATCTCGTCGGCAAGCACGAAATTGGCGAATACCGGACCACGGCGCACCTCAAATTTCTCCTGTTTTGCGCTATACACCATTGTTCCAACCACATCGGCCGGCAGCAGGTCGGGGGTAAACTGGATTCGGCTGTATTTTGCATCAATCAGCGAGGCGAGTGTCTTTATGGCAAGTGTCTTTGCCAGTCCGGGCACACCCTCGAGCAGCACATGTCCGTTGGCAAGCAACGCAATGAGCAGTGAATCCACCAAGTGCTTCTGTCCCACTATGGTCTGATCCATACCCTGAGTTATCATTCCCACAAAATTGCTTTTGCTTGCTATCAAATCATTCAATTCTCGAATGTTCACTGAATCGCTCATATTTCCGTAGATTTATAGTAGTATTTTTTTATCTGTTTCCAATAATTTGTCGTGAAAGCGGGCGGCTCATCATGCACAATTTCTCCACTTTGTTCTTTTTAGGTGCAAAATTAGTATTTTTGCGGCTCACGGCACAACAAAGGCACGTTAATTTATCAATTTTTAAGTTAGAATTGTTAAATTCAGCGTGCCTTTTATTGTTTCATAAGCTATAGCCCCTATTTCTTGCCCTTTTCTATCTCCTCTATCTTCTTGCGGGCTGCGCGCAGGCTCTCCTTGTTGTTCTTGTCGATGCCATATTTCTCGGCAGGCGGAACCACCACGCGTGTGCCCGGGGCTATGGTGTTGGGGTTCTTGATGATGTCGCGGTTCTCCTCATAAATATAGACCCAGAAGTCGGGATGCCCATAGTGCTTCGTAGCTATCTTCGAGAGGAATTGACGCTCGGTCACCTCATCATACACCGGCTCCTTTGCCTTTGGCGACTCTGGTGCCGGCTTGGCAGCCTCGGGGGCAGCCGTAGCCGCTTCTCCCTCACTGGGGGCAGCCTGTGGTTCAGGTTGTGGGGACTCCGATGGAGCAGTTGCCTCTATCAATTCGTCGATAGCCTCCTCGCCGGCAATAGAGTCGGTGCCACGGGCAGTGTCGATTATCTTTTGTGTTTCCACATGCTGCCACATATAGTAGCTGCCTCCCACCACAAGATATAGCGCAAACATAGTGAGCGCTCCCCAGATGAATCCCCTCACAAAGCCATCGTTGCGCGAGCTGTGTGCGCGCTCCGGCACATATTCTTCCTCATCATCGTCCTCGGGAATATTGTAGTCACCGCTGTAGGCTGGCTGAATCACTTCTGGTGTGTTGGGCACTGGCGGCCGCATCTCATCGGTCGCATTCTTTTCTATGTAGCAGTTGTCGTTCATATCTTCCTCACAATCATCACTGGGTTTGGTATCTTCCACTTTCTCATCGGCAAGCTCGGGTGTGTCCTCGGGCTTTATCTCTATCACGGGAGGCTTTGGCGTTTCCGCTTGCAGCTCCCCTGCTTCTTCAGCAGGCTCAGGCTCTGTGGCTTCATCCTGAGCAAGCCACGGCTCGGCGCTGACAGCCTCGGGCACTTGGGGCTCATCCTCGGCCACAAGGCGCTGGAGTTCTTCTTCAGTCAGGCTGTCGTCGAGCACCACCGTCTCAAAGCCTGCAAACGGTGCGTTTATAGCATCGGCAAGCCCCTTCTCGGGCACAAATGTCACCTTGCGGTGACTCGGTATCTCCATCTCCTCTCCTGTGTTCACATTCACGCTCTTTCGTGCTTCCACATTCGTGAGCTTGAAAAGGCCGAGTCCGCGCACGCGCACACTCTCTCCATTGCGAAGCGCATCCGAAATCACCGTGAATAGTTCTTTCAGAAACATCTCGCTCACCCGCTTGGGGCAATCATTGGCGGCTGCCACGGCATCCACCAGTTCCGGGAATGTCACTTTGCTGTTCATCTCGTGTGTCAGTAGCTTATTTCAACTTACTTTTAAGCAAGGCGCTTGCCTTGAATGTGAGCGCAATCTTGGGAGGCACCAGCATTTTCTTTCCCGTGGCAGGATTCACTGTCACCCGCTCACTTTTTTTCTTTGCCTCAAAGGTGCCGAAGCCTGGCACTGCTATGCAGTCGAGCATGCCGCAACGCTCCCGGAGCGTTGCCACAAAGCCCTCAAGCAGCTTTTCCGTGTCGGCACTGCTGCGATCTATTCTCCCGGCAATCAAGTCGATTAGTTCCTTGCTCTCCATAATTCTTTTCTGTAATATTCTACAAAATTAGCACAATTTCGCACAATTCTAAAGTTTTGTGCCAATTTTCTGCATCTACCACTCTCAAAATGCCCATTTTCACGGCACTGTCACCTCCACGGCAGGCGATTGCCGTCCCCACACGTCGTAGGCTGCGATGGAATAGCACCCCGGCTCTTCTGCTCTCACCTCGCACTTGCACCCTCCATGCCGCGAAAGTTGCACGTCGGCCAC
>JAQXTJ010000126.1 GCA_029219425.1 Bacteroidales bacterium
ATGATGGGGAAGTCGGTGAAAGGCGCAAAGCGCGTGCGAATGGCGTTCTCGTAGGCCTTAATAGCCTCCTGGCTCTTGTTCTCCACAAGGTCCCACTTATTCACACACACCACAAGACCCTTCTTGTTGCGCTGAATGAGCGAGAAGATGTTGGCGTCCTGAGTCTCGATTCCACGGGTGGCATCAATCATCAGGATGCACACGTCGGCGTTCTCAATGGCGCGAATGCTTCGCAGCACCGAGTAGAACTCAATGTCCTCATTCACCTTGTTCTTCTTGCGTATGCCGGCGGTATCCACGAGGTAGAAGTCGAAGCCAAACTTGTTGTAGCGCGTGTAGATGCTGTCGCGGGTGGTGCCGGCAATATTGGTCACAATGTTGCGCTCCTCGCCGATAAAGGCATTCACTATCGACGACTTGCCGCTGTTGGGCCTTCCCACGATGGCAAATTTTGGCAGGTTCTCGAGCTTCTCGCTGTCCTCGTCGGTCTTTGGCAGCAGGCGCACCACCTCATCGAGAAGGTCGCCGGTGCCCGAGCCGTTCACAGCCGAGATGGAATAAGGATCGCCAAGACCCAGCGAGTAGAACTCGGCCGAGGCATAGATGCCCTCATTGTTGTCGGCCTTGTTGGCCACAAGAATCACGGGCTTCTTGCAGCGGCGCAGTATGTCGGCCACATGGTCGTCGAGGTCGGTGACGCCATTCTTTATATCCACCAGGAAGAGAATCACATCGGCCTCGTCGATGGCAATCGACACCTGCTTGTTGATTTCCTCCTCGAAGATATCATCGGAATTTACCACCCAGCCGCCGGTATCAACAATCGACAGCTCATTGCCGCACCACTCCACCTTGCCATACTGGCGGTCGCGCGTTGTGCCCGAAGTGTCGTCGACGATGGCCGAGCGAGTCTGCGTCAGGCGATTGAAAAGTGTGGACTTTCCCACATTGGGCCGTCCCACAATGGCTACTAATTTACCCATAATTCCAGTCGTATGTTTATATTGTTCTTTCTCAATTAGGCTACAAAAGCCCCATAAGCCATGCAGGCCTCACAGGGCCGGTAGAAAAAAATTGCCCGCCCCCGGCTCACTCCTTGTATCCAAAGGCACGGAGCTTGTTGTCGCGGTTGCGCCAGTCCTTCTCCACCTTAACGAAGAGCTCAAGCATCACCTTCTTGCCGAAGAACTGCTCAATGTCCTTGCGCGCCTCTATGCCCACCTTCTTGAGCTTCGCCCCGCCACGGCCAATGATGATGCCCTTCTGGCTGTCGCGCTCCACAAAGATAACAGCCATGATGTGGATAGAGTTCTCAGTTTCCGCAAATTTCTCCACAAGCACCTCGGTGGCATAGGGCACCTCCTTGTCGTAGTCGAGCAGAATCTTCTCGCGGATAATCTCGGTCACGAAGAAGCGTGCAGGCTTGTCGGTGAGCGCGTCCTTGCCGAAGAAAGGCGGCGACTCGGGCAGCAGCTCCACGATGCGCCCCATTATGCCCTGCACATTGAATTTGGCCAGCGCCGACGTGGGAAACACCTCGGCATCGGGCAGAATCTCCTTCCAGCGGTCGATGATGCGCTCCAGGTCGTCGTTGCCCTTGAGCAAGTCAATCTTGTTGATTACAAGCAGCACCGGGAAGTCGCGGTTGGCAGCCACGCGGTCGAGGAAAGCACGGTTTTTGGTGGGATCCTCCACCACGTCGGTCACATAGAGCAGAATGTCGGCATCCACCAGAGCCTCCTGCGAGAACTCGAGCATACTCTCTTGCAGCTTGTATTTGGGCGAGAGCACACCGGGAGTGTCGGAGAACACTATCTGGTAGTCGTCGGCATTCACAATGCCCATGATGCGGTGGCGCGTGGTCTGCGCCTTTGCGGTGATCATCGAGAGGCGCTCGCCCACCAGCTCATTCATGAGCGTGGATTTTCCCACGTTGGGATTACCCACAATATTCACAAATCCTGCCTTGTGCATGATAAATTACATATATATAAATCAAAAAAAATCCCACGCCCCTCGCGGCCACACGGGTGGCTGCGAGGAATGTGAGATTGGTATGACAGTGTGATTAGAATCCCCACACAATATACATTGCGCCCCAGGTGAAACCTGCGCCAAAGGCGGTGAGCACAATCTTGTCGCCCTTCTTGAGCTTGCCCTTGTGCTCGTCGAGGCACAGTGGAATTGAGGCGGCGCTGGTGTTGCCATAGTGCTCTATGTTCACGAGCACCTTCTCGGTGTCGATGCCCAGACGGTCGCCCACGGCCTCAATGATGCGCAAGTTGGCCTGATGCGGCACAAACCAGTCGATGTTGTCCACCGAGAGGTTGTTGCGCCTCATCACGTCCTGCGATGAGGTGAGCATATCGGTCACGGCGTGCTTATACACCGCACGGCCCTCCTGATACACATAGTGCTCATCATTATCCACAGTCTCGTGCGATGCGGGGCGTGCCGAGCCTCCAGCCTTCATGAGCAGGTGAGGCAGGCCTATGCCATCCACATGGAACACGCCATCGATGATGCCCACATTCTCCTCCTTCGTAGGCTCCACGAGCACTGCTCCTGCGGCATCGCCAAAGAGCGGGCAAGTGCTGCGGTCCTTGTAATTGGTCATGCTCGACATCTTCTCGGCGGCCACCACAATCACTTTCTTATACATGCCGCTGCGCACATAGGCGGCCGCGGCCTGAAGCGACACGATGAAGCCGGCGCAGGCAGCCTGAATGTCGTATCCATAGGCATTCACGGTGCCGCAGCCCTGGGCTATCACCGAAGCTGTGGAGGGGAAGCGGTAGTCGGGGTTGGAAGTGGCGCAGATTATCATATCCACGTCGGCGGCTGCCGTGTGGGTCTCCTCAAGCAGCTTGTTCACTGCCTGAATGCCCATATACGACGAGCCAAGCTCTGCATCCTTGAGAATGCGGCGCTCTTTGATACCCACGCGGGTGGTGATCCACTCATCGTTGGTATCGACCATGCGCGACAGCTCATCGTTGGTCAGCACATAGTCGGGCACATAGGATGCTATGCCCGTAATCTTTGCGTTAAGCATAATCTCTATCGATCAGTCGTTGATTGAATTGAATAATCCTTGATTTTAAGCAAATAAGGAAATCTATCCTAAATAAGCGCTTCATTGGCTTTATTTAGGATATCATTCTCTTATTCTTTTCCTTGCTCGCACACACACTGTGTAGCACATTGTCAAAGGAGAAAAAAGCTGCTTTCGTAGTGCGCACGCCTACCGTGTAGCCTGTTAAAAATTACACGGCAGCGTCCTTCTCGATAGCAATTTTTCCTCTGTAATAGCCACACTCAGGGCATACGGTGTGATACAGGTGCCATGCGCCGCAGTTGGGGCAAAGTGCAAGTGTAGGAGCTACAGCCTTGTCGTGAGTTCTTCTCTTGGCTGTTCTTGTCTTCGATTGTTTTCTTTTAGGATGTGCCATCTTGTTATGTAAATTTTTTAATTGTTATCTTTTAGTTTCCGCAGTGCCTCCCAGCGGGGGTCACATGGGAAATCGTCGTTGTTGCTGTTCTCGCTTGTGGGAGCTGCTCCGGCTCCGTCTTCTTCGCCCACGCCCTCGGCATCCTCCTCGGCTATCGTGGCGCGGTGGGCCTCAAGCTGTGCTTGCATCGAGGCATCGCAGCCACCCTCGGGGTGCACGTGCTTTATGGGGATTGTGAGCATTATCGTGTCGAAAATCAGCCCCGCCACATCCATGGTGTTGCTGCTCTCGGCGATAACAATCACATTGTCGGCATCGTCGCTGTATTCCTCGCCATATTTCACACTCACACGATACTCGGCCTCCACGCGGTGCGACATCTCCTCAAGGCAGCGGTCGCACGGGATTCCAAGCTCGCCATCAACTGTGATACACAGCTCATAAATATCACCGCTGCGCTTCACTTCCACGGTGGCGTCAACCGCCGCGCTCAGCACATCGGTACTCTCCATTTCTCTGAAAAAATCCATTCCCAAGTGGTACTCAAACTGCTGTGTGCCACAGGGCATGCCTTTCAATGGCAGCTCAAATGTCGTCAATTTTTCCAAAAGTGTTTAGTTAAACCGGCGCAAAGTTACAAACATTCTCGCTAATTATCAACCATTTTGCCCTCAAATTTACATATTTTCCGCAAAATTCCCCCTTTTCGCCCCTCTGGAGCACACTCACAACAAGCATTTGCCATTAACGCTACACCTTTTTTCACCAAAAATGCACGTCGTTGCTCCAGCCTTGTGCCTCATGCGAGAGTCACAGCACAGCCGCATATTTGCTCACTTTCTTCAGCTTCTCAAGAAACTGAGGCGAGCGTTTGGCTACAATAAGGTCATACTCCATCTGCATTCGCAGCCAGAACCCCGACTCTATGCCCAATGCCGCCTCTATCAGCAAGGCATATTCGGGAGTGATGGCGCGTTTGCCATGCAGCACCTCATTGAGTGCCGTATAGGGGATTCCTGTCTGTTCCGAGAACCTCTTTTGCAATATATTACGGCATTCAAGCTCCTCCTTGAGCACCACACCGGGATGTGAAGGCTCAAATGGCTCAAGATTGTTGGCTATCATATCGGCGGCAACGCCCTGTATTGTAGTCATATCGCACGAAATTATTTATAATGATTCGACAATTCCAAAATGCTACAGATGGTGACAATGGCATCTTCTCCATCACTTGTTGCGGTGAACTCAATTCGGTATTGGTCATTTACCCTAATTGACGATATTCCCATCTTATCACCCTTCAAGACTTCGTAATGAAGTGATTTCAGATTATACAAAGATTCTATCGACTCCTTGCTCTTCAACGTGTTTATACGGTCGATATACCGCCGCACTATATCGGGCTGGAAACGGTGCTTCTTATCGCTGCATTTTCCGGCAACGTAAAGCTCCTTGAGATATTCCTTTTCAAATACTACTATCAGATCGACTGATTTTTCACTGCAAAGATAGCGCTTTCGCCGAAATTCACAAAATTGTGAATTGTTTTTCAGCGAAAAAAGGCCGCCGAGAGTGACTTCGGCGACCTTGATGGGGTTTTCGGCAGGGGCATTTACCGACGATTAGCCGTCGATTCCCCCGATGCGCGGCATCGGCCGGTTAGTCGGCAGTGTCCCACCACACGGGGTAGGTCCAGATGTCGTCATCGTTGTAGTTGGGCTGGATTGCCGAGAGGTTGCTGTAATTGTACTGCAACTCGTGCGAGCACTGCTTGATGCGGCGCCACTGCTTTCCTTGCGGGATGGTCTTGGTGGAGCCCACGTTGCGGGAGTACTCGTAGGGCATCTGCCAGTTCATGTAGTCCTTGTAGTCGTGGCGGCGCATGTCGTTCCAGTTCTGCATGGTGTAGAGCATGGCGATGAACTTCTGCGTCATGATTTTCTCCATTGAGATGTCGCCGGCAGTGCCGATGGCATTGGCCATGAAGTTGTCAATGTCGGCTCCGTCCATAGCGGTGAAGGCGGGAATGTCCTTGTATTCCTCCTTGGTGTTCCACACGGTGAGGGCGCGCTGAATGTCGTCGATATTGGCCTTGATGCCATTCTTGTAAGCCTCAAATGCAGCCGAGGCGTTGCCACGGCGCATCTCCACCTCGGCGCGGATGAAGCAAGCCTCGGCGTAGGTAGCCCACATTGTGGGGCTGTCGGGACGGATATACACATTGGCGGTGGAGCAAGCCTGGCCGTTGTTGAGATAGAGCACGCTGGCAGTATTGTAATATCCGATAGAACCCGAACGGAACGAAACGTAGGCAGTGTCGGCAAGCTCAAATTTGCCCGATACAGTCCAGGTGTTTGTGGTCTTGTTGAACGTGGGAGCAGCAATGCCGTTGAAGTCGAGGCGGCGCGAGGTGGTCATGTCGTAGCCCTCGGTGCGCACCCACTTCATCCGGTCGCCCTTGCCACACTGGAGCCACGGGAGCAGCTTTGCAGCACGCGGGTCGACGATGCCACGGCCGTCGAAGTTGTCGAGGAGGTCGGTGAGCCACTTGGTGGCGCGGGTGGTGTTGCCGCCGCCCATGCCGGCGTTGTCGAAGAGCCACGAACACTGCATCGGGTCGCCCGAGATGAAGTCGCTCGACTGCTCCGAGATGTCGTAGTGAGTGATGAAGGTGTCGTCGTCGGTGCTCTGCATAGCCTTGTCGAGGCAAGCGATAATCTCATCGGGCTTGTAGTATGCCGACTTCTTCGAGAGGTTGTTGAGCAGACGCGCCTTCAGCAGATAAGCCATCTTAGTCCAGCGGTCCACGCATCCGGCCTCTCCGGCAGCGCCGTTCCAGCCATCGCCCTCGGCGAGAGTGGGCTGATTGGGAGCCTGCTGCTTGCCAAGGAGCCCGATAGCCTCGTCGATGTCGGCCAGACAGCCTTTGTAGATAGTCTCACCGTTGTCATAGACAGGGTGGGCCGAGCCGCCGATAGCCTCGGTGTAGGGCATTTCGCCGTACATGTCGGCCATAAGCGCAAAGCCATAGGACTTCATGATTTTTGCGGCGGCGGCATAGTGGTAGGCACCGCTTGCCATAGCCATCTTGTACATCTGCTCGATGTTAGGTCCGGCACCTACAAAGAATTGCTGATAGGGCGTCGTGCACATCGAAGCCGTGGCCTCCCACTGTGCCGAGCAGCCATCGCGGCTCACGCGGCTTGTGGCGGTGAGAGCCTGACAGATGAATTGCGAGCGGTAGCCCTGAGCTGCGTAGGCGTATGCAACGTGATACTGAATCCAGGGAAGCATGGTGGTCACTTTCACCTTGTCCTGGCTGGGGGTGTCGGGGTTGTCGTTCACATCAAGCCAATCGTTGCACGATGTCATCGACAGCATTGTTGCCCCTGCCACACCTAATATGATTGATTTCAATAATTTCATATCCTTACTTTGTTATTAAGTGAATATTGTGAAAAAAACAGGCTGTTTAGCTTAGAATGTGAGGTTCACGCCAAATGAGAAACTTGCCGTAGACGGAACACCGCAGTAGTCGATGCCCACCGACGACGAGCCAGTGATTCCCGAACCCGACACAGCCACCTCGGGGTCGCCGTGATAGTTGGAGAAGAGGAGGAGGTTGTTGGCAGTGGCCGAGACGCTTGCGCGCTTGATGCACTTGGTCTTGGCAAGCACATTCTTGGGCAGCTCATAGCTCAGCGAGATGGTGCGCAGACGCAGCGAGTTTACGTCGGTGATGAAGTTGCGCGACTCGCGGTAGTAGTAGCTTGTGTAGTAGTTCTTGATAAGCTCCTTGCCGCTGATTTTGGTGCCGTTGAACTCATATACGCCATCGGCCTCAAACACGTGGGTCTCAACCGGGGTGTATCCGTCGGCCGAAGCCTGCACGCCGGTGATTTCGAGCCTGTCGCGACCCTCGGTGAGCTTCGACATTCCCGACATTGTCATAGCATACTCGGTGCCATTGAACACTGCTCCGCCCACGCGGAACTCCCAGAGCATATTGAATGTGAAGCCCTTGTAGGTGAATGTGTTGTTCCAGCCGCCCTGAAATTTAGGCTCGCGGTTGCCCACGAGAATCTGGGTGGAATTGCTTTGCGCACCCTGGGGCATGAAGTTCTTGTCGAGCACGAGGTCGCCATTCTCATTGCGGAGCCACTCGCCACCCGAGAGAGCCATGAACGGGCCGTCGTTGTAGGAAGCGGCCTGAACGTTGCCCACCTGAACGTCGGTCACATAGAGATACTTGGTTCCGTCGGGGAGGTGCTTCACTGTGCCACGGTTGCCATACACATTGATGCTCGACTCCCATGAGAAGTCGCTTGTCTTGACGGGTGTACCGCCAATGGTGAGCTCCATACCCTTGTTATATACATCGCCCATATTCTGCGAGCAGAAGATGTAGCCGGTCGATTGCGGGCCGCGCGGCGAGATAATCTGGTCGTAGGTGTTGTTGGTGTAGAAAGCGTAGTCGAAGTGCAGGCGGTTATTGAAGAAGCGCATTTCGAGACCGATTTCGGTCGATTCGGTAGTCTCGGGCTTGAGGATTGGGTTGCCGCGGGTCCAGCTTGTTCCATATCCGGTCATGTCGCCGAGCATTGTGGCAACGCTGTTGAGGTAGGTGCTTGTGGCGTATGGGCTTGCGTCCTTACCCACACGCGCCCAGCTTGCGCGAATCTTTCCGAATGAGAGCCACTCGGGACGGTCCTGGATAAGTTCGGTGAATGCGATTGCGCCGCTCACCGAGGGATAGAAGTAGGAGCGGTTCTCCACGGGGAGAGTCGACGACCAGTCGTTGCGTCCGGTGACGGTGAGGAACACCGTGTTCTTCCAGTCGGCACGAACCTCGCCAAACACGCCGAGGAGGCGCTTGCGGCTGTGAGCCTGGGCAAACTTCTTGTTGGCATCCTTGATGTTGCCGAAAGAGTAGAATCCCGGAATCTCAAATCCCCAGCCCCAGCGGTAGTTGGTGGTGCTCTTGGTGTAGTCGGTCGATGTGCCGAGCATCAGGTTCACGTTGAAGTCGCCAAACTGCTTGTTCATGTTGCTGATGAGGTTGGTCGAGAGATACTGGTAGCGGAGGGAGTTCTCCGAGAGCATACCGTTTTGCCAGAGGGCCTTCACTGCGGCGCCCTCGCCTATGCGGTTGCTGTTCTCGGTGGTGTAGGAGTCGATGCCCATGCGGTAGCTCACCCACCACCAGTCGAAGATGTCGGCTTTCACGCTGAAGTTGCCTGTGAAGCGCTCGGTGTTGTCCTTCATCTTGTAGTTCTCGAGCATCCAGTAGGGGTTCTCGATGTCGTCCTCAAGGTTCTGGCGGTCGGCAAACATGCGGTATTTCGAGCCGTCATCGTTGAGGTAGTGGCGCATGTCGTCGCTTCCGGCAAAGTTATAGAGGGCTGTCATCGAGCCGTTGCCCGACGAGCCATAGAGACCCGCCGATGTGAGAGTCTTGTCGGTGCGCGACTGCGAGTAGGCCACGTTGGCGCCGAAAGTGAGCATTTTCCACTTCTGCTCGCCGTTGAAGCGGAAAGTAGTCTTGGTGAAGCCGGTGGTGGGAATGATACCGTCCTGGTCGTAGAACGAACCCGAGAGGAAGAACTTGCCGTTCTTGTTTCCGCCGGCGATGCTCAGGTTGGTGTCCCATGCACCGCTGTTCTCGAAGAAGTTGCCCACGTTGTCATACCACCGCCCGTCGGTTTCAGAGATTTTGGCACCCCACGACTGGGTGGTGTAGTCCTGGAGCACGGCGTTTCCGTTCTCATCGCTTGTGTAGTAGCCGCGGGCGTAGGTCTTCTGCTGCTTGGGCAGCTTGTGCACCCAGCTTGTGGTGTATTTGGCATTGAGGTTCACCTCCACGGCGCCTTCTTTTCCCTGCTTGGTGGTGATGAGCACCACGCCGGCTGCCGCACGCGAGCCGTAGAGGGCTGCCGCTGCCGGGCCTTTCAGCACCGACATGTTCTCGATATCCTCGGGGTTGATATCCATGATACGGTTGCTGTTGGAGGTGGCATTGGCAAGCATTCCATCGTAGGCCGAGTTGCCAATCGACGAGGTGGAGTTGTCGTAAATCACGCCATCCACCACGAAAAGCGGCTGGTTGTCACGCTCAAGCGATGTACCGCCACGCAGGATAATCTGCGAGCCGGCTCCCGCCGAGCCCGATGATTGTGTGATTGACACACCCGCAATCTTTCCGGCGAGAGAGTTGATTGCGTTGGTGTTCTTGTTCTTCATAAGCTCCTCGGCATTGATGTCGTCGACAGCATAGCCGAGCGATTTCTTGTCACGCTTGATACCAAGGGCGGTAACAACCACCTCATCGAGTGCGTTGCCACCTTCGAGGGTCACATTCACGGGAGCTCCTCCCACCTTGATTTCACGGGTCACCATTCCCACGTATGAGACGATGAGGGTGCTGCCATTGGGCGCGTCGATTGAGAAGCGGCCGTTCACATCGGTTGTCACTCCCCGCTTTGTGCCTTTGAGCATCACTGTGGCACCGATAAGCGGCTCGCCATTTGCATCAGTAATCGTACCTGTAGCCTTCATTGTCTGGGCAACTGCGGTGAACCCCGCCGGGCTGTCGGTGAAGACGCTCGGCGCGCCGCATGCCAATGAAAGTGCTACCAACAATGAAAATTGTTTTTTCATAAGCGCGTACATTTAAGTTAGTAAAATAAGTAATATTTGTTTAGTAATGAGATTTCACGTCAGGCTGCCGCCGGCACCTGCCAAGGGCCTTTGCCGCGCGCGTGGGCTATGGCATCATCCGGCTCGACGATGTGTGAGATTATAGCTGTGTGCCTGCGGCTCAGGGAATCGCAATTACTCCCCTGATTATTGCCGCCAAACGGCAAGATAATTTGTGCTTCGTCTTTTTCATACGATTAATACATAAACCATTTAATCAAACAACCTTTTTTACTCCAAAAAACATTATGCCCGGGCCTCATGCCGGCAATTTTCCCTCAGTGCGGCTGCAACTATGCGCCTTCACCGTTTTGAGTTAATTACATTGCAAATATAGCAATATTCACTAAATTACACAAATTTTTACCCTGAAAAATAGAGTTTTTCTCCACATCGCCCCACTTTAAGGCTTATTTGCCACCCAATCACTCCAATCTGCCTACAAATAGCCATCACACCCTCGCCTAAAGCCACAATTTGCCAAAATCCAATCCCAATTGCCGAGTTTCATCACACGTTTAGAAAAATTATTGAATTTCACGCCAACATAACGGCAATTCCGGGCGTTATAGCATTAGATGGAATAATTTCCACCCCATCGCTTCCTCACCATTATTTCATAGCTTATTTTTTTTGAATTTTAGCAAATTATGTTGTAAATTTGCAACTGAAACTTTTCGGGCTATTTTGCGCCTAACATGAGCAAAATTCATAAACGATAAATTTACTCGAGCAGATGAACTACTCAATTCTCAATTTCCTGACTCTTCTTGGAGCAGTAGGACTATTCCTCTACGGAATGAAAGTGATGAGCGAAGGCTTGCAGAAAGTGGCAGGCGACCGCATGCGCAACATCCTTTCGGCCATGACCAAAAACCGATTTGCCGGTGTGCTCACCGGTATCCTCATCACAGCACTGATTCAGAGTTCATCGGCCTCGACAGTGATGGTTGTGAGCTTCGTGAATGCCGGACTCATGTCGCTCGCCCAGTCGATGGCAGTGATTATGGGAGCCAACATCGGCACCACATTCACAGCCTGGATTATCTCTATTTTCGGCTTCAAGGTGAATATCTACGCCTTCGCCATTCCATTGATTGGCTTCGCGATTCCAATGCTGTTCTCAAAGAAAAGCAATTATAAATCAATTGGTGAGTTTATAATTGGCTTTTCTTTCTTGTTTATGGGCCTCGACTATATTGGGCAGAACGTGCCCGACCTCAAGTCGAGCCCCGAGATATTCGCATTCCTTCAGGACTACGCCTCGCGCGGATTTGCCTCAGTGATGATTTTCGTGGCAGCAGGCCTGGTGGTGACGATGATAATCCAGTCGTCGGCAGCCACCTTCGCAATCGTGCTCATCATGTGCTCCAAGGGCTGGATTCCATTCGACATGGCCTGCGCCATGGTGCTCGGCAGCAACATCGGAACCACCATCACGCCTATCCTCGCAGCCCTCAGCGGCAACATCGCAGCCCGCAAGGCCGCCCTGGGGCACTTCCTCTTCAATTTCTTCGGCACCATCTGGACCGTGATTGCATTCTTCCCATTCTGCGCACTAATCGTGTGGATCACCGAGCACCTCGGACAAGGCGACCCAAATGCCCTCGTGAGCTATGTGGGCAACCTCGAGACCACCGACCCAGCCGCCTATGAGG
This sequence comes from Bacteroidales bacterium, assembly GCA_029219425.1. Classification (GTDB taxonomy): domain Bacteria; phylum Bacteroidota; class Bacteroidia; order Bacteroidales; family Muribaculaceae; genus CALZFJ01. Next base: position 11,807 of record JAQXTJ010000126.1, read on the forward strand.
CAGCAATGGCCGGGACTCTTCCATCGGGAAGCCCTGTGATGCACGAGATTCTGCACCTGCAATTTGCAGTGTCGTTTGGCCTGTCGATGTTCCACACCGTGTTCAATATCATCAACCTATGCGTGATGATTTGGTTCACCGAAACCTATGTGAAAATCACCAACTTCCTCATCCGCTCCAAGAGCAAGGAGGACGAGGAATTCCAGCTCAAGTTTATATCGCGCGGTCTGCTCAATGCCAGTGAACTCAACATCACCCAGGCACAGCGCGAGATTCTCGTCTATGCCGAGCGCGTCGACCGCATGTTTGCCATGGTGCAGCAGCTCGTGCACACCAAGAATGGCACCGAGGAATTCAACAAGCTATACTCCCGCATCGAGAAATATGAAGAGATCAGCGACCGCATGGAAATTGAGATAGCCAACTACCTCAACCGCGTTGTCGATGGCCGACTGAGCTACGACGGAAAGCTGCGCGTGTCGGCAATGCTCAGCATCGTCACCGAGATTGAGAGCATAGGCGACAGCTGCTACAACATAGCACGCACCCTCGTGCGCAAGGAAGAAGTGCACAGCCACTTCCCCGAAGAACTATATGCCAACATCGACGCAATGATGAAGCTCGTGAGCGAGGCTCTCGCAAATATGCTCGTGGTTCTCAGCGACATCGAGAACGTGCACGACAGCGACCTGCTGCGCAACTTCAACAAAGAGCGTGAAATCAACAACTACCGCAACCTGCTGCGAGTGGAGAACATCGAGAACGTCAACCAAAAGAAGTACGACTACCAGTCGGGAATCTTCTATATGGATATCATCTGCGAGGCCGAGAAACTTGGCGACTACGTAATCAACGTGATTGAAGGCGTGGAGCACCAGTTCCGCAAGCGCCTCGACACCACCCACGCCGAGTAACCCCTCAGCTCAATCCAAGAACTGCATTATCAACACTCACAACGGCAGGCTCCGCCCACACCACGGCGGAGCCTGCCGGTCTTTTAGCCGGGGTGTTCCGCCGGCTCATTTCGGATGCTTACTTCTCTATATCAAGCTAAAAAGGATTGACAGGCTGAAAATCCTCTCGGCCTATTTCTTCTTGTTGAAGAGACCTTTCAACTTCTTGGTGGCATCCTTCGCTGCTCCTTTCACCTTGTCGGCAGGGTTCTTGGAATCGCCCGACTGCCCGACACCGGGAGCACCTTTTTCCGCCACCACTCCTTGCTCCGTCGGATTGCCGGTCAACCCGTTGAAATAGCGTATGCGACGGTTGTGTTCTCTCGGGTTGTCGGTATCGACCGTCTGCACGTCAAACGTCCCGTTGCTGAAAAAGTTTGACTTCTTGTATTGAATCTTGGAGGTATGGCCATTCGCATCCAGCGTAATTGTTATATTGGCCGAACTCTTTTCATTGAGGGAGTTGTCACTGCACTCGATGGTAAAAGTTTCCACGTTCCCCGATTTCTTGTAATTCTTGATCTCGAACTTGGTGTTATCGTCATCATCGAGAATGAAGAGCTTCTTTGAGCGCTCAATTACTGTGTAGGTAACATAGTTTCCTTCTTGCATGTGATAGAGAATTTCCACCTCTGCCGAGGCTTGTGAGATGGATAGTGCCGCGAAGGCCGTTAAAAATAATGCTTTAACTTTCATAAGATATTATATTTTTGAGTGTATGTGTAATCAACTAATTTCTGCTACAATTTAGTTATCAACCTACTCTTTTAAGAGCCGGAGCAACGCAGGGTCGCTCAGAGTTTTCCATGCCAGAAACTTCACTTATCTTAATGCTGCAAGAAAAGCTCTTACACGAGACATGGCAAATATAGCAATAAAATCGGAGAAACTCACTCCTTTCGGAGTTTTTTTTCAATAATGCAGCAATTTGGGCTCCAAGCTCTCATATGCAATAGGCTCAACCCTTGGCATGAGGTGAAAGAGGGTAGGGAGGTATATAAAATTGAAAAGTGCGCTTTTTCACAAAAGCACACCCCCCTCATAACCAAAATTCAAGTATATATTTTTGTTGTTTGTTGTTGTTTGACCTTAGTTTTTGTCGTTTTTTATTTCGGACACAAAGGTAGATACTTTTACTGAAATAAAAAACTCAATTTATGTTAACAAACCATAATCATTGTAAACACAACCATTTTCAGTCGTAATTTCTTGAAAATAAGCTATCTAAAAAACTAAAAAAATTGCCCTTTTTCGCAAATTGCAGCACGCATTTAGCTGTGTATTAACTGATTACAAAAACAAACCAATTCTCGTTGCATTTCAACCAAAAAAAATCGTCACTTATAAAAAATTTTTCAAGAATTTTTTTTCAGCAACGAAATTCCTTAATAATCCACCGCCGGTTAATAAATTTATTAAGCCAAAGTGGCATTTTTCAGTACCGAAGTGCATAGCCATCGTAGATACTACGGTCGCCAAAGCACAGGTATCCATTATAGAAATAATAGAACGTGGTGGCAGTCTCGCCCGAGAGATAGTAAATCTCCAGATAGTTGCCATAGTACGAACGCCAGCGGAAAGGCACATTCACCCACTCTCCGTAGCTGTTCTCACAAGCATAATACCCGGTGCCGTCAGAGGCAAACTGGAACGAGTCGATTTCGTGGGGATTGGTGATTGGGCCAATCTCATCGAAAGAGCGGTCCCATGTGCCAAGCAAGCCGGTACGCCAAGGGTCGTCGGGCAAATTCACAGGCTCGTCCACCACATGGCACGAAGTCACAGCCATCAGCACAATCATCAGTGCGGAAATCCACAGATTCTTCACTTTCATCATAGATTCACAAGTCTTGCTTAGAGGGTTATAGAATCAGAGGCAAGCGCAGGCAAGCCCCGCAAACACACGGCTTGCCTGCCCACACCTGCATTCTTTCCACTTAGTATTGTTCGTTCTCGTTGGGGAAATCACCGCTCTTCACATCGTTGATGTAGTTGCCCACAGCATCGATGATGGTGTTGCCAATCTCAGCATAGTGGCGAAGGAACTTCGGACGGAAGCCCATGTTGATGCCAAGCATGTCGTGCATCACCAGCACCTGGCCATCAACTCCACCTCCTGCACCAATGCCTATCACGGGGATCACGAGCTCGGCGGCCACACGCGCGGCCAGCGCGGCAGGAATCTTCTCGAGCACCAGTGCCGAGCAGCCAATCTCCTGGAGCAGCTTGGCGTCGCCAATGAGCTTGTTAGCCTCAGCCTCCTCCTTGGCACGAACGGCGTAGGTTCCGAACTTGTTGATCGACTGGGGCGTAAGCCCAAGGTGTCCCACCACGGGGATACCGGCCGAGAGGATTTTCTCAATCGACTCACGAATCTCGGCACCGCCCTCGAGCTTCACGCAGTCGGCATGAGTTTCCTTCATAATCCTGATTGCGCTCTCCAGTGCGTTGATTGGGTTGCCCTGATAAGTTCCAAAAGGCATATCCACCACCACCAGGGCACGCTTCACGCCCTTCACCACCGACTTGCCGTGATAAATCATCTGGTCGAGAGTGATAGGCAGGGTGGTCATGTTGCCGGCCATCACATTCGATGCCGAGTCGCCCACGAGAATCACATCAATTCCCGCCTCATCAATAAGTTTCGCCATAGAGTAGTCGTAGGCGGTGAGCATAGATATCTTTTCACCACGCTGCTTCATCTCCACCAGGCGATGGGTAGTCACTTTGCGTTTGTCTTCAGCTGTGTAAGTTGACATTTCTTTGTGTTCTAAAACTGTTAATTATCTGTTCTTTTGATTGCAGCACCCCATAGCGAGTGCCATTTCACGCTGCAAATATAGTGATTATATCAATACGCCGAAGATAAATCCCCAAAAATCTACACCCCGCCCAATGTTCACCCCGGCACCGCCGCTATTTTTTTACAGGAATAGGCAAAATTGCCTAAAATGTAAAAATAGAATTTGTGATGATGACAATTCTTTGTGGTTCCGGCTCGATAAAAATGCCAATATTGGCAAAAATTTCGAGTGGAGGCGTGGGTTTGTGGGATTTCTGATGGTTGTTTGGAAGAAAATCGCTATTTTTGCAACTCAAAACAATGCTTTTCACATATCACAATGAGGAATATATGTTCTCTTATTCTTGCCGCACTGCTCTGTGCGGTGGCTGTGGCCGGTTGCTCATCGGCCAAGGGCAGCAAGGGCAGCGACAATGCCGCCACAGAGGTTGCCGACTCGGCCAGAGCCGATACAGTGGCAATCGTGTTCAGCGCCGACAGCGCCCTGGCCATGGTGAAGGCGCAGTGCGACTTCGGGCCACGCGTGCCAGGCACCGAGGCTCACCGCCGCTGTGGCGACTTCCTTGCCTCGCGCCTTGAGGCCTGTGGGGCAAATGTTATCAACCAGCGTGCCACGCTCACTGCCTTCGACGGCACACGGCTGCCGGCTCGCAACATCATCGGCGAGTTTGCCGCCGCCGACAGCTCCAGCCGCATCCTCCTGCTCGCCCACTGGGACTGCCGCCCATGGGCCGACAGCGACCCCGACCCCTCACGCCGCAAAGAACCGGTGATGGGAGCCAACGATGCAGCCAGCGGCGTGGCAGTGCTGCTCGAGCTGGCGCGGGTGCTTCAGGCCCACACCCCTCCCGTGGGTATCGACATCCTCTTTGTGGATGCCGAGGACTGGGGAAACCACAACGACGACCGCAGCTGGGCGCTTGGCTCTCAGCACTGGGCAAAGAACCCTCACCGCAAGGGCTACCGCCCGCAATTCGGCATCCTGCTCGACATGGTGGGAGCCCCGGGGGCGCAGTTTGCCAAGGAATATTTCTCGGTGGCCTACGCCCCGAGCGTGGTGCGCGACGTGTGGACTGCCGCGCTCAAGTCGGGCTACGGCAGCTACTTCACTGCGCGTGACGGCGGCGGCGTGACCGACGACCATGTGTTTGTGTGCGCTGCCGGAATCCCCTGCATCGACATCATCGACAACCGCCCCGACTCGGAGAACGGCTTCTTCCCCGGCTGGCACACCACTGCCGACACCCCCGACTGCATCGACCCTGCCACACTAAAGGCCGTGGGACAGACACTCGTGAACCTCATCTATAATCAATATTAGCCCGGCAATAATAGATTTTTTTGCTGAAGCAGCTATTTTTTAACACACCTCAAAAGAAAAATGAAACTACAAAATCTCATCGCAATCATGTGCATCACCATTGCAGGCTCTGCCTCGGCACAACTCAAGTACCCGGCCACTCGCACCGATGCCGGGGTAGTGGACAACTATTTCGGCCACGAGGTCGCCGACCCCTATCGCTGGCTCGAAGACGACAACTCGGCCGAGACTGCCGAGTGGGTCAAGGCTCAAAACACCCTCACCGGAGCATATCTCGAAAAAATCCCCTTC
>JAQXTJ010000127.1 GCA_029219425.1 Bacteroidales bacterium
AAAGAAGGCTGAAGAGCTCGGTGAATCGATGATGAATCTGCAAAGCACGCTCGTAGTCGCCATCGAGAGCAAGGCGCACCATACGGGAAAATTCGCGAGGGAAGGCATTGCCAATCACCGATATAACGCCTACCGCGCCGAGGGTGATTAGCGGGAATGTGATGCCGTCGTCGCCCGATATCACCATGAAATCGCGTGGCTTGTTCTTGATGATTTCGTCCATCTGAGAGATGTTGCCCGAAGCCTCTTTCACGCCGATGATGTTCTCGAAGTCGCGGGCAAGTCGGAGGCAGGTTTCGGGAGTCATGTTCACGCCCGTGCGCCCCGGCACGTTGTAGAGAATCACAGGCACCGGCGAGGCCTCGGCTATAGCCTTGTAGTGCTGGTATATTCCCTCTTGAGATGGCTTGTTGTAGTAAGGAACCACAGAGAGGATGGCACTGAATGGGGAGAGGTCGGTGTTCTTCACGGCATTCACCACAGCCATAGTGTTGTTGCTGCCCATGCCGAGGACCATAGGCACCCTGCCTCTCACGCGCTCCACCACAAAGTTGCGCACCTGCACCTGCTCTTCGGGCGAGAGAGTCACAGTCTCGGCAGTGGTGGCGAGCACCACAAGGTAGTCGATTCCGTTTTGTATCTGATACTCAAGGAGTCGGGCGAGTGCGTCGTAGTCGATAGATTTGTCGCTTTTGAAAGGAGTGATGAGGGCAACGCCCATTCCCTTTAAGTTAATTCCTGCCATATATATGCGGATTTTGTAGAGTTCCTAATTTTGATTATGCTGCAAAATTAGTGATAAAACGCTAAAAGAGCAATTTTTTATTGAAAAAAACCGAAATAATGCCGGTAATGGGGCAAAAATGCGTATATTTGCATAAACTAACACACGAAGTGAATATGAATGAATTTGAGCAACTGATTAATGGTGAAAAGCCTGTTTTGGTGGATTTCTTTGCCACATGGTGCGGACCATGCAAGATGCAGGCTCCCATTCTTGAGGACGTGAAGCGCCAGGTGGGCGACAAGGCCGTGATAATAAAGATTGACGTGGACCGCAGCGGGGAGCTTGCCATGAGCTACGGCATACAGTCGGTGCCCACGCTTATGCTTTTCAGAGGCGGAGAAGTGCTGTGGCGAGCATCGGGAGTGCAGCGTGCTGCCGATTTGGTGGCGCTAATTACCCAATTTGCATAATTGGCACGAAACAACAACAAATATGCGAAAAGGCTTCTGCTTTCTGTGCATGGCGCTTGTGGCACTGTGTGCCATGGCCTCGGCAAAGGGCGATATGCCTCGCGGATCATTCGTGCAGCCACACTTGTGCACTGGCTGGGATGATGCGAGGTGGCAGTGCGAGCTTTCCTCGATGCGCGAGGCAGGGATGGACTTTGTGATACTGATGAGCACCGTGACGACCGACACTCTCGGTGTGAGCCGTGCCGTATATCCCACCGCAATTGGAGGTGTGCGGCCGGCAGCCCACGATGTGGTGGAAGCAACACTGCGCAATGCCGCCATGGCAGGAATGAAGGTGATGATAGGCCTAAACTTCGACGACCGCTGGTGGCAGCTTGCCCGGGGTGGCCTGCCACAGTGGCTTGAGCAGCAGCTTGAGCTGGGCAACAAGGTGGCGGCCGAGATTGTGGAACGCTATTCCGCAACCTATGGCGATGTGATTATGGGCTGGTACTGGGTGTGGGAGGTGGAACCCTCGTGCTGCAAGAATCCTATAGTTCTCGAAGTGCTCACGCAGGCACTCAATGAGAACCTCGACTATCTGCATGCTCTCACTCCCGGCAAGCCGGTGATGCTGTCGCCTTTCATGAATCAGTCCACAGGCACAGCCAGCGAGTGTGCAGCTGTGTGGAAGCACTTGCTCGTTGAGGCGCACTTTGCCGACGGCGACATATTTGCGCCGCAGGACTGCATAGGGTCGGGATTCCTCACGCTCGAGAGTGTGAGCGAGTGGTTTGCACTGTTGCGCGAGGTTGTTCCCACGAAGCCGGCGGTGCAATTCTGGGCAAATATTGAGCTGTTTGACCAGCGCACATGGGCCAGTGCCGACATGGGGCGCGTGAAGCGGCAGCACGACCTTGTGGCCGGGAGTGTTGACGGCTATATCACTTTTGCATACAGCCACTACATAAGCCCGTGGCATAAGAACCCGGTGCTGCACAGGGCTTATTGCCACTATGTGACGACCGGAGAGCTGCTTGCTTGTCAGTCACCGAAGGCGGTGTCAGGTGTGAAAAGCGGCAATGGATTTGTGAGCTGGGACCACATGGTAGGCAACGAATGGCTGCTGGGCTACAGGGTGAGTCGAAACGGTGAGCAAGTGACCGACGAGCAACTTACGCGGCAAGGAGGGTGCAAGAGAGACGTGAGAGCAGAAGA
>JAQXTJ010000128.1 GCA_029219425.1 Bacteroidales bacterium
AGTCGCTTCAGGGTTTCAAGGCTATGGTCGATGAGATTGCCAAGCGCAAGCATGGCATGGGTTTCGAGAGCTACGACACCATTTGCCGCTCCGTCGCCAACCGCATTCCCAACATACGCGAGTTTGCCGCCCGCCACGACCTTATCCTCTTTGTGTGTGGAAGCAAGAGCAGCAACGGCCGCATTCTCTTTGCCGAGTGCCACGATGCCAATCCCAGTTCCTATCTCATTTCGGGCGCCGATGAAATCGACCCCGAGTGGCTGCGCGGAAAGAACTCCATAGGCATTTGTGGAGCCACTTCCACTCCTATGTGGCTCATGAATCGGGTGAAGGAGGCTGTGGAGAGTCGCCTGTGAGCTTAATAGGCTCATTATGAGTATTATATGCACAGGTTGCATGGAGCTGAGGCAGAAAAATATGCTCTATAACATATTTTACGACTTTTTTACCATTTGTTAGCTTGAAAATTGCTCAAAAAGCTCTCAAAACCGAAATATTCCCCAGTAATAGTGCGCAAATGAACAATTTTAATGGTGAAAAATTCGTAACTTTGCACCCGAAATTAAGATAGGAGTAAAGAAAAATTATTTATACAAGCGATTTTTATATCAAGAGCAATCATTATGATGAAGAAAATGAAATCTATCGCAAGATTGAGCGGCATCGCTTTTGCCGCAGCGTTTTCGGGGCTGCTCACCGCCTGTGGTGGCGGAAACCAGCAGCAAATGGGCGGAATGCCTGCCGAAGTGGAAACACAAAAGGTTGTTTTAGGCAATGCAAATCTCGAGGAGAGCTATCCTGCCTCGATTAAGGGTAGGAAAGACGTGGAAATTCGTCCGCAAATCTCGGGATTTATCACGAAGGTGTGTGTGGATGAGGGTCAGATGGTGAGTGCCGGGCAGACTCTTTTCATTATCGATCAGGTGCAGCTCGAGGCTGCCGTACGTTCGGCCGAGGCTGCCGTGGTGGCTGCCAAGAGCCAGGTGGCTACGGCTCAGCTCACAGCCAACAACAAGAAAGCACTCTATGAGAAAAATATTATAAGCGAATATGAGTATCAGACCGCCGCATTGGCACTTGAGTCGGCAAAGGCTGCACAGAACCAGGCCAGCCAGAGCCTTGTGAATGCCAAGAAGAACCTTTCCTACTCGGTGGTGACCGCTCCGTTTGCCGGCGTTGTTGGCAGCATCCCAAATCGCGAGGGTTCGCTTGCCGGCCCTTCCATGGCACAGCCGCTCACCACGCTCAGCGACATCTCGGAGGTGTATGCCTATTTCTCGCTCACCGAGCGCGATGTGCTCCGTCTCACCGAGGGTGGCAGCTGCTCGCTCGCACAGGCAATCGCCAAGATGCCCGAAGTGTCGCTCCAGCTCTCCGACGGCACCCGTTATGCACTCACAGGCCGTGTGAGCACCGTGTCGGGTGTGCTCGACCAGAGCACTGGCAGCGCATCGGTGCGTGCCCTCTTCAAGAACAACAATGGCATGCTCCGCAGCGGCTCCACAGGCAACGTACTCATCCCGCAGCCCTCGCAGGACCTCATCATCATTCCGCAGCGTGCCACCTACGAGATTCAGGATATGAAATATGTGTATGTGGTGGGCGACTCGAGCAAGGCCGTGGCCCGCAACATAAAGGTGTCGCCTGTTGACGATGGCAAGACTTTCATCGTCACCGAAGGACTCAGCGTGGGCGATGAAATTGTAGTTGAGGGCGTGGGTACTGCCGTGAAGGCCGGAACCGTGATTAAGCCCAAGGCTGCCGCAGCTCCTGCTGCCGCCCAGGGCGAGGAGAAGAAGTAATCGCAATGACACAGTTGAACTATTAAAACAAGAGAATCAATGAAATTAGATAATTTTATAAAGAGGCCGGTACTTTCCACCGTTATCTCCATTTTCATTGTGGTGGTGGGTATCATTGGTCTCACCTCGCTGCCTGTGGAGCAGTATCCAAGCATTGCGCCTCCTACCATTCAGGTCGAGACCACCTACACCGGAGCCAATGCCCAGACTGTGCTCAACTCGGTGATAGCACCGCTTGAGGAGTCGATAAATGGTGCGCTCAACATGACCTACATGACTTCGACCGCCACCAACACCGGCCGTGCCACCATCAATGTGTATTTCACTCAGGGCTACGACCCCGATATGGCTGCAATCGACGTGCAGAACCGCGTGTCGCAGGCTCAGAACCTGCTGCCTGCCGAGGTCACCAAGGTGGGTGTGACCACAAAGAAGCGCCAGTCGTCGATGCTTGTCGTAATGACCCTCTCGTCGCCCGACGAGAGCTTCAATCAGGAGTTCATTGAGAATTACATGGCCATCAACGTTATCCCCGACATCAAGCGTATTGCCGGTGTGGGCGATGCCATGGCACTCGGCGCCGACTACTCTATGCGCGTGTGGCTCAAGCCCGACAAGATGGCCGAGTATGGCCTCATCCCGAGCGACGTGGCCCAGGCACTTGCCGACCAGAACATAGAGGCTGCACCTGGCCAGTTTGGCGAGCGTGGCGACCAGAGCTTCCAGTATGTGCTCAAATATAAGGGACGCCTCGTCACTGCCGAGGAGTTTGACAACATTATTCTCCGTGCCGACAACAATGGCCGCACACTTCGCCTGCGCGATGTGGCCGAGTGTGAGCTTGGCCGCCTCGACTATGGTTTCCGCAACGTGGTCAACGGACACACCGGCTGTACGGCAATCATCTTCCAGTCGCCGGGCTCGAATGCGAGCGAGATTATCGCCAAGGTGCTTGGTGTGATCAGCGAGAAGGAAAAGGAACTTCCCGACGGCTTGAAGTTTGACGTGCCGATGAAT
>JAQXTJ010000129.1 GCA_029219425.1 Bacteroidales bacterium
TTCGCTCGCGCATAGGAATTGAGCGTCGATGCCTGTGGGTTTATCCCGATACCGACCTCTACGAGCTTGCCAAGAACACTTTCGAGGAAACGCTCGTGGTGAAGGACTGGATCCTGATAGATGAGGCGCAGTTCCTCACACGACGTCAGGTCGATCAGCTCGCCCGCATCGTCGATGACTATGGAAGCAACGTGGTGTGCTATGGTCTGCGCACCGATTTCCGCACTAATCTTTTCGAGGGCTCGCAGCGTCTTTTCGAAATCGCCGACACCATCGATGAGATAAAATCGACCTGCTCCTGCGGGCGCAAGACGATAGTGAACGCACGCATCGACCACCGCGGACGCATCGTCACCGACGGCAACCAGGTGGAGATTGGAGGCGACGACAAGTATGTGGCACTGTGCCGCCACTGCTGGCACAGCCGCCGCCTCGAGAGCGACGAGGAAAACTCCCTCAAGTTTGAGCCTTAGAGTGGGGAAGTCACTCCCTACAGGAGCCAGTGGAGCCGGAACCAACTTATCAACCATACAACCACACACCAAAAAAGCCCGCCTCCCAACTCCTAACTCCTCACTCCTCACTAAATAGAACGAACTATATTTTTTTTACTAACCAACAACCACATTCATCAACCAAAAATGACTAAACGATTACTGATTGTAGTCGCTATGCTGCATCTTTTTGCCGGCATGGCGCTTGCGCAGTTTCAGCAAAGCAAACTGCCGCTTGCCGATCCATTCGTGTTCTACGAGGACGGTACTTACTATGCCTACGGAACCCACCACAACGATGGCATTGTGGTATTCACCTCCACCAACCTCATCGAGTGGGAGCAACACTCATCCCTCGCTCTCCACAAGGACAACTGCACAGAGAAAGTGTGGTTCTGGGCTCCCGAGGTGTATCATATTGGCGATGAGTACATAATGTATTTCTCGGCCAATGAGCATCTTTTTGCTGCCAAATCCTCATCGCCACTGGGCCCATTCGTGCAGGTGGGTGGCTACCAGATGGAGGGGCTGATTGGCAGCGAGAAGTGCATCGACTCATCAATGTTTATCGACGACGATGGCACCGCCTATCTCTTCTTCGTGCGTTTCACCGACGGCAACTGCATCTGGATGTGTCGTCTTGCCGACGACCACATCACCCCCGTGCCCGGCACTCTGAAGCACTGCTTCTCGGTGTCGGCAGCCTGGGAGAACATTGCGCCACGAGTGGTGGAGGGTCCCAACATGGTGAAGCACAACGGTATCTATTACCTCACCTACTCGGCCAACAACTATGTGAGCATGGACTATGCCGTAGGATATGCCACAACCACCTCGCTCACCAATCCACAGTGGACCAAGGCCTCGGGCAACCCCATTCTGCGACGCATCTACGACCTCGTTGGCACAGGGCATCACACCCTCTTCACCGATGCCGATGGCGACATGCGCATAGCATTCCACGCCCACAACAGCACTACGGCCATTCACCCACGCCTCACCTACATAGGCCGAATGCAATTCAATGGCGGCGCCCTTGAGGTGGCAAAGGAGCCATTCCTGCGTCCGGTGCTCACCGGTGAGCGCTCAATAGGCTATGAGCCGGCACTGCTCATCGACACCGAGCGGGGCTATGAGCGCGGAGGCAGCGCGGTGATCGACCTCAATGCCGACGGACACCTCGACCGCATCGCCGGCGGTGTGGTGCGCTCGGTGCAGAACGACGCCACCACCGACGCCTTTGGCAAGCGCCGCGCCATGCACATTGCGCTTTGGGACGACGCCACAAAGGCGTGGAACGAGCTTGATGGCAAGGCTTCGGCAATACAGGTGGCCGACTATCCTGTGATTCTTCCATGCGACATCAATCACGACGGTCTGCCCGATGTGGTGGCTTTTGAGCAGATAGGCAGCAGCACCACCGCCGATGTGTATGTGAAAAACCTTGGCACCGAGGGAGTGTTTCTCGGCAATGGCGACGGCACTTTCCGCCAGGCACAGGTCACCATCACCGATGCCGCCGGCACGGTGCTCGACTTCGACATTCGTGCACCGCACACTGCCGCCGTGCTCGACTGCAACAACGACGGCCTCACCGACATTGTGTGCCTCGGCTACCAGGACGACCGAATCTACAACTATGTCCTCATCAACCGTGGCTTCACCGCCGACAGCTTCACTTTCACCGCCGTGCCTTTCCTTGAGGGCTACAAGCTCTCCAATGCCGTGGTGAAGGCAGCCGACTTCAATGCCGACGGCCTGGCCGACTTCATTGTCAGTGCCAAGGTGAGCGGTGTGGAAGGCATGAAGGCTCTCACCGAGATTTTTCTCAACAATGCCGCTGCGCCCGGCACTTTCACCCCTATGGACCTGCGCAACACAAGCACTGTGGTGAAGCCCAAGAGCGGCGGCACTCTGCAAGTGGCCGACTTCAATGGCGACGGACGTCCCGACTTCTATCTCGCCGGCACCGGCGACTCCAATCTGGGCGACAACGACTATGAGCAGACCGTGTATCTGAACAAGGGCGGCGCAGTGCCCACTTTCAAGACTATCACAGGCCACCTGAAAACGACCATCTACAAATCGTGCAACACTGCTACGGCTGCCGGAGTAATCGACTGGAACGGCGATGGCTCATTCGACATAGTGGTGAGCGGAACATCGGAGAAGCTCAATAGCAAGACCACAGCCTACGTATATACCAACCAGAAGTGCACCGGCGTGATGTATTGCTACGCACAGTTGCCCGGAGCAATGTCGCTCACAATGTCGTTCCCCGACTGGAACGGCGACGGCGTGCCCGATTATTGCAACCAGGGCTACTCGAAGGACGATGTGTATCTCACCAACTCGCAGCTTGGCCGCACCATGATGGTGTGCCTCAACTCGAGCGCAGCCACCCGGCGCCCAGATGCGCCTGTGAACCTCACTGCCACCCCGGGCGAGCAAGGCGTGGAGCTGAAGTGGGAGGCCCCGGCCTCGGCTGTGGGCTGCGAGAGCTTTGAATACTATGTGAAAGACGCCGATGGCAACCGTGTGACCGACTGCCTCGCTCTTGCCGATGGCACGCGCCTTGCCCACGCCATGGGCAACGCCGGGGGCAACCGAAGCATCACCTTCTTCCCGCCCAAGAGCGGCACCTACACCTGGGGTGTGCAGATGATCGACGCCCGCTATCAAGGCTCGGCATTTGCCGAGGGAGGCTCTTTCACCTACGAAGGCTCGGGCGTGGATGTCGTAGCTACCGACTCAGCCACACGAGAGGAGCACTGGAGCGTGGCAGGACAGCCCGTGGCTCCTGCCGAGCCGGGTCTGCACATAGTGCGCCACGCCAATGGCACAGTAGAAAAGCAATTAAAGCGTTAACGGCAAAGAAGCTGTTAATAATTGTAAAAACGAAATAAAATAAGGGGTAAATATGTTGCAAAACATATATTTACCCCTTATCTTTGCACTAAGTTTTTTCATTGGTATTAGATTTTAAGTGAAGATTAGTTGTCGTGAGACAATTAATCCTTTTTTTTGCCCCAAAATTCGGCAATATATCTCAAGTGTTTCTCGGCAATCACCCGTGTGTCGTTGTGCTTCTTCACAAATTCCACGCTTCGGCGCGACAGCTCGGGCAGCCTGCTCTTGTTGGCAATAATCCATTCCAGCTTGTTCTCAATGTCGCCCTCCACGATGGGCGAGATGTTAACTATCGGACGGTTTTCGTGCTCACCTATGAAGTCGTAGTATTCGGGCTCGGCTCCGGTCACGGCCACCATGCCGCGAGCCATGCCAAGGAGGGCATTTGTGGCCGGGGTGTAGCTGTAGAGCTGGTCGAGCAGCACATGCGATGAGTTGAGCCTCTCCACATATTCGGCGTAGGGCACATTGCACACCAGTTCCATCTCGGCCTCACCGGGGTGACGTGCCACCACGCGCTTTAGCACCTCCATGATTCGGTCGGTGCCCTTCAGCTCCATGCGGTCGTTGTGGTAGCCAAGAAAGAAGCGCACCTTGCGAGGCTCGTGCTCAATGACGCGCTGCTCAATGTTGTGGGTGTCGATGGGTATGCCGCCATAGCGCACTTTCTCGGGGGCTACTTTCTCGTAGGCTTTCACATATTCCCACAGGCAGGGTATTATCACGTCCGACTTCTGCACCACATCATCGGCAAGAACCTTCATCGACGGCGAGGTCCACTCAAGCTCCCTGCGCGGATATAGCAGCGCGTGGGGCGATGGCTCTGTGCCTATGCGGAAGTCGCTGTAGGCAAATGTGGTGCAGTCGAGGCACGCCTTCACATAGTAGTAGTCGGTGTTGATCATAGAGAACACCACCATGCGGTTGTTGCGACGCAGATAGTCGAAGAAGAATTTCACCTTCAGTGGCTTTAGGTGCAGGAATGTGGGAGTGTGGATATACACCACGTCCCAGCCGCGAATGCGTGGCAGCAGCGATATGAGGCGGGCGAGGTAGCTCACAGCTCCAAGCTTGCCCGGGTGGCGTCGGATGTCGATATCGCGCCGGGTGTTCATCCACCGGCAGCCGTCCGACATCAGTGTCACGTTCTGTCCCAGTTCCGTCAGCCCTTCGCTCAGTGACACATGGAAGTTGCTGAAGTCGCCTATAATGAGGATGTTCATGGCAATGGTTGTGAAAGTAGTGGGTAGATGCCATATTTGTGGAATACGGCTTTTATTTGCTCATCGTTGGCGCAGGCATTGATGTTGGTGTTGAAGAGGGCAATGTCCTGCACCGACTGGTTGGTGAGCACGCAGTCATCGTCGGCATAGCGGCTTTCAGCCTTCACGGTGAGTGTGCCGTTGAGGCGTGCCATGGCAAAGAACCATATATCGTCGCCCTTGGGCGCAAGCCGCATAAAAGCCTCCTCATTGAGCACCTCTTTGTGGAAGCAGCCGGGTGGATAAAGCACAGCCCCAAAGCCTATGGCGAAATTGTGTGGATGTGGGGTGCTGTAGCCTCCAAAGCGCAGCCATTTGCGGTAGGGCAGAGGGTGCCCGCCTTTCCCGAGTGCCATGCGGTGCACCACATTGGCGTGCACATAGCCGGGGCGTGCCATGTAGGAGCGCACAAGGTTCTCTATCAGGTCGAAGTCGTAGATTACGTCGTCGTCGATGGTGATATAGTAGGCATCGGGGTATTTCTGTAGAGTGGGGATAAGTTTCTTGTAGGATTTTATATCGTGCGTGAAGCCTATTTCCAGCCCGCGTTGCTGCTGGCGTTGCAGGGTGATGGGCAGAGGCTTGTCGCGCAGAGAGTCATCGAGCCACAGCACTATGCGGTTGGGTTTCAGTGAGTTTTGCATTATCGACTCAATTGCGAGATACACATCATAGAGTCTTTTGCCATAAGTCGTCAGGCTCACTATCAGTTCCTTGTCGAGCACCTCGACGGGCTGTGTGCCGGCAGCCGATGTCCCGCCAAGCGTGTAGCCTCGCAGCATCTCGGCCCTGATGTCGAATTGCAGCCGGTTGTTGGCCTTGCGCATGGGGGCAATCAGATATTTGCGGTAGAGTGCCTTTAGTAGTTTCTTCATAAAAAAACGGTTGCTTCATTGGCAAAGTTACACTAATTTTTTCACAGAATGCAATTTTTGCAACAATAATTGCGTTTTTTCAGTGTGATAATGCCAAATTCCTTAATGACCTACACCAGCCACAACACATCTATTTCAATAGTGGTGCCTGTGCACAACAGGGCCTCAATTATGCTTCCTACGCTGCAATCTATCGTGGCGCAGACCTACCGTCCGCTGCACTTGGTGCTTGTCGATAATAATTCCTCCGATGGCTCTTTGTCGGCCTTGCTGAGATTCAGGCAGGAGCATGAGGGCGAGGGGCTGGAGATTACAGTGCTTAGTGAGAGCAAGCCCGGGGCCACTGCGGCGCGAAATGCCGGCTTCAGGGCTGGCGAAAGCGAGTGGGTGATGTTTTTCGACAGCGACGACCTCATGGACCCCGACCTTGTGGAGAGCTATATGAGCCGCATCGAGGCTGTTGACGATGCCGCCGACCTGGTGGTGACCCGTGTGGATGTGAAGATGCTCAATGGCAATGTGCGCGAATATCCCTACTACGAGGACAACCTGCTTGTGCACCACCTCTTTCACGCCTCTCTCGCCACTCAGCGATTCATTGCGCGGCGAAGCCTCATTGAGCGTGCAGGCGGGTGGAACGAGGCTTTGCCTTGCTGGAACGACTGGGAGTTTGGCTTTCGCCTCCTTATGCAGCATCCGCGTATTGCCTTCGTGGGCGACCGCGTGCGCGTGCATGTCATTGCCACAGCCGAGTCTATCACCGGCACCAGCTTCACGGCAAAACATGGCAAGTGGGAGCAATCAGTCAACGCTGTGGAAACCTTGCTGCAAGCATCAGGCGAACCAATGCGCGCCACGCTGCTCAAGTGGCTCGATTTCCGCCGCATTGCACTTGCCGCCGAGTATTGTCGCGAGCGTCGTCCCGACCTTGCCAGGCCTCTCTACCAAGCCACAATGTCGCACTGCCGCCGGCATCTCGTGATGAGCTGGCTCTACCCCCTGTGCTACCACTACATTGCTTGCGGCGGCCGTGGAATCTCCCACCTCGTGAAGCACCTCGTGCGATAACAAAAACAAAAGTACGCCCGTCACTTCATGAGTTAGAGCGTACTTTTCATTTTTTATTACAACTCAGTGTTGCCGTCACTTCTTGTGCGCGAGCAGGTATTGTGCAATCTGCACGGCATTGAGGGCTGCTCCCTTCTTTATTTGGTCGCCAACCACCCAGAACGACAGTCCGCACTCACTGGCAAGGTCCTTGCGTATGCGGCCCACGAACACGGGGTCTTTACCCGATGTGAACAGAGGCATGGGATATTGCTTCTCGGCGGGATTGTCGATTACCACAACTCCATCGGCCTTGGCAAATGCCTCGCGGGCCTCTTCCACGCTGATGGGGCGCTCCGTTTCCACCCACACAGCCTCGCTGTGGGCTCGCAGCACAGGCACGCGAACGCACATTGCGCTGGTGCATATCTCAGGCTCGTGCATAATCTTGCGCGTTTCATTGAACATCTTCATCTCCTCCTTGGTGTAGCCATTGTCCTGGAGCACGTCGATGTGAGGAATCACGTTGTAGGCAAGCTGATAGGCAAACTTCTCCACCTTCGCTTCCTTGCCGGCTGCAATGTCCACATATTGCTGCTGAAGCTCTGCCATGGCCTGGGCGCCGGCACCGCTTGCGGCCTGATAGGTTGCCACATGCACGCGCTTAATCTTGGAAATGTCGTTGATTGGCTTCAGGGCAACAACCATCTGTATGGTGGTGCAGTTGGGGTTGGCGATAATGTTGCGCGGTGTGCACAAAGCATCGGCTCCATTCACCTCGGGCACCACAAGAGGCACATCCTCGTCCATGCGGAATGCGCTGGAGTTGTCAATCATGATAGCTCCATGCTTGGTGATGGTTTCGGCAAACTCCTTCGAAGTGCCGGCACCGGCCGAAGTGAAGGCGATGTCGATACCGCGGAAGTCGTCGTTGTGCTTCAGTTCTTTCACTTTAATCTCTTTCCCACGAAAGGTATAGGAAGTTCCCGCACTGCGCGATGAGCCAAAAAGAGAAAGCTCATCGATAGGAAAATTCTGCTCCTCGAGCACGCGGAGGAACTCCTGACCTACGGCGCCACTTGCGCCAACGATTGCTACGTTCATTTTCTTTGTTTTATATATAAACTAATGTTTTCTTTTCGAGTCAATGAGCCAACTCCTCACTCCTCACTCCTCACTAATAACAGGTTGAGGTATTGCTTATCATCGTTGATAATCTCCAGGGCACGGCGGAAGATGGGATTGCGGTGGTTGTTCACCACATAGAAAGCCGCCTGGTCGGTATATGCATCGCGGGCAATAAGAGCCTTGGCCACGTTGCGAAGCAATTCGCGGCTCCTGGCAAGTTCCTCCTCATTGATTTTCACGCTGTCGGTCACGCCAAGCCGGCACAGGTCGGCAATCATGTCGTCGGTCACATTGAAACCCTTGTCGAAGTCCTCCACCGTCTTCCATTGCTTGAGCAGCGGCTTACGGTTTTGGTCAATGTAGGAGATAACATACCGGTTGATAATACCCTTAGCCATAAGCTCGCGGTAGTATTTGGTGTATTCGGTAGTGTCGAGAGGCACAAACACATCGGGCATGATTCCACCGCCGCCATAAATGGTGCGATGGGCCTGCAGGGTGGTGTGGCGCAGCGAGTCGGCAAAGTGGATACTGTCGGCATGAGCCAGCTCGCCATCCTTGTAGCGGTTGTAGATGTCCTCGTCATAGCCCTTCTTGTTGCCGGCCTCGTAGGGCTTCTGTATGCAGCGTCCCGAGGGAGTGTAGTAGCGGGCAATGGTGAGGCGCATCATAGAGCCGTCGTCGAAGCGTATGGGGCGTTGCACCAGTCCCTTGCCGAAAGTGCGACGGCCCACAATCACACCACGGTCCCAGTCCTGAATGGCACCCGATAGAATCTCGCTTGCCGATGCCGAGTACTGGTTCACCATGAACACAGCCTTCATGTCGCGCAGCGCACCGCCGCCCTTGGCATGGAAGTCGTTGCGAGGGGAGTTGCGTCCCTGAGTGTAAACTATATTCTGCCCTGGTGCGAGAAACTCATTGGCGAGCTGGGTGGCGATTTGCAGGTATCCACCGCCATTGTCGCAGAGGTCAACGATAATCTGCTTCATACCCTGCTTCTTGAGTTTCTTCACAGCGTCGGTAAATTCGGAGTAGGTTTTCTCCGCAAAGCGGCTTATGCGAATGTAGCCGGTGATTTTGTCGGCCATGTAGGCTGCGTCGATGCTGAAGAGGGGGATGTCGTCGCGCACAATGCGAAACTCTATGAGGTCGGGCACATTGCGGCGAAGCACCTTCACGCGCACTGTGGTGCCCTTGGGGCCGCGCAGACGCTTCATAATGTCGCTGTTCTTCATCTTCACTCCGGCTATGGCAGTGTCGTTCACTTCCACTATGCGGTCGCCGGCAAGGATGCCAAGTCGCTCCGACGGGCCTCCCACTATGGTCTGTATCACATATAGAGTGTCCTCCTTCATCTGGAACTGGATGCCTATGCCGCTGAAGTTGCCTTGCAGCGGTTCCTCAAGGTCCTTTGTCTCTTCGGCATTAGTGTAGGAGGAGTGGGGGTCGAGCTTGTCGAGCATTCCCTTTATTGCATCTTCCACGAGGCGGTCGTCGCTCACCGAATCCACATAGAACTGGCTTATGGCAAACTCAGCATTGATGAGCTTTTTGAGCTGCTTCTGTCCCGAAACGCTCATTGCCGTCAGCATTGCAGTGCCTAATACAATCAGAAATAATAAACCTTTTCTCATATTTCATTTTTTTTGTTGCTAAAAAATGTACCCTTTAAGATATAGATTCTTCTATGGAATGAATACTTACGCTGAAAAGCCTATTTTTCCACCTTCCAGGTGGAGGGGATGAGGGCTGGGTCGCAGTGGCGCGGCAGAAACGCCGACACGTCGTGGCCCCACTTCACAAGCTCGCGCACTATGGTGGAGCTTATGTGCCCATATTCCGGCAGGGTGTAGAGAAGCACCGTTTCAATGCCCGATAGGGCACGGTTGGTCTCGGCAATGTTCTTCTCATACTCAAAGTCCTGCACCATGCGCACACCACGAATAATGTAGCTTGCGCCACACTCTCGGGCGGCATCTACGGTGAGACCGCTGTAGTGTATCACGCGCACTCGTGGTTCGTCGCGGAAAATACCCTGAATCCATGCCACGCGCTCCTCGGCAGAGGTCAAAGTCTGCTTATTGTAGTTCACGCCTATGGCAATCACTATCTCGTCGAAGAGCGGCAAAGCCCTCTCCACTATCGACTCGTGCCCAATGGTGAATGGGTCGAACGACCCGGGAAACATTGCCACCCGGCGTCCTGCGTCCATCTTCGTTCCTTTTTCAGTCATCTTCCAGTAATATCTGATATCTAATATCTTATTTCGTGATATCTTCCTCTGTTTCAATCACCAGGTTGTCGATAATGAAGTTCTGTCGCTCCATAGTGTTCTTGCCCATGTAGAACGCCAGCATCTCCTTCACTGCATCCTCCTTGCGCAGCGACACGCGGTCGAGACGCATATTTGGCCCTATGAAGTCCTTGAACTCCTCGGGGTCGATCTCTCCAAGTCCCTTGAATCGGGTGATTTCGGCATCCGCTCCCAGCTTGTTGATGGCGCGTATTCTTTCCTCATCGGTGTAGCAGTAGTAGGTCTCGGCCTTCTCGCCACCCTTCTTCCCGGCTCGCGACTTGCGGCGGGCTTCCTTCTTGTTGCGCACGCGGAAGAGCGGCGTCTGGAGTATATACACATGTCCCGTCTTCACCAGCTCGGGGAAGAACTGGAGCAGGAAAGTAATCATCAGCAAGCGAATGTGCATTCCATCCACATCGGCATCGGTGGCAATAATCACCTTGTTGTAGCGAAGCTCGTCGATACCGCCCTCAATGTTGAGTGCGGCCTGAAGCAAGTTGAACTCCTCATTCTGATACACCACCTTCTGTGGCATACCGAAAGAGTTGAGCGGCTTGCCGCGCAGCGAGAACACAGCCTGCGTTTCCACATCGCGAATCTTGGTTATTGAGCCGCTTGCCGAGTCGCCCTCGGTGATGAAAATCATCGTCTGGTTGCGCTTGTCGCCCTTGGCGTCGTTGTAGTGCACCTGGCAGTCGCGCAGCTTGCGGTTGTGCAGGGCCACCTTCTTGGCCCGCTCACGAGCCTGCTTGGTCACTCCGGCTATCGCCTTGCGCTCTTTCTCGCTCTCCTGAATCTTGCGCAGCATCACTTCGGCCACATTTGGCTCGCGGTGCAAGTAGTTATCAAGCTCTTTCTTCACGAAGTCGTTGATAAACTTATACACCGTGGGGCCGCCGTCCCACATCAACGTGCTGCCAAGCTTAATCTTGGTCTGCGACTCAAAGATGGGCTCCACCACCTTTATGCTTATGGCGGCTACTATGCCGTTGCGAATGTCGGAATACTCAAAGTTTTTTGCGAAAAACTCCTTAATAGTGCGCGACAGAGCCTCGCGGAAGGCCGACTGATGCGTGCCGCCCTGCGTGGTGTGCTGTCCGTTCACGAATGAATAGAATTCCTCGCCATATTGGGCGGTGTGGGTGATAACCAGCTCAATGTCCTTGTCCTTGAAGTGGATGAGAGGATAGAGTGGGTCGGTGGTCATATATTCGTTCACCAGGTCTTCGAGTCCGCGGCGAGAGTGGTATTTCTTGCCGTTGTAGATGAGTGTCAGCCCGGTGTTGAGAAACGAATAGTTCTTAATCATCATCTCAATGAAATCCTCGTGATAGGAGTAGTTGGTGAAGATTTCATTGTCAGGCTCAAATTGCACCAGCGTGCCATTCTCCATTCCCTCGGGTGCATCCACTATGCCGCTTTCGCTCACCAGCTTGCCTTTCTCGAAGGTGGCCGAGGCACATTGCCCGTCGCGGAACGCCTGCACGAAGAAGTGGCTCGACAGGGCGTTGGTTGCTTTCAGTCCCACGCCGTTGAGTCCCACCGAACTCTTGTAGCTCTCGGTATCGAATTTGCCGCTGGTGTTCATCACCGAGGCTGCCTTAGTGACGTCGCCAAGCGGTATGCCACGGCCGTGGTCGCGCACTTTCACCACACCGTCGGCCACATCCACCTCTATCACGGTGCCAAAGCCGGCAGCGTGCTCGTCGATTGCGTTGTCGAGCACCTCCTTCAGCAGCACATATATGCCATCATCGCTCTGCGAGCCATCGCCCAGCTTGCCAATGTACATACCCGGCCTGCGGCGTATGTGCTCAAGAGCCTCAAGAGTCACCAGCCTGTTATAGTCGCCCGGAGCATCGGGCGCATCGTTGGGAAAAATATTGTCGTCGAGTTCTTCTGCCATATTTTCAATGATACAATTGTGCAAATTTACACATAATTTGCGTAAATCGAAAGCAGAGTGCCAAAAAAAGTTTTTTCGCCACAAGGCTGTTGAGGCGTGCGGAGTCATTGCAGTGGGGTCACGATGGCGGCGGTGGATATGAGCCGATTTGTGATTTTTTAGCAGAATTGGCTCTTGGGAATCGGGATTTTCTAATTAATTTCGCACTAAAATTTCACTTTTGCTATGAAATATTCTGCTTTTATCCATCATTTCCTCCACTTCATCACTTGCGCACTGCTGCTCGCTGCCATTGCGGTGAGCAAGAATGGCAAGCTGGCCGGGCATGTGTTTGGGGCCGAAGCTCCTGCCACTCCTGCCGCAGTAATGGTGGCTACTTTGGCCGACACTGCCGTGGTGTCGTCGGTGGGCGTTGCCGACAAGGTGATTGGCTATGCAGGCGCCACGCCTGTGGAAATAAGTATCGTTGACCGGCGCATCGCCTCAGTGAAGCCGCTTGCCAACGACGAGAGCCCGCGCTTCATGCGCTCGGTGGTCGATAATGGGCTTTTCGACCGCTGGAATGGGCTCACCGTCGCCGAGGCGATAAATGCCGATGTGGATGCCGTGAGTGGCGCCACCTACACCTCCTCGGCGGTGATAAAGACGGTGCGCCTCACGCTGGCCCACTATGCCAGCTCGCAGCCATCGCCTCTTTCGGGAGTCTTTTCGTGGAAGCTGCTCGTCACCCTCCTTGCCATAGCTTGCAGTGTGGTGTTGCCTTTCTTCTTTCACAGCCGCGTGGCACGGCTTGCACGGCTTGTAGTGAATGTGGTGGTGATAGGGTTGTGGAGCCACAGTTTCATTTCACTCTCACTGATGGTGAATGCCTTCTCCAATGGGTTCGATTTTGCTACGGGCATTGTCCCTGTAGTGCTGCTGCTTGTGGCCTTTGTGCTGCCATTCTTTGGCAAGCCCGGCCACTATTGCAACCATGTGTGTCCGCTTGGCTCGCTTCAGGAGCTTGCCGGTGTGGCACGCAAGCGCAAGTGGCAGCCGTCGGCTGCGTTGCTCAAGTGGCTCAATGGTTTCAGGGAGGCTTTGTGGATGGCTTTGCTGCTGGTGATGGCGATTGGAGCCGGCTTCGACCTCATGGACTATGAAGCCTTCAGTGCGTTCATGCTGGGTCAGGCATCGCCTGTGGTGCTGGCAATGGCCGGTGCATTCGTGCTGCTGTCGGTGTTCACTCCCAGGCCCTATTGTCGCTTTGTGTGTCCCACAGGCTCTTTGCTCAAATTCTCCCAATCCACAAAATAACTCACTGTTATTCACGATAATAATCAAACAAAACACTTATAACTATGACATCAAAGTTATTGAATCTCGTCCTTGCTCTGGCAGTGGTTATACTTGCCATCGAGCTTACTATTGCAAAGAAGGAAACGGCAGCCCAGCCGCAAGCCACCGATGCTGCCACGGCTCTCGACGTGATTGCGCAGCGCACCAGCGTGCGAGCCTACGACGACCGCCCTGTGGAGACCGAAAAGGTGGAGGCGCTCCTGCGTGCCGCAATGGCCGCTCCCACTGCACGCGACTCACGTCCATGGGCTTTCGTGGTGGTGAACGACCGCGCTAAGCTCAAAGCTATCGCCGACACTCTGCGCGGTTCGCGAATGGCGGCAAAGGCGCAGCTCGCAATTGTGGTCTGCGGCGACATGAGCAAGGCCCTCGAAGGCTCAGGACGCGATTTCTGGATACAAGATGCCTCGGCAGCCACCGAGAATCTCCTCCTTGCAGCCACAGCGCAAGGCCTTGGCGCCGTGTGGACCGGCGTGTATCCTGGAGCCGACCGCGTGAAGGTGTGCAGCGAAATCCTCAACCTGCCCCAGCACATAATCCCGCTCTGCATTGTGCCCGTCGGTTATCCTGCCGGCGATGTCACTCCAAAGGACAAGTGGGATTCCTCGCGCATTCACTACAACCACTGGTAGTCCGCTCCCTCCCCGCTTGCAGCAGTAGCTTTGTCGGCCGTGAGCGGAAATGGCTTCGGCCTGAGATGGAGTGCCCTTGCTCTTTCACACTCTCATTGTTGCTCGTTGCATAGGCAAAAAAAAGTTTTTTCATCTTATCGCCAAAATCTCAGGTTTTTATCGTAAATTTGCAGTGCCGAAAGCGGTTGTGCGTTTTCGCACCGAAACGTGTAGAAAGAATAATCGAAACAAAATTCAATATATTTATTATGGGTAAAAAAGCTTTATTGATGATTCTTGACGGCTGGGGTATTGGCAACCATACCAAGGCCGATGTGATTTCTGCAACTCCTACTCCCTACTGGGACAGCCTCATTGCCAACTATCCCAACTCGCAGCTTCAGGCAAGCGGTGAGAATGTGGGTCTCCCCGATGGACAGATGGGCAACTCTGAGGTGGGACACCTCAATATCGGTGCAGGCCGTGTGCTCTATCAGGACCTCGTGAAAATCAACAAGTCGATTAAGGACGGCTCTATCCTCGACAACCCCGAGGTGAAGGCCGCATTTTCCTACGCCAAGGCAAATGGAAAGGGCATGCACTTCATGGGGCTCACATCCACAGGAGGTGTGCACAGCTCGTTTGAGCACATCCTTGCCCTGTGCTACATTGCCAAGAAATATGAGCTTAGCGATGTGTTCATCCACTGCTTCATGGACGGCCGCGACACCGACCCCAAGAGCGGAAAGGGATTCATTGAGCAGCTCCAGGCTCACTGCGACAAGACTACAGGCAAGATCGCATCTATCATTGGCCGCTACTACGCCATGGACCGCGACAAGCGCTGGGAGCGCGTGAAGGTGGCCTACGACCAGCTCGTGAACGGTGAGGGTGAGAAGGCCGACGACATGGTGGCTGCTATGCAGAAGTCCTACGACAATGGCGTGACCGATGAGTTTGTGCTGCCTATCGTCAATTCTGCCGTCGATGGACGCATCAAGGAAGGCGATGTGGTTATCTTCTTCAACTACCGCAACGACCGCGCCAAGGAAATCACCATGGTGCTCACTCAGCAGGATATGCCCGAAGCCGGCATGAACACAATAAAGAATCTGCAATACTACTGCATGACTCCCTACGACGCATCATTCCGCGGAGTGCACATCCTCTTCGACAAGGAGAACGTGCAAAACACTCTCGGCGAGTATCTGTCGTCGCTCGGAAAGAAGCAGTTGCACATCGCCGAGACAGAGAAATATGCCCACGTCACTTTCTTCTTCAATGGCGGTCGCGAGACTCCCTATGAGGGTGAGGACCGAATCCTCGTGGCTTCGCCCAAGGTGGCAACCTACGACCTCAAGCCCGAAATGAGCGCCTACGAGGTGAAGGACAAGCTCGTGGAGGCTATAGCCACTGAGAACTACGACTTCATCGTGGTGAACTATGCCAACGGCGACATGGTGGGACACACCGGCGTGTATGAGGCTATCGAGAAGGCTGTGGTGGCCGTGGATAACTGCGTGAACGCTACCGTTGAGGCCGCTAAGGCTCACGGATATGAGGTGATTATCATCGCCGACCACGGCAATGCCGACAATGCCTTGAACGAGGACGGTACGCCCAACACCGCCCACTCACTCAACCCCGTGCCTTGCGTATATGTCACCGACAACAAGAACGCCAAGATTGCCAACGGCATTCTTGCCGACGTGGCTCCCACACTGCTCCACATCATGGGCATCGAGCAGCCCAAGGAGATGACCGGTCGCAACCTCATTGGCTAAGCCGGTCTGTGTAGAATTTGAAATCAGGTAAAAAAAGAGAGAGAGGCCTTGAAGTAGCCTCTCTCTTTTTTGCTGTGATGATGCTGTGGGGCAGGATTGCCCACGCCGCGCCGCAATCACATTGCGTCGTAGGGTAGCATGGCAAGCAGCTCGCCAAATTTCTTGGCTCCATCGGTGAGCGGTTGCTGCACCATGGGGCGGATAAACATGTTGAGCTCCACTTGTATATCTACAACGGCTTCGGTAGTGTCGTTGCCGGCATCGCTAAGGCTGAATATCACTTTTAGCGGAATGGGAAGCTGCACAGCCTGCATCACAATGCGGCCTGGCTCTTCGCGTTCCACCACCCGTAGCTCTACCTTGCCAATCGGGTTGGCATTGAATGCAATGCTGTCGTCGCCAAATTCAATCTCGCCGATTCTCTGCTTCACATCCTCGGGCAGTGCCGCAATGTTGGCTATGTTCTTGAAGCTCGAAGGCGTTGACAACTTGGCATAAACCTTGTCTATGCAGTGATTTATTTTCACCACATCGCTCTTGAAAGAATCCATGTGTCAGTTATTGGGTTTTAAGTAAAAAAAATAATACTTGCCCTCGTGTGCACGCGCACACTTGCAGGGTGAGGCCTGCACAGGCTTACTCAGCCTGGTCGTTTCTGGCCGGAACCCAGTTGGCCGGATCCTTGCGCCACTCCTTCAGTGTGTCGATGTCGCTCTCCTTGATGTAGTTGATTTCGAGTGCAGCCTCGAGCATCGAAGAGTAGTTGCTGATGGTGCGGAGCTCCACGCCAGCCTCCTTGAATTTGCGGGTTGCAATGGGGAACTCGTAGGTGAAGATGGCAGCCATGCCGGCCACCTCGGCACCGGCATTGCGTATCGCCTCGCAAGCCTTAAGGCTGCTGCCGCCAGTCGAAACCAGGTCCTCAATAACCACTACGCGCTGTCCGGCCTTCAGGTTGCCTTCAATGAGATTCTCCAGCCCGTGGTCCTTGGGGCTTGAGCGCACATATATGTAGGGCAGTCCCAGTGAGTCGGCAACCAGCGCACCCTGGGCGATTGCTCCTGTGGCAACTCCGGCAATCACATCCACATCCTTGAAGTTCTCCAGCACGATTCGGCAAAGCTCCACCTTGATGAAGTTGCGCACCTCGGGATAGGAAAGGGTCTTGCGGTTGTCTGTATAAATTGGAGAGTTCCATCCCGACGACCACACAAAGGGAATCTCGGGCTGAAGCTGAATGGCACTGATACTAAGTAATTTCTCGGCAAGTAAGCGATCTACATGTTTCATCATATTGTAGTATTTTAATATTTGTTGCAAAATTACTATAAATTTGTGTAAATCGAAAGCAGAGAGCCAAAAATTTATCTTTCCACTCTATGTTGTGATATTTTGCCTCGCAGAAAGGCTATTTGCCATATTCCTCAAGATAAAGGCGGCACGCCTCTTCGAGCTCGGCATACCACTCCTCGCCGAAGCGGCGCACGAGCGGCTCCTTGAGGAACTGGTACACTCTCACTCCCTTGGCGCGCCCAAGCACCTCGGCGGCCTTGCATATCTTCCAGCGGTGGAAGTTAACCGCCACATAGTGCGAGAGCTGCTGCAGGCGCAGCGGATAGAGGTGGCACGAAATCGGCTTGTAGAAGTCGGTGCGCCCCTCGCGGTAGGCTTTCTCTATGGCACACTGGCACATTCCGCCCTCGCCATAGCAGGTGAACACACAGTTGCGGCCATCCACAATCTGCGTCACCAGGTCGCCCTCCTCATCCACATATCCCACACCGCGCTCGGCAATCACCTCGCGAGCCTGAGGCATAAGGTCGTGCCACACTATGGGCAGAATTTCCTTCAGCTTATCATATTCCTGCTCGGTGATAGGAGCGCCGGCATCGCCCTCAATGCAACATTCGCCCAGGCACTTGTCGAGGTCGCAGATGAAAAAACGCTCCACGATGTCGAGGCTCACGAGAGTATCCTTTATTTGTAGCATTTCAATCTCTTCGGTCATTAATTGGTGTTATTTTCGGCAAAATTAGCACAAATTTTTGCAAATCGAAAGCAGAGCGCGAAAAATATATTTAAGGCACACTGCCGACAAGAAACTAAAAGTCCCTCGCATCACTGCGAAGGACTTCGTGCATAAACGATATTTTACAGTCAATTAAATGTCGAGTTTTAATTGATGTGTGTATTGAGGAAAGGGAGCTGGGAATAGTATGTGTGACGCTTATCAACCACTCCATCTGCCTCTACACGCTGCAAATTTACCGCGTTAATGTTACACGCTTATAACAATGGAGTAACATTTCACCCAAATATGGTGAAGGTTAATAGTCAGCATTGTTGGGGTCGAAGTTTGTCCAGCCGTCCATCCAGTTGTCGCCGGCGGCGAAAGCACCAATGTAGTTCACGGGCTTCACGCCATTGAGGAGGGCGTCGGTAAAGGATGCTGCGCCGATGAGCTTGCTTCCGGCCTGAGGCATATAGGCTGCGCCTGCTCCGGCAGCGTCGGTGAGCAGAAGCTCGGCAGCGTCGGCAAGGTTCTTATTGCCCTCCTGAGCCATGAAGAATGTGTGAGAGAATGAGGACTGATTAGCGTCGATTACAGCCTTGGCGGTGGCATCATAGAGCACATCTTCGTAGATTTTGTTGGCATCGGAGCCAATCACGTCCATTCCAGCAAACCACACATTGCTAATCTTGAGCTTGCCGGCACGTGCAGCGTCGGGGGTGTCGCCTTTCTCACCGTCGATGATAAGACCAATGGGGAAGCCCACAGCGAGCGAGTTGAAGCAGCTCAGGCGGCTCGAGCGGCGCACCTGCATTGCCGACTGGAACTTGCCCAGGGCAGAGCCGTTGTTGGGGTTATAGCTGCCGGCGTTGATGTAGTCCTTGGAGTTTACGAAGCCATCGCGACCATTAGGGCCTACGAAAGTGATGTTGCTGAAGACGCAAGTGGTGTGGGGATCAACGTCGGCACCATCGGCGCAGTTGTCGCTCTCAAAGCCATTAGATTGCGAGGTGTCGGCGATGCGGGGATCACGCATGGCGAGTCCAAACTGCACCTTGCCGCTGAAGCCATTGTCGGTGTCGAAGTCGTCGTCCCAGCCCTTGTAGGCCACGAGGTGCGAGCAGCTCACTGTGCCGCCAAACCACTCAAAGGAGTCGTCGTTGGAGAAAGAAACCTGAATGTGGTCGAGCTTAGTGCCCGAGCCCACCGAGCCAAGAGTGAGGCCGTTGATTTCCTTGTTCTCCTGGAAAGGATAGCCTGCAAACTCAATGCGCACATAGCTGAGCACGCCCGAGTTGTCGGCATCGTCGTTGCCGCCATGGTGCGAGCGCGGGCCACCCTCAATCTGCATATCATCGCGCTGGTTGTTGTGAGCCTTACCGCAGATAATCACGCCGCCCCAGTCGCCGGGCTTGCGGTTTCCCTTGGCCTCGGCCGAGGTGAACACGATAGGCTCCTGAGCAGTACCCTGAGCGATGAGCTTGCCGCCACGCTCCACGATGAGCGATGCCATCGACTGCTTCTCGCCACGAATCACAGTGCCCGGCTCAAGAGTGAGCTCAGCACCCTCGGCCACATACACCCAGCCCTTGAGCAGATAGGTACCCTTCTTGAGTGTCTGCTTGCCGGTGAACACAAACTCCTTGTCGCCATTGCCAATCACGGTGCCTGCGGCGTTCTCGGTGCCATCGGCGTTGAAGAGGAGGTGATTGCAGCTCTTCAGTCCGCCATTTGTGCCCCACTCATAGGCCTCCTGGGGCTGGGGCTCGTTCTTGTCGTCATCGCTGCACGATACAGCCACTGCCGATATAGCTCCGGCAAAAGCATAAACCAAAATCTTCTTTACCATTTTCATACTTAAATCGATTATTTGTTATTGTCGTTAGTGAAAAACATTTATAATTTGTCAGAATTTATATCCAGCCGAGATTGAGAAGTTGCGGCCCGGGCGGTAGCGGCGAGTCACCTCCTCAACAGTGCCGTGTCCGGTCTCGAGGAATTGCTTGTAGCACACATTCTCATTGAGCACGTTGCGAGCCGAGAGCTTCACCTCGAAGTGCTTGCCCAGCTCTTTGCCGAGGTTGATGTCGATGGTGTTGCGCGGCATCTCGTAGCTGTCGGGGATATTCACCGTGTTCTCGCTGGTTCCCATGCTGCGTCCCACTCCCACAATGCGCTTGCCAATGCGGTTGTAGAGAACCGAGGCATTGAGCGAGAGGGGATTGCTGCGGTAGAAGAGGCCCAGGTTCACGATGTAGGGCGACTGGCCCTGCATGGCGCGGTCCTTCTCCTTTGCGCCGGGAGCGAAGCGCACCTTGCTGTGAATGAAGGCGCAATTGGCATTGAGGCTGAAATTGGGCAAGCCAATGAAGCCGAGCGACTTCTTCACGTCGATTTCCACGCCATAGTTGTCGGCCCCGGCGGCGTTCACATAGGAATAAGTGAGGTCGGTGCCGCCATTCACGGTGTAGGTCCACTCAATGGGGTTCTTGAAGTTCTTGTAGAAGAGCGACACCGCAACGAGCTCGCCCTGGGCGGGATAGAACTCATATCCGAGGTCGACGTTGTCGATGTAGGCCGATTTCAGGGCGTAGTTGCCCTGCACGTTGCTGGCGAGGTCGAAGTCGTAGAACACCGAGGGAGCCACCTCGCGAAACTCGGCGCGGTTAACCGAGCGGCCGTAGGCCACACGCACTTTGTGGCATGGGTTGATGTCGTAGCTCACGTTGACCGAGGGGAAGAAGTCGTTGCCGGGATAGTAGGTGCTGTATTCGCTGCGCTCAGTGTCGCGGGAGTTGCGAATAAGCTCCATGCGGTTGTGCTCGAAGCGCACACCGGCAAGCACATTTAGCTGCCCCCATGCGAAGTGTCCCGACACATATCCGGCAGCGAGCAGGTTGCGGCCGCGGTAGTTGTTGGTCCAGCGCAC
This sequence comes from Bacteroidales bacterium, assembly GCA_029219425.1. Lineage (GTDB taxonomy): Bacteria > Bacteroidota > Bacteroidia > Bacteroidales > Muribaculaceae > CALZFJ01. Next base: position 20,595 of record JAQXTJ010000129.1, read on the forward strand.
GGTTTCGAGCATGTAGAGCTTGTCGGCGCCATAGTTGGCATCGGTGAGCAGCTCATCGGCCACGCTCAGATACTGGAAGTCGGTGGGCAGTGCGCTCGCCGAGGGGTTGTGAGCATAGATAAAGGAGCGTGTGTCGTAGGTGCGGGAGCGATACTCTGAGTAGGCACCGGCACGGAGTGTTATCTGTGAGTTGATTAAGGCGTAGCGGTCGGTGAAGTTGAGTCCGGCCGAGGCTATGTGCTCATCGAGCTTTGTAAACTCACGCTCAATGTCGTTGAGCCTTGTGAGAGCCATCACGCCGGGCTCCCAGGCATCGCTCACGGTGTAGCGGCGACGGTCGGGCATGTAGTTGTTGGCGTAGGCATATCCGGCGCTCCAGTCAATCTTGCGCTCATCGGTGCCCAGGGAGTGACGGCCGGTGAGCTGACCGCTGTAGGTGCTGCGGCTCAGGTAGTAGTATTCGGCGCTCTCGAAGTTGTCGCTCTGCGAGTTCACGCCGGCGCGGGTGGTGTAGCGGTCGCGGCCAAGCTGGTTGAAGATGTTCTTCAGCTCAATGCGGCTGGCACCCGAAGCGCTCACATAGGCGATATTCAGCATTGCGCCGAGGCGGGCATAGGAGTTATACTGGTTGTCGGTGCTGTGGCGCAAATACACCGAGCGGTCGTTGCGCGTGTCGTAGGCGCCAAAGAGGGAGTTCTCCATGTCGGTGTAGGCGCGGCGGCTGTTGCTGTAGTTGAGCGAGGCGATGAGGGCGAGCGAGCGTCCGTCGTCGGCAGTGAAGCGGCGACCGAGCTCTGCGTTGAACCCCAGGTCGGCAATGGGAGTTGACTTGCGCACACGCCAGTCGTTGTTGAGGCCGTTGCGCAGAAGATCCACAGTGCCCTCGCCGGCAATGGGAGTGAGCGGGGCGTGAATGCCGCCACGCAGGCTGCGCAGGCCATTGTCGAAGCCCAGGAAGTCGGTGCCGCTGCCCTTTCCGTGGAAGAACGAGGCAAAGTGTGTGGCGTCGTTCACATTGGCGCTTATAGCAATACGGGCCGAGTTCACATCGGGCACGTCCTTGGTGTTGATAAGCACGAAGCCGCCGGTGAAGTCGGCAGGATATTCGGGCGAGGGCGACTTCACGATGAGCATGTTGTCGAGCTGCGACGAGGGTATAATGTCGAAGGAGAAAGCACGCGAGTCGGCCTCGCTGCTGGGCACGGCGCTGCGGTTGATCCACACATTATTATAACGCTGCGACAGTCCGCGCACCATCACAAATTTGTCGTCGATGATGCTTATTCCCGGAATTCGGCGTATCACCTCCGAGGCGTTGCTGTCCTGCGTGCGCGAAATCTGCTGTGCCGAGATGCCTGCCATCACCACGAGGCTGCTGCGCTGCAAGCCTACGATGGAGCCTTCGGTGTTGCGCTTCACCTCGCGCGTCACCACCACCTCACCGAGCTGCCTGCTCTCGGGCTTGAGCACGAAATCGACGGTGGCAGTGCGGTCGAGCTTCACCACCCGGCGTGCTGCTTCATAAAACACGTATTCGGTCACCACAGTCACCTCACCGTTGCTCAGGCCGGGCAGCTCGAAGGTCCCATCGGCATCGGTGGTGGTGGTCGTAGTGGAATTTTCAATTCTCACGGTCGCTCCAATGAGCGGCTCATTGCTTGTGTCGGTCACTTTCCCTTTTATCACCGCTGCGTGAGCCGTTGTGGCTGCGGCAGCAAGAAGAATCATAGCAATTATTCGTTTCATCAATTTGCGGTTATTGTTTTTTTTCGCCGCAAAGGTCGGTACAAGTTATCACAGCGGTGTGACAATCATTTCACATTTCTGTGTCATTGCCAGTGAAAGCGCAAGGAGCCGTGCCGAGTGATGCGGCACAGCCCCTTGTAGTTATGTGTGATTATGATGAAATGCGAGTTACTTCACGAGCACCTTCTGAGAGTTTCCGGCCACCTTCACGATGTATAGGCCGGGAGCAACGTTGATTTGAGAATCGCGGGTGCGAGCCACGGCAGCGCCGGCAGCGTTGAACACCTCAACCGTTGCGCCATTGTTCTCAACCACGATAGCACCCTTCGTGCCGTAGGCGCGGAGTCCCTTGGCAGCCACAGCGTCATTCACGCCACTGCCGGCAGCGGGAATTGCATAACCCACGAGGTCGAGGTCGGAAGTAGTCACGAAATAGGCAAGCAGGTTGTCGCCGTAGGGGAAGAGAAGCACGTCGTCGGTGGGGTTGCAATTTGCATCCAGCACCATTTCGGCAGCATTGGCGCCTTCGACGGCTTCATGCACTGTCATCTCGATTTCTTTGAGTGCATTTTCGGCAATCGATCCCGTGAGAGCAGTAGGGTCGGTGGTGTCGTAGATATACGCATACGACGAAATAGCCCATCCGGTGAAGTAGCTAAGCTCAAGCACTGCGGTGTAGTTTCTTCCATTGAATGCACGCGAGTCGCCGGCATTGGGAGCGAAAGCCCAGTTGCTGCTACCGTCTTCCTTCACGAAGTTGGTGGCAGTGAGAGTCTCACCGTTCACAAAGTAGAACTCATCCACGCCGCTCTGGTAGTGGCCCACATAGTAGCCGTCGGCAGGCTTGGCCGAGTGAGCGATAGCCTTGGCGTTGCTGCTGCCCTGATACCACTCGCCCACACCTTCGAGAGCCACAAGCTCAGGGTCGCCAATCACGCCGCCGGTCACGGTCCAGCGATAGATGTGCTTTGCATAAAGGCCTGTCATTGTGGCAACAATCTGTGCATCGCCATTGATGTCGCCCTGCACGTGGAGGCGTGCTCCAAGGTCGAGGCTGGTGTTGTGGTCAAGAGAGATAATCTCAACAGGCTCGGCAGTCGCCGACGAGGTCTTCCACACCTTGAAGGTGGAGCCGCTGGCGCTGAAGTTGCAGATGAGCATGTTGCCGGCGCAGTCAGATGCCACAGAGCCGGAGGCATCGGCCGAGCCAAGGTTGATTTCGCCCAGCTTCTCGCCTGTTTGCGGATTGATGACGATGGGAGTGGTGCCATCACCGAAGTTGAGCACGAGAGCCTCGCCGCAAGCTGCGAGCGAAACGTGGGTGGTGCGGAAGTCGGTAGCATAATACTCCGAGATGTTCTTGTCGAAGAGCATGGTAGTGCCTTCAATGTTGAGGCCTTCGGTGGCCATTGCACTTGCCGGGAGCAGCAATGCGGCTGCTGCCAATGAGTAGAAATTCTTCATAATAGATAATTTGTAAATTTGATAAATTGTGTAATTATAATCGGTTGCTTTTTTTAATGTCTTGCAGTGTGTTTTTTGCAAATATACACAAGATTTCCTAATTATCGATGAAATACTAAAAATATTTATTAAAAACGGCTACTTTTTAGGGGATTATTGGCTGCGAGGCCCATTATTTGGCTGGGGCAGGCTTGATAATGAGGATGCTCAGCTCATAGAGAAGGTAGAGTGGGGTGAACACAATCATCAGTGTGAAAGGGTCGCCGGTGGGGGTGATTACGGCAGCGGCCACCATAAGGGCCACTATGGCGTGACGGCGGTAGAGGCGCAAGATGCCGCGGTGCAGAATGCCAATCGCACTCAGCGTGAACGCCACGAGTGGCAGCTCAAACACCAGCCCCATCACGAGCAGCATCCCCACAAAAGTGTCCATGTAGGAGTCGAGCGAAATCTGGTTGGGAATCATTGCGCTCACCTGATAGTCGGCGAGGAATCGCAGCGTCACCGGGAACACCACAAAGTACCCCACTGCCACACCAATATAGAACATGGCGGTGCCAAAGAGGAACGCCGCGCTTATGCCTCGCCGCTCGTGAGGATAGAGAGCCGGGCGAATGAAGGTCCACAGCAAGTAGATAAGCACCGGGAATGTGAGCACCAGAGCCATCCAGAACGATGTGGACATGTGTATGAAGAATTGCGACGCGAGCTGAATGTTGATTAGCTGCACGCTGAAGTCCTCGGTGGAGAATTGCTGAAGCGAGGGAAACTGCGCAGTGACCCAAGCAAAGAGGCGGTAGAGCACAAAGTCGCCACGGCACGGAGCGAGAATCACGCTGTCGAAAAGGTCGGGCATAACGGCAAAAAGTCCTGCCGCAGCGCCCACAAGCACCACAGCCGCTTTCCACAGCACCGCACGCAGTGCGTCAAGATGCCCCCAGAACGACATTTCCTGGGCATTACCGTCGCTCTTCTCCATAGTCGGTTATAAAAGCAGAAGCATAGGTGAAGATGTCACATCCCGAAAAAGCTCACTTCTTCACGTCGGTCTTGTTGATTTCGTCGGTCACATCGTTGAGCCCTTCTTTGAAGTTGCGCACCCCCTTGCCTATGCCACGCATCAGTTCGGGAATCTTGCGGCCTCCAAAAAGAAGCAAAATGATGATAGCAATGATGATAATCTCGCCTGTGCCCATGTTGAATAATGCAAGAATGCCGTTGAGAGTCATAGTCGTTGTTTGTTTTTCTGTTATTAATAGCCACAAAATTACTAAAAAATTTTATCAATGCCACTCTTTTGGCCGAAAAAATGTGCTTACGTTGCCTCCTGGCAGTGTGACACTGTCGGTGGGGCATGGAAATCCCACTTATGGCTGCCACAAAGGCGAAAACAGCACAATTACGGAAATTTTTCCTTAAATAATGCTGCTATGTAACAAATAATGATTAACTTTGCAGCGCATTAAGCCATCGGAGAGCCTGTGGCACTGCATCGAAAGATTATACGAATAAAATCAATAATATTGAACACTTACACAAACTTTTGACATTATGAAAGCATTCGTTTTCCCCGGACAAGGCGCACAATTCGTAGGAATGGGCAAGGACCTCTACGACAACAATGCCTTGGCTAAAGAGATGTTTGAGAAGGCTAATGAGGTGCTCGGTTTCCGCATCACCGACATCATGTTTGCCGGTACAGAAGAAGAGTTGAAGCAGACTAAAGTTACTCAGCCAGCCATATTCCTCCACTCCGTAATTCTTGCCAAGACACTCGGCGAGGAGTTTAAGCCCGACATGGTTGCCGGCCACTCGCTCGGTGAGTTCTCTGCACTCGTTGCTGCCGGAGCACTCTCATTTGAGGAGGGACTGAAGCTCGTTGCAACCCGTGCTATGGCTATGCAGAAGGCTTGCGAAATCACCCCATCTACAATGGCCGCCGTGCTTGCTCTGCCCAACGAGAAGGTTGAGGAAATCTGCGCTTCGATTGACGACGTGGTGGCTCCCGCCAACTACAACTGCCCGGGACAGGTGGTAATCTCCGGTACGGTGACTGGCATCGACGCTGCTTGCCCCAAGATGCTCGAGGCCGGTGCAAAGCGTGCCCTCAAGCTCAAGGTTGGTGGCGCATTCCACTCGCCCCTCATGCAGCCTGCAAAGGAGGAGCTTGAGGCTGCAATCAATGCCGCTGAATTTAAGACTCCTGTCTGCCCGGTTTATCAGGACGTTGACGCAAAGCCTCACACTTGCCCGGCCGAGATTAAGGAAAACCTCATTGCACAGCTCACAGCTCCTGTGAAGTGGACTCAGATTGTGCAAAACATGGCTGCCGACGGTCTCACCGAGGTTGTTGAGCTTGGCCCGGGCACAGTGCTCCAAGGCCTCGTTAAGAAGATTGCTCCCACTGTGGCAACTTCGGGAAAGCAATAATTGCACTCTGCAAGAATAGTGAAGAAATACTCGTTCACACAAAATATAAACCTTAATCTACAATCTGAATAATTCAGGGGGGCGACTCGTGCTGAGTCGCCCCCCCCTTTTCTGTGTCCTTATGTTCCAATGGTGTGAGATATGCGCGCAGCTCAGCGTTGTGAGTGTTGCTCGAGGTCGAGTAGGTAGCGCTTGCGGTCGATGCCGGGGGCGTAGCCGCCCAGGGAGCCGTCGGCTGCGATTACGCGGTGGCAAGGCACGATGATGCACACGGGGTTCTTGGCGTTGGCGGCGCCTACGGCGCGGACCGCGCCGGGGCTGCCCATCAAGGCAGCTTCTTCGGAATAGCTCACTGTGGTGCCGTAGGGAATTTGTTGCAGGGCAGCCCATGCCTTGGAGCGGAACTCGGTGGTCTTGGGGAGGTCGAGGCGCACGGTGAAACGGCGCAGCTTTCCGGCGAAGTAGTCGCGCAGCTCTTTCAGGGCGTGGTCGGTGATGTTGTTGCCACGCAAGGAGCCAAGTGCCGGCTCCTCGTCGCTGAATGAACACTCACACACGCCATTGTGGGTGGCTTTCACCAAAATCCAGCCTATGGGCGACTGCCATGCGTCGGCAAACACTTCGTTTTCAATATCGCTCGCACTTTTTGTGGCTATGGGTTTGAGCCCTATCTTTTCGGCCTCAAGGAGCATATACTCGTAGGCCTGGGCATAGTCGTTGGCTATCACACCATCGAGAATGGCATTCTTTATCGCCTCTTTTATCACGCCTATCTCGCGGCAGGGCGCAATGCCGAAGGTGGCCATAATCTCCTCGCCGGTGACGGGTGGCTGGAAGCAGCGCACGCGGTCCTTCTCCTCCAGCTCCACGAGCTTCTGGCGCACGAGCACGAAGTTGTCGAGGAATCGGCGCACCTTTTCCTGATTCTTCGAGGTGATGTCGGCCTCGCAAAGTGTCATGAGGTCGTCGATGTCGTCGCCGGCGTCGAACAGCAGGCGTCGGACGGCGGAGTCGGTCACTTCATCTTCAACCAGTGCGATGGGGCGCATGTGGAGGCTCACGAGCTTCTGCACATACTTCATGTGCTCGTTCATGGGCAGCTTCATGCGCTTGAAGATGCGCGGAATCATCTTCTCGCCAATGAAATTATGGTTGTGGAAAGTCCAGCCTATTTTCTCGTCGTAGCGCTTCGTCACGGGCTTTGCAATGTCGTGGAGCAGGGCTGCCCAGCGCAGCCACACCTTGTCGCTCTTGGCTGCCACATTCTCGAGCACCTGCATGGTGTGGAGAAAGTTGTCCTTGTGGCCGCGTCCATTCACTGTGTCAACTCCACTGAGGGCGGCAAGTTCGGGGAAGATAAGCTCGAGCAGGCCACACTTGTTGAGCAGCATGAAGCCGCGCGAGGGATGCCTGGCTGCCATAATCTTCATCAGCTCGTCGGCGATGCGCTCGCGCGAGATAATCTCGATGCGTGCGCGGTTACGCCGCAGAGCGTCGAAGGTGTCGGGGAAGATGTTGAACTCGAGCTGCGTGGCAAAGCGCACTGCACGCATCATGCGCAGCGGGTCGTCGCTGAAGGTGATGTCGGGGTCGAGCGGTGTGCGGATAATGTGACGCTTCATGTCGCCCAGTCCATTGAAGGGGTCGAGCAGCTCGCCATAGCGTTCTTCATTCACGCATACAGCCATTGCATTGATGGTGAAGTCGCGGCGGCGCAGGTCGTCGTCGAGCGTGCCGTCTTCCACAATGGGCTTGCGGCTGTTGCGGTCGTAAGACTCACGGCGGGCACCCACAAACTCCAGCTCTGTGCCACGGCTTTTCACCTGTGCCGTGCCGAAGTTGCGGAACACGGCGAGCGAGGTGCGCTTGCCGAGGGCATGGGCCACTGCCTGCGCCACCTCGATGCCGCTTCCCACGGTCACGAAGTCGATGTCCTTGGAGTGGCGGCGCAGGAAGATGTCGCGCACATATCCGCCCACCACATAACACTCGCGGTGGAGGGCGTCGGCAGTGCGGCCCACTATGTGGAATATTTCGTTGCTAAGGTGATTGGCTATCAATTCATTCATCATTGAGAAACTGGGTGGAGTGGAGGGGGTTAGTAATAGAGTAGCTCGGTGAGTGGCTCCGGGGCATTGGTGATGCACTCCAGACGGTCGGGGCGGACAACGTAGGTGTTCTCTATGCCCACAGCACCCACATGTGGTATCACGAACTTAGGTTCGATGGCAATCACATTGCCGTCTTCGAGCACGTCGCGGCTGCGTGGCGCGAGCACAGGGAGCTCGTTGACCTCAATTCCCACGCCGTGTCCCACGAAACCGGCTTTCTGCGCGTGTCCCATGAAGTAGTCGTCCATCCCAGCCTCGGCTACTATCTCCATGGCCACTTCCCACATGCGCTTTGCCTCGCAGCCGGCGTGGAACTCCTGTGCCAGCCGGTGGTGAATGTCGATTGAGAGCTGGTGAGCCTTGGCGGCCGTAGGGTCGAGGCGGCCAACGTAATATACGCGTGTCATATCGGTCATATAGCCTGTGAAGTTGCCACACATATCCACCATCACCGTCTGCCCCGGGTTTATGGCCGAGCCATTGCAGCCCACGGGAAGTGAGAGGTCGAGGCCGGCGCCGCCCATGGCAAAGTCGTAGGGCGAGGGAGCATCGGCATTTTCGCCCGTAAGGAGGTTGCCCATGAACAGCTCCATAGAGCCACCGGCTATGCGGAACTGACCCAGGCAGCCTTCATTGCGAAGCACGCGCTCAATTTCCACCTGAAGCTCCACATCGGTCATCCCGCCTCGGTAGATGCGAGGAATGCGGCTGTAGGCCATTGCGTGATGCACGCCGCTCTCGGTGAGTCGGGCTATCTCGTAGGGGGTCTTCACGGCGCGGCAGCGGCGCAGAATGTCGCTGCCATTTGCCACACGGGCGTCGCCAAACACCTTGCGCAGACGCTCCACGGTGCTGAATGGTGCCGAATCGAGCTCAAGGGCGATGCTTTGTGGCATTTGTGGCAGCAGCTCGGCAATCTGCTCGGGCTTGCGTATGTAGCGCACATTGTCGCCGGTCAGCCCCACCGGGCGGCGCACGAAATAGGTCACGTCGCCATCGGCGGTGATATAGGTGAAGCCGCAGAACACGCGGCCGGAGGTGTAGTAGAGATTGGCATTCTCGCTCACGAGAATGGCGTCGGTTCCCTGCGATTTCAATTGGTCGGCTATGCGCTGAGTGCGCAGAGCCATTTCATTGCTTAATCCATGAGGTATCATAGTGGTCGTTTACAATTTATTTTTTTTTTGACGTTTGTGTTAGGAAAAAGGCTGTCAGCTCGGGAAAACTTGAGAATTTCAGGTCGTAGTCCGAGCACTCGCCAAATCCCCATGAAGCCCATGCAAAATCTATGCCAGCACGGTGAGTCTCGTCGCAGTCGGCCTGAGTGTCGCCCACATAAATGGGGCATTGCAGGCTGTGGCGTGCGATAAGCTCCTTCAAGTTCTCGCTCTTGGGCACGCTGCGCTCGCCCCATGTGAGCGAGTCGGTGAAGTAGGGAGTAGTGCCCGAGAAGGCCATGAAATTGCGCAGTCCATAGCGGCTACAGTTGCTGAGCATAAATAGGCGGTAGTGCTGCGAGAGCTGCTTTATGCCATCGACCACGCCCGGATAGAGCTTTCCGCCAAGGCGAATCATCTCCTCGTCCTCCACGCGCGCAATGTCGCGCAGGAATGCCTCGCGGTCGAATTTCACGCCCGTGCGGCGCATGAGGTCGTCGAATATTCCGTCGATGGGCGTGCCCATATAGGCCTTTATTTCGTCGTCGGAGAAAGGGAAAGGTGAGCCGTGACGTGCGAAGCAGATGCGCCAAATCTCGCAATAGGACGCGATGGCGTCCCACATCGTTCCGTCCATGTCGAAGATTAAGGAGTCAACCTTTGTGATATCAGCAGTCATAAGAAAAAAGTGGAGTAATTAAGAGATTTCAGTGGATAATGATTCCCACCTCGGTGATGTGTGGCAAAGTGTCGGTGTTGAGTCCCTGCCACACCACCACTTTTGTCACCTTTCCGGCAGCGAGGCCGGTGCAGAGTGGGGTGGAAGCCTGGTAGAGCGCTCCAAATCCTCCACCGAGCCAGTTGCCGGCTGCATCGGCGAGTGGCAGGTCGATGTGCTTGCGCTCAATGAGGGTGTCGGTGCCGAAAAAATCCACTGTGAGTCCCACATTGGCAAAGGGGTACTCATTGTCGTGGCGCACTGCAACCGACATTGTGTAGCTGTGTAGCGAATCGGCATATTGTGGGGTGAAGTGCAGTGGCATGGCTTTTGTCCAGCCACTTGCAGGAATATGCCTGAACTCCGAAAAATCCGTATGCTTGGGTTGACAAGAACCCAAGCATACGAAAATCATTATCATTGCCGCCGTGGCGAGCCTTCGGATACTATTGCTGAGGCTCTTTTGGCGCGCTATTCTCATTGTTGCCATCTGCTGCATCGTTGCGCTTTTGTTTAGGCTTAGGCTTGGGGTGGTTGCCGCCCTCACCATTGCCGTTTTGCTTTTGCCCCTGTGGCTTTGGTGCTTGCTGGGGCTTGTCGTCGGCTTGCTGCTGCGGCTTCTGTCCCTGCTGGGGCTTGTCGCCGCCTTGCTGCTTGGGTCGGTTGCCGCCCTTGCCGCGCTGCCTGCGCTCGCCCTGCTGCTGGTTGTTGTTGTCGCCGCCGCCACCGCCATTGTTGCGCTGGTTGCCGTCGCCGCCACCGCCATAGCCTTGTCGGTTGCCGTCCTTGCGGTTGCGGTTGTTGCCGCCGCCGTTGCCACCTTTCTTCTTTTTCTTTTTGTCGAAGCGTGTCACGCTGTCCTGTCCGATAATGTCGCCAAACTCCTTCATCTCGGCCTGATGCTCCTTCTGGTCAATCTCGAGCTTGTCGGGCTTCACTCCATTCTTGTTGAGGGCAATCACCTCAAACACTCGCTCGGCAGGGATTGTCACCAGGTTGGCAGGCATCGACTTGTCGGTGGAGTAGGTCATCTCGCGCTTGAAGATGTCGGTCTTGAAGTGGAAGTAGGTGTTGTCCTTGGTTTCGAGGCGTGCATCGCGTGGCGGAAGCTGCTTTGCAGCCTCGGCGTAGGTATCGACCTCGAAGTTGAGGCAGCACTTGAGCTTTGCGCACTGTCCGGCGAGCTTCTGCGGGTTGAGTGAGATGTCCTGGAAGCGGGCGGCGCTTGTGGCCACCGACACGAAGTTCGACATCCAGCTCGAGCAGCACAGCGGACGGCCGCAGGGGCCAATGCCGCCAATGCGGCCAGCCTCCTGGCGTGCTCCAATCTGCTTCATCTCGATGCGCACCTTGAAAGCGTCGGCAAGCACCTTTATGAGCTGGCGAAAATCCACGCGGTCGTCGGCGATGTAGTAGAAAATCGCCTTGTTGCCATCGCCCTGGTATTCCACATCGCCAATCTTCATGTTGAGCTTGAGCGAAGCGGCAATCTGGCGCGAGCGAATCATTGTGTCGGTTTCCTTGCTCTTTGCCTCCTCATATCGCTCGATATCGCTGGGCTTAGCCTTGCGGAACACGCGCAGAATCTCCACATCGGGGCGCAGGTTGGCACGCTTCATCTGTAGCTGCACCAGTTTGCCCGTCATGGCCACCACGCCAATGTCGTGGCCCGGACTCGCCTCCACTGCCACCATGTCGCCGGGTACGAGGTCGAGATGCTGGGAGTTGCGGTAGAATCCCTTTCGGGTGTTCTTGAAGTGCACCTCCACGATGTCGAAGTCGTTGAGCCCGCCGGGCACATCGTCGAGCCAGTTGAAGCTCTGCAATTTACAGCGCGGGCAGCACCCTTTTTTGTTTTTATTGCTATCCATCGCGATAAATCACTTTTAGTTATTTGGCGAAGCTGACGGCACGAGTCTCGCGGATGACGGTGATGCGCACCTGTCCGGGATAAGTCATTTCGTCTTGAATCTTCTTTGCAATTTCGGTGGAGAGACGTTCGGTCTCGGCATCGTCGATTTTGTCGGCACCCACAATAACGCGCAGCTCACGGCCTGCCTGAATGGCATAGGTCTTCACTACGCCTGGATAGGAGAGGGCAAGCTGCTCGAGGTCGTTGAGTCGCTTGATGTAGGCCTCCACAGCCTCGCGGCGGGCACCCGGACGAGCACCCGAGATTGCGTCGCACACTTGCACTATTGGCGCGAAGAGGCTTGTTGCCTCCACCTCGTCGTGGTGAGCGCCAATGGCGTTGCAGATGTCGGGTTTCTCCTTGTATTTCTCAGCGAGCTTCATTCCGAGCATTGCGTGTGGCAATTCAGGCTCCTCGTCGGGCACCTTGCCAATATCGTGGAGCAAGCCGGCGCGCCGTGCCTTCTTGGGGTTGAGACCCAGCTCCGAAGCCATGATGGCACAGAGGTTGGCAGTCTCGCGCGAGTGCTGTAGCAGGTTCTGTCCGTAGCTCGAGCGATACTTCATCTTTCCCACGAGGCGCACCAGCTCGGGGTGCAGGCCGTGGATTCCCAGGTCGATTGCAGTGCGCTTTCCTGTCTCGATAATCTCTTCTTCCACTTGCTTGCGCACCTTGGCAACCACTTCCTCGATGCGGGCTGGGTGAATGCGGCCGTCGGCAACGAGCTGGTGCAGAGCCAGGCGCGCAATTTCACGGCGCACGGGGTCGAATCCCGAGAGAACGATAGCCTCGGGTGTGTCATCTACGATAATCTCTATGCCGGTGGCTGCCTCAAGAGCGCGGATGTTGCGGCCCTCGCGGCCGATGATGCGGCCCTTAATCTCGTCGCTGTCGATGTGGAACACTGTCACGGCATTCTCAATTGCGGTCTCAGTGGCTACACGCTGAATCGACTGAACCACAATGCGCTTGGCCTCTTTGTTGGCGGTGAGCTTGGCCTCATCCATGATGTCGTTGATGTAGCTCGCGGCTGCCGTCTTGGCCTCGTCCTTGAGCGACTCGATGAGTTTCTCCTTTGCCTCCTCGGCCGAGATTCCTGCCACATGCTCCAGGGTGTCCTGCACGTTGCGCTTCAGTTTCTCAATCTCGTCCTTTTTCTGGTCGAGCAATGCCTGCTGGTTCTCAAGATTCACCTTGAAGGTGTCGTTCTCATTTTTCTTGCGCTGCACCTCCGACTGGAGCTGGTTGAGCTGCAACTCGCGCTGTTTCTGCTTGGCCTCGGCTTGTTGCACTTTTGCGAGGCGGCTGTTGGCCTGACGCTCGGCCTCGGTCTTAATCTTCATTTCAGCTTCCTTGGCTTCAATGATTTTCTCATTCTTTATCTTTTCGGCCTGGAGCTTGGCATCGTCGATGATGCCGTTGCCGCGGGCTTTAGATATCATTCGGGTCACTATGAGCGTTGCAACTACGCCCACTGCTAGTGCGCCGATTCCGGTTAAAACGTAATAAATCATCTAATTAATTAAGTATAAAAATGTTATATAATAAAAAAAGCACCGATAAGGGCATGTGCGACTGTTGAGCCGCACAATCCACCGTCGGTGCAATGTGACTTTCGATTAAAAATATGCTGTTATTCAGTACGGGCCATGGCAAAGGCTTACAGCTTCACCACCAGCTCGTCGAGTTGTTGCTCAAACTCCTTGAGGTAATCCCCCACGGCATCGTTTGCCTCTTTGCAGCCCTGATAGAGCCAGGCAAACTTGAATGCTACCATTGCCATGATTTCGACCGAAGAGAAGTTGCTCTTGTATTTAGGATTGTATTGTCCCCAAACCTTGTTGACGAGATCCTCGGCTTTGCGGTAGGCGTCGGTCTCGGCTTTGCTTCCCACTGCGAGGGAAATAGGCTTGAGCCCGGCTATCTGAATCCACGTTTTGCTATCGTTATCCTTGACCATGGTGTTATTCCATTAGTTGTGAGATGCATTTATCGACGTCGTGCACCAATTTGGCGAGAATCTCACGGCTTTGTATCACCGACTCGCGCGTGGGCGTTATCATACGCGCCATTTGCAGGTAGTCGTAGTCCATGCGAAGCTGCTCCAGCTCCTTGTCGAGCTGGGCGAGACGGTTGCGAAGCTGCTTGTTCTCCTCTTCTAAGGCCACGTTTTCTTGCTTCAGTGCGTGGTATTTCTCAAGAAGCACACCGCTCTTCGACTTCAGGCGGTCGAGTGTAGTTTGCAGCTCTGAAACCATATCTCACCAATTTTTCACAAAAATAGTGATTTTCTTGCGTATTTCCATTATTTTTTCGGGAAAATATTGCAAAAACGGTCAAAAAAAATTGTTTGATTGGTGGAAAAGCTCTCGTAGAGTCTCTTTCAAGTGGTTGCCGTGTGCCGAATAGGTGTCAGAAAGGCTTGCGGTATTTGCCCTCCTCTTTGTCCTCGAGTATGCTCAGGTAGCTCGTGTAGCGCGACTCGCTTATTTCGTGGCTTTCCACCGCATCGCGCACGGCGCATCCGGGCTCGTGGGTGTGGGTGCAGTTGCCATATTTGCAGTGGCTCGAGCAGGCGAAAATCTCGCGGAAGTAGTGAGCCACGTCGTTGCCAAAATCCACGGTGCCGAAGCCCTTCACTCCAGGCGTGTCAATCAGATAGCCGCCGCCTGGCAGGGGGTGCATTTCGGAGAAGGTGGTGGTGTGCATGCCGGTGTGGTGTGTGGCCGACACCCGGGCGGTGCGCAGGTTGTGCGATGGGATGAGGCGGTTGATGAGCGTGGATTTGCCTACGCCCGAATTGCCCGATATGAGGGAGGTTTTGTCCTGCGCCATGGCCTTGATTGAGGCTATTGCCTCGCCTGAGTCCTCGGTGGCCGAGATGAGCATCACTTCGTAGCCAATGGTGGTGTAGAGGTGCCGCACCGCCTCGGCAAGCTCTCGCTCCTCCGCGTCGAGCAGGTCGGTTTTGTTGATGATTATGGTCACCGGCACGCTGTAGGCCTCGGCAGTGGCGAGGAAGCGGTCGATGAATGTGGTGCTTGTGATTGGCTCCTTGAGCGATACCACAAGGAAGGCCTGGTCCACATTGGCGGCAAGGATGTGGGCTTCTTTCGACAGGTTGGAGGCTCGGCGAATTATGTAGTTGCGGCGAGGCGCAATTGCTGTGATATAGGCTGTGTCGTCGGCATTGGCGGTGAACGTCACTTCATCGCCCACGGCCACCGGATTGGTGGTGCGAATGCCTTTCAGGCGGAAGTTGCCCTTCACCTTGCAGTTGATTGTCGTGCCATCGGGAGTGGTGACCAGATAGCTGCTGCCTGTGTTCTTGATTACTGTGCCGTTGCCCATAAGAATTAATTAAACAGTGTGTGGTGTGTGTAGTTATGTCAGGTGACGCGGGAAACAACTAATATGTTTCCGTCTGGCAAAATTACGATTTTTCGGCGAGAATAGCAAATTATGCTCTCTGTGCTGCCAAAAAGTGTGAACTGGTTGATTTATATGATATTAGGCGTAAGTGTCAGATAATCAGGCTTGTAGCGTGTAGTACGCAGCTAAAATTCTATATTTTAGGCATTTATATAGTGCTTTATTCGTGAAAAATTAGTAACTTTGCAGGCGTAAAAGAAAAAGATTGTGAATTTTTTGTAGAATTTAATTGAAGTTTTTTAAGATGAACGTAGAAACAATTGGCCTGTGGGCCGGTGCGGTGTGGACAGCGCTCGATGCGCAGGGCACACTTGGAGTGAAAGGACTGAAGAAGGCAACCAAGCTCAAGGAGAAGGAAATTTATGCTGCACTTGGCTGGCTTGCCCGCGAGGGAAAGGTGAATGTGGTTGATGGCGAGGCCGACGTGATGGTGTCGCTCATTGGCTGATGACGACGACAGCAATTTAAGCAACATAACAAGGCGAGGGCGCAGCTCCCACTTAGCGTGTGGGTGTCTGCGCCCTCGCTTTGTGCTGCATGTGTCTGCGTGCCATGACACTCGCAGGCACAAAAAAAGCTGTTTTCCTGTTCAGGAAAGCAGCTTCAAACCTCTTTAGTACTTGCTAAAGTGTGCTTGTAGTGTTGATTAAGCCTTAACGGTGTCAGCAGCTACAGTGTCGGCAGCTACGCTGTCAGCAGCTACAGTGTCAGCAGCTACAGTGTCAACAGCCTCAACAGCTACAGTGTCCTCAGCAGCAGCCTCAGTCTTTGCGCCACCGCAAGAGAACAATGATACACTAAATACAACAGCAAGTAATAAAACTAACTTTTTCATTTTCGTTGAAATTAAATAATAAAACAATATTCGTTTGCTTCAAAAACACTGCAAAGTTACAACAAAACTTTGATATGCCAACATTTTTTTGCGAAAATTTAATGGAAAAATTGATTTTTTTATTAAACCATTTGTAAGGTGCTGAAAATCAATATAATATAAATATGTTGTAAAACATAGTTTTTTGGTGGTTTTTTGGACGTTGCTTAATGTGTGGTGACTTTGTGGAGTGAAAGGCGCAGCAACAATAGATAAGGAGCTTTTTCGTGAGCCTGAGTTTTGTGCGAAAAAAAATTGCATTGTTGTGCTTGGGTGGAGCGGATAGGGGTGAGCATGGCTCAGGCTTGAGAATGGTGTATAAAAAAATAATCCCCGGCATCACTGCCAGGAATCGCTTACTTAATTAACCTTCTAATACCATTAACATAAACCTAAAAACTAACATAACAACTTGTCGTCTCGACAATGATTTGTTACCTTAAAATCATTTACCATGAAAACTGATGCAAAAGTAGTCATTTTATGTTATACAGCATAATTTTTGAGCAAGTATTTTCTTTCGCTTAACATTATTTAATGATTAAAGCCCCAAAATGGCATTTTTCGCCATTTTAAGGGGCTTTTTTTATTGGAGTTGTCGCAAACGTTGAGGCTCACGCTGCAACAGCAGCTGATATATGCACTTATCGCAGCAGCAGCGAGCCGTCGCCATAGCTGAGGAAGCGGAAATCGTGCTGCATGGCAAAGTCGTAGATTTCGCGCCAACGCCCATCGACAAATGCCGACACAAGCAGAAGCAGGGTGGATTGCGGCTGGTGGAAGTTGGTTATCATTCCGCTGATTATGTGGAACTGAAACGACGGAGCAATCATAATCTGTGTACTGCCTATATACACGTCGGCGCTGTGGCGGTCGAGATAGGCAACAATCTCGGCAAGAGCATCACGGGTGGAAAGTTCCGATTGACATTCATAGGGCAGCCACTGCCCCACGCACAGTTCCTCCTCGGTGGCATCGGGATTTTCGTGCAGAATCACACCTATATAATAAAGGCTCTCGAGCGTGCGCACCGATGTGGTGCCCACTGCCACCACAGGCTTGTCGCCCTCCATAAGCTCCACAAGCAGCGAGCGCGACACCGAAATAAACTCGGTGTGCAT
>JAQXTJ010000130.1 GCA_029219425.1 Bacteroidales bacterium
TCCATGGCGAAAAAGGTCAGCAAGTGTGGACGGGCTTCTGCGACGAGGAAGCTCTCTCCCGTGGCGTGTTCGACACCTATACTCAGGAAAACCTGCGCTACTCTCAGAATGCTCCACTCAATATGTACGATGAGGTCAACACAAAGTGCAACCTCCCGGCTCAAATCGACATCGAGGCTACCGAGGGCATGGAATATAAGTTCCTCTGCGTTACAAAGGGCGGTGGCTCGGCCAATAAGACCTATCTCTATCAGGAAACTAAGGCTTTGCTCAATCCTGCCACTCTCGTTCCGTTCCTCGTAGAGAAGATGAAGACTCTCGGAACTGCCGCATGTCCACCCTATCACATTGCTTTCGTAATCGGTGGCACATCAGCCGAGAAGAACCTTCTCACCGTGAAGCTTGCCTCCACCCACTACTACGACAACCTCCCCACCACTGGCAACGAGGGTGGCCGCGCATTCCGCGATGTGGAGCTTGAGAAGCTGGTACTCGAAGAGGCTCACAAGATTGGCCTCGGCGCTCAGTTTGGCGGCAAATACTTCGCTCACGACGTGCGCATTGTCCGCTTGCCACGCCACGGTGCTTCGTGCCCGGTTGGAATGGGCGTAAGCTGCTCGGCCGACCGCAACATCAAGTGCAAAATCAACAAGGACGGTATATGGATTGAGAAACTCGACGACAACCCAACAGAGCTTATCCCCGAAGAACTCCGACAGGCCGGCGAGGGCAACGCAGTGAAAATCAACCTCAACCAGCCTATGAGCGAAGTACTCAAAGAACTCGACAAATATCCCGTATCCACACGCCTCTCACTCAATGGCACAATCATTGTGGGTCGCGACATCGCTCACGCCAAGCTCAAAGAGCGTCTCGACAAGGGAGAAGAACTTCCAGAGTACATCAAGAATCACCCCATCTATTATGCAGGTCCAGCCAAGACCCCAGCCGGAATGGCTTGCGGATCTATGGGCCCGACCACAGCCGGCCGTATGGACCCCTACGTTGACCTCTTCCAGAGCCACGGCGGCAGCATGGTGATGCTCGCCAAGGGCAACCGCAGCCAGGCCGTAACCGACGCCTGCAAGAAGCACGGCGGCTTCTATCTTGGCAGCATTGGAGGCCCGGCAGCAATCCTTGCACAGAACAACATTAAGAGCATCGAGTGCGTCGAGTATCCCGAGCTTGGCATGGAGGCAATCTGGAAAATCGAAGTGGAGAACTTCCCGGCATTCATCCTTGTCGATAACAAGGGCAACGACTTCTTCACCCAGATTAAGCAGAAAGGCTGTAACTGCAAATAATTTTGCATAAAGCCCATAACATCCCGGGCAGGAACGCCATCACCGGCGTCCCTGCCCGTTTTTTTGCAGTGACTGCATCCCATCACCCCACGAGGCATCATTGATTCACAATCCGTCTGGTTTTCTCGATACTCCCCAACTATTCTGTTAGCAATAATTCCTCATTTCACTCCACAAAAAGCAAGAACAAAGGCCTAAAAATGTTGTAATATGTTAAATTCACATTCATGCGTGCATTTTTTCACCTAAAACTCTTGACAATTCAAAAATAATGCGTACCTTTGCACCCGTAATCACAACGCGGGATGGAGCAGTGGTAGCTCGTTGGGCTCATAACCCAAAGGTCGTCAGTTCGAGTCTGGCTCCCGCTACCAAAAAGAGGATGTAACGGATTTCCGATACATCCTCTTATCTTTTTCCCGGCCTCAGAATGGGACAACGAGCATTGGCGTGTCGGTGATGAAAAGAATCTTGTGTGCAACGCTTGGATTGAACAGGCGCATAAAGATATTCTTCTTTTTGTTTGGAATAAGGATTAGGTCAACCTCATTCACCTTGGCATATTGGTCGAATCCTGCCACAAAGTCCTTGTCATCGATATACCTGCTTTCAAATTCCACTCCTTCGAAGCGGCTGCGACAATAGTCGAGCAGCAAAGCAACTGCATGGTCGTAGTCGTGAATGTGCTTCCGATCCACCACCGGGATTATCGTAACCTTTATCCTCAGCTCGCCCAAGATGCTTGCAAACGACTCAAACGACAGCATGTCCTGCTGCCTTAGAGTGCTGAAGAAAACCACATTCTTCACCTCTCCAATAGAACTTATTCCCACATTCTCGGGGACAGTGAGCACCGGAAACTTTCCCGCATCGAGCACCTCGGCAGTGACACTGCCAATAAGTTCCTTCTTCGTCTTTCCTCGTGTGCCCATCACTATCACCTTTGGCTCAACCTCCTTCGAATAGTCGAGAATGGCATTCTCGGGGATTCCCTCGGTGATTACAGTGGTGAATTTCACATCGGCAAGTTGGCCGGCAGCAATTTTCCGCTTAATTGCATTGGCAAAATTGTCCATCTTCTCATTTGCAACCTTCTCTATCGTGGAATCATCGGCAACAAAGTCGGTGGCCTCATATTCATCGCTGTCAAATGGCATTATATCGGAATACGGTGCTTTAAGATAGGAATAGAGAAGCATAGCCTCACCTCGCATTCGATAAGCGAAATCAAATCCCAGCACACACGCCTTCATCGAGTAGTCGGAGAAGTCCACTGGAATAAGCACAGTGTTGTTCTCCTTGCCATGGTCAAGGTCGGCAGAGCCTGCCGTTTCTATGATGCGCAGAGCCATGGGAAGGTCGCGCTCGTGGATTCTCACACGCACACCCGATGATATCACAGGCTGTATGAGATTCACGTTGTGAATCACTGCCTCTATGCCTTCTCGCTCAAGGAGGGTCTTTAGTATCACAGCCTTCTCATAGGTGTGAATTGCTATGGTTATCAGCTTGTCGCCACTCATTTTCTTGTCCTGTTTGTTTTCCATATTTTTTCCAATTTATCCCATATTCCTCTTCAACACTCTCCTGCACCGTTCTCTGACCCCCACATCCTCCCGTAAACGAGGATAAGACGGATTCAGCCACAAATGGCCATCCTCCGTCTTATCTCTCTTTGATTGTCTTCTTTCCTTTTTTGTAACGCAAAATCAGGCTTCCTTGTTCTGGTTCTCAAGAATTTCGATAGCCATGTCGTATATTTGCGTATCATCTAAAATCACGATGCCACCATCTGGTCCCGGCTCTATGTGGATACCACAATTTTTTCCATACTCATAGTTGCTGCCACCGAAGTAGTTTCTCACTGTCTGAACCGTTACATTCAACCTGTCAGCAATTAAAGCCATAGAGCCGCTTGGCAGTGAATCCTTGATTCTGCGAAGCTCGTTAAATGTGATTGTTTTAGTCATGATACTGTAGTTTTTATTTGTTAGTATATATGTTTTTTGTCGTTATTCCAAAATTTTCTATAAAAATAGGAACTATGTTTGTAACAACCAAAAAAATTCTCAACTTTTTTTTATGTCGTAAAACATAGTATCGCCGCCAATGCGCCCAACACACACATATTCACGCATATAGACCAATTCATTATTTTCATATCTGCCTGCGTCGGTCGGTCGATGGCAACATAGAGCCGTGCCTTAGTTGTGAGCACTCGCTCATATAGCCAATGGAGAGCTATCGCCGCCAATATGCCCACTATTGCCCCACCGAGTATATCACCCGGAAAATGCACGCCAAGATAGATGCGGCTATACGACAACGTGGCAGCCCATACAAATATCAGCCATGTGAACACTTTGTTACCAAACAGCAGTGCCAGCAGCATCGCCACGCCAAAGGAATTGGCTGCATGGCTCGACACAAAGCCATACATACCGCCAATGTAGCCTTTCACCGTGTGCACCATCCCCATTAGCTCCTCAGTGCGGGTGGGACGCAGCCGCTCCACGGCGTGCTTTATCACCCCCGATGCTATCTGGTCGCACACGGTGATGGTGAGTGCCACAAGTATCAGTGCAGCAACTCCATTCCGCCAGTTGTTGCGGAAAACAACATATATCAGCGCAAGGCACATCGGAATCCATGCCAGCCTCGACGACACAAGCCACATAAGCTGGTCGAAGTAGGCATTGTAGTGCGCATTCAACGCCTTGAAAATTTCTATGTCGATAGCCTCAAGATATTCTATCATAATATTAAATCCCATCAATAACAAAAAAGCAAATTCACCGTCATACCCCACAATAAGAGCAACAACTCTCCTATCTCCTAACAAAATAAGTATGGATTAGTCCTGCGCTCCTCCCCTATCTCGGTAGCGTCGCCATGGCCACAATAAGCCACCGTGTCGGGCGGCAAAGTAAGAAGACGTTTCCTCACACTGTCTATGAGCAGAGCCTCATTTCCTCCGGGCAAGTCGGTGCGCCCTATGCTGCGGCGAAACAGCGAATCGCCCGTAAACACACACCCCGATTCAGCCAGATAGAATGCCAGTCCACCGGGTGAATGCCCGGGCACACCTATCACCTCTATATTCTCACCATTCAGCTCCAACATGTCGCCATGCTTCAGGTTATGCGTCACCGTGAGAGGCTCACACCTGTATGGCAGTCCAAACTGTGCCACCTGCTGCGGCAGATGCTCACCGAGCAAGTTGTCGGCAACGCTTGCACACACCTCCACACCATATTCCGAAGCCATATAGCTCGCCGAGAGAATGTGATCAAAATGCTGGTGCGTGAGCAGAACACTCTTCAGCCTCAGCTCATTGTCGGCAATAAAGCGATTCACCGCTTCGCGCTCGCGCGCATCACACATTCCCGGGTCCACTATAATCGCATCACTGCCCTTGCCGTTCCACAGCAAGTAGCAGTTAACCTGCACATGGTTTACTATGAATACCGATATGTTCATCCGTTTGTCCAGTTTTTTATTGTCCATTTCCCTGTCCAATCACTAAAGTGGCATATATATCACTTTCTTCGTGTCGAAGAAATCCTCCTCAAAGTAGCCACCAAGCTCCTCCACCATCACTTGGTGCTTCACATTGTGCAGCTCACCATCGAGGTTGCCTCCCTTCAGGCATATCAGCCCGTTGGGCATAGCATTGATGCACTGTCGCTTCACCAAGCGGCGCACCAGCGGTATCAGATCATTTATGTCCATCACCGCCCGGCTCACCACGAAGTCAAAGACGCCTTTCACCTCCTTTATGTCACCGTGCTGGGTAGTCACATTCGTCAGCCCCACGCGGGTGGCTATGTCGTCAACCACCTTCAGTTTCTTGCCTATGCGATCCACCAGATGAAATTTCACCTGTGGGAACATCACGGCAAGCGGCACTCCGGGAAAGCCTCCCCCGGTGCCCATGTCGAGAACCTCTGTGCCGGGCTGGAATGTAATGAATTTAGCGATGGCCAGCGAGTGCAATATGTGGTTCACATAGAGGTTGTCTATATCCTTGCGCGAAATCACGTTTATCCTGCTGTTCCACTCGGGATAAAGTTCTCCAAGCTGTGCAAATTGCGCTTTCTGTTGCTCGCTAAGCGAGGGAAAATATTTCAGTATTATGTTGTCGTTCATCATTAGTTTGCGTAAGATAAAAAAATTTTTGTATTACGGGGTTTGTTGCCGTGTGGCAAGAGCGTCATTGTGCGCAGCCCGGCTCACCTCACAAAGCCATCAAGCACTGTGCTTTCGAGCATATAGGGCTTCAGCGTTTCATAGTCGAGGAGAATCACCGTTTCACCCACACTGTAGCACGCTATTTCATATATTCCAAAGATCCAGGAGATTCCGTCGTCACCTATCACGAAGTTATTGTGTGCCACCAGGTTGTCGAGGTTAAAGTAGCCCATGTCTATCAGGTCGCCCTCATCCTTGGCATTGAGTTGTTGCAGCAATTTGCGCTTCAGCAGGTCCGACACGTCGGCCACAGACTCCTCCGGAAAAATGTTGTTGAGTTCTATCACCGTCATGCTGCGCAGCGAGATGTTTGTGTAGGTGTGCGTTATCATCGTCACCTTGTCGTTCTTCATCGTCACCTCTTCCTTGCCAAAGCTGATAATGCCGTTCTTGTTATACACCGGGCGGATGCTCGTCTTCGAGTTGTAGTCATACACCACCACTCGCTCATCCTTGTCATATTCCACTTCGTCCACCTCATCTCCATATTGTCCAAGCACGTTCTTGACAAAGCGACCAAAAGTCTCATCAAGCTTCAGGCTGTCGGCTGGCACATCGAGCACACTGGTTGCAAAGAGCTGCTGCAAGTGCTCGGTAGTCGTGTCATCCTTGTATCCTTCGGGATATGTGATAGCTGCCTCAGCTGTCACGCTGCACTTCCGCGCATTGCCAAGCATGTAGCTTGTGGTGTCAATCACGTTCACCGTTCGCAGAGCCACCGAGTCTGCACCCAGCTCTGTCGTCTTGTGCTTCAGCCCACCGCAACTGCCCATTATCAGCATTGTCAATGCCAATATCGCACTTATTCTTATCTCATCTCTCATTTGCATAATTAGGTTTTCAAAGAAATCAAAGGCTAAATTACTACTTTTTTTGCAAATTTAGCCTATCATTCTCTCGTTTTTTTCACCAAAAAATGTTTTTTTGCATCTATCACGGCAAAAATTGCATATTCCAAATAAATTCCTTAATTTTGCTATGCCCATTGTGCAGCTGCCCGGGGAAGCACCGCACTGCATGGCTTAGTTTCTGTCGTTCCCCAATCATTTAGTTATGCTATGAACCAGTCTTCTTTCCAGTCTATCATCGAGCAAAACGCGCAATCCATTTCCCTCATCCGAGCTGCTGCCTGGAAGCTCCACGAGAGCGTGTGTCAGTCCTACGATGGCTCCCTGCCCTACGGCTACCACCTCTCCATGGTCGCCGATGCTGCAATGCGATGGGGGCACACGGTTGTCACAAGTCACTCCGACGTGCTCCCGGTGATATTCGCAGCTTTTTTCCACGACAGCATCGAGGATGCACGTCTCAGCTACAACGACCTGCTGCGCCTTGCAGGCTCTTATCTCAATGAGGAACAGGCTCTCGCAGCCACCGAGATTGTCTATGCCCTCACCAACGACAAGGGGCGCACTCGTGCCGAGCGCGCCGGTGAGCGCTATTATGCAGGTATCCGAACCACACCCTACGCTCCTTTCGTGAAGCTCTGCGACCGTTATGCCAACACCCTACACAGTCACTCCGACTCCACCGGCAAGCACCCACACATGCTCCGGGTCTATCGCTCCGAGTGGCCCCACTTCATCGAGGCAATCAATGCTCACAGCTCCGATTCCCGTTTCTCGCTACCACAGGAGATGATTGCCGAAATCGAGTCCATCATGCAATAGTTCCTTCATCGTCCGAGATTATAGTCTTACCTGGTAATATGGCCGGAATCTACATTCACATCCCTTTCTGCCGCACCAAGTGCATCTATTGCGACTTCTATTCCATAGCACCTCGCGGCATGGAGGCCGACTACGTTGCAGCACTCATAGCCGAGTGCCACATGCGATGCGACGAGCTTAAGGGCGACCCTGTGCGCACCCTCTACATAGGCGGCGGAACTCCTTCACTTCTGCCTCCCCACCTGCTTCAGCAACTCATCACAGGCATCGCCGATGCCGTGAGCCTCAGCTCCGTCGAGGAATTCACAATCGAAGTCAATCCCGACGACATCACTGCCGACTATGTTGCCAAGCTCTGCCATATAGGTGTCAACCGCATCAGCATGGGCGTGCAGAGCTTCATCGACGACGAGCTGCATACCATCAACCGCCGACACAATGCCCGTCAGGCCATCGAGGCTGTCGCTGCTATCCGCCGGGCTGGCATCTCCAATATCAGCATCGACCTCATCTACGGTCTTCCCGGCCAGTCGGTCACATCGTGGCAACAGTCGCTCTCGCAGGCCATTGCATTGAAAGTGCCTCACCTGTCTTGCTACAACCTTTCCTACGAGGAGGGAACCCGACTCCACCGCATGCGCGAATCAGGAACCATCACCGAGTGTACTGACGACGATTGCATAGCAATGTACAACCTTATGAGCCGCAGACTGCGCGACAATGGCTACAACCACTACGAAGTGTCGAATTTCGCACTCCCCTCAATGCACTCACGCCACAATTCTTCATATTGGACAGGCGACATCTACCTCGGACTCGGAGCTGCTGCCCACAGCTTCGACGGCAATGCCACGCGCAGCTTCAACATAGCCAACACACGTCGCTACATCACCTCCATCTCTGCCGGGACACTCGCCTGCGAGCGCGAGATGGCCACCCTCCACGAGCGATTCGACGAGTATGTAATGATTCACCTCCGCACAAGCCGAGGAGTCAGCGAGGCCGAAGTTCTCCGCCTGTTCGGCGAGCCATTCCTCGCGCACATCAACCGTGAAGCCCGGCCATTTCTTGCCCGCGGCCTCCTCACCCACACCGACGGCACATATCGTCTCACCGATTCCGCCATAATGCTCTCCGACTCCATCATCCGCACCCTGATGCTATAACCCACACCAATCAAACTTTTCATCAATTATGGAAATAATCTACATCATTCTTGCAATCCTCATTGGCGCTGTGATTGGATGGCTATTTGGCAAGCCAAAATCTTCCGCTCTCGCCACTCGCATCGAACTTCTGTCGGCCGACCTCGAAAGTGCCAAGTCGGCGACCGAGGGCTTCGAAGCCCGCATCTCATCCCTCTCGCAGCAGTTCTCGGCCACTGCCGCCGAGCGCGACCGCCTCTCTTTCGAGTTGGAGTCGCTCTCCCGCAAAGCCAATCAGACCAAAGCCGATGCCCACGAGAAGTTGCTCGCCGAAACGCACCACTTCGAGCAGCTGCTCGCCGAAAAAGACAAAGCTCACGCTGCCGCAATCGAGGCTCAGGAAAAGCGCCACCGTGAGGCTCTCGATGCCATGCAGCACCGTTTCGACGAAACCATAGCCAAGGTAGAAGCGCAGCTCAAAACCACAACCGACTCCATGCTCAAGGAGCGACAGAAGGAATTTTCCGAGGCAAGCGCTTCCAGCATTGGCCAAATTGTAACCCCTCTGCGCGAAACAATCGACAAGATGAAGCTCGCCATCAACGACAGCACCGTGAAGCAGGCCTCTATGAGCAGCGCTCTCAAGGAAAACATCGACCTAATGCTACGCCAGTCACAAGCTGCTCAGCGCAGCGCCGATGAGCTGGCTCGCGCATTCAAGCACGGCACTAAGGTGCAGGGCGACTGGGGCGAAACGATTCTCGACGAGCTCCTCCAGTCGCAGGGCCTCACCAAAGGCATTCACTACGACACCCAGGCCACTATCAAGGATGCCCACGGCACAGTGGTGAAGTCCGACGACGGCTCCATGTTACGCCCCGACGTTATTCTTCACCTCGACCAGCGTCGAGAGGTAATAATCGACTCAAAGGTATCCCTCTCGGCTTTCATCGACTATGTGAATGCCGAGTCCGACGACGACCGTCAGCGCTTCCTCAAGCTCCACCTCGAAAGCCTATCCAAGCACGTCAAGGAGCTTTCCACCAAGGATTATTCTTCCTATATTCAGCCACCAAAGGTGAAAATGGACTATGTGATAATGTTTGTGCCCAATACAGGCGCACTTTGGACCGCCATCAACACACAGCCCGACCTCTGGCGTCGCGCCATGGAGAAGAATGTCTATATCGCCGACGAGCAAACTCTCTTCGCCGCTCTTCGTATTATCAATCTCACATGGACTCAAATCGCTCAGGCTCAGAACCACGAGCGCGTCTTTGAGCTGGCCAATGAGATGCTAAACCGCGTGGGACAATTCTGGAAAGAATATGAAGCTATGGGCAAAGCTCTCCGAAAGGTGAACGATGCCTACGACAGTGCCCGAAGCAAAATCTCCGAGGGCGGTCAGAGCATCAACACCACCGCCAATAAGCTCATCAAGCTCGGTGCCAGGCAAAACGACAAGAATCCGCTCCCTCAGCTTATCGACATCGACAATATTCCTCAAATCCAGTCGCCCGAAATCACAGTTCAACCCTTAACCACCGATTAATTTATTTATGAAGATAACTCTCGCAGTTGTTGGCAAAATTGGCAAGTCGTTCCTCAACACCGGCATCGACGAATACTGCCGACGCCTCTCTCACTATCTGCCTTTCGACATCCTCTACATCAGCGACGCAAAGAACACCAAGAGCCTCACCGAGCAGCAGCAAAAGCAGCAAGAAGGCTCAAATATCCTCGCCGCTATCGACTCGTCCGACTATGTGGTGCTCCTCGACGAGCATGGCCGCGAATACTCCTCAATGGAGTTCGCCCGCTACATCGAGAAGAAAATGGCCTCGGTGCCGCGCCGACTGGTGTTTGTCGTGGGCGGTCCCTACGGTTTCTCCCCCGATGTATATGCCCGAGCTAATGAGAAGCTCTCTCTCTCCAAGATGACTTTCTCCCACGAGATGATTCGCCTCATCTTCACCGAGCAACTCTACCGCGCAATGACTATTATCAACCACGAGCCTTACCACCACGAATAATACTCACCCAAAGACTCCGTTTTTCCATTTTTTTAAGTACCTTTGCACTATCAATCAAAAGCACATAGATATTTATGAAGACTAAAGACCAACTTATCGATGAGCTGCTCGACCTCGCTTTTGCCGAGGACATTGGCGACGGCGATTGCACAACACTCTGCTGCATTCCCGCCGATGAAATGGGCAAGTCTCAACTCATTGTGAAGGAGGAGGGTATCCTCGCAGGCGTGGATATCGCCATGAAGGTGTTCAAGAAGTTCGACCCCGAGCTAAAACCCACTGTGTTCATTCACGACGGCGCACATGTGAAGCCCGGCGACATCGCATTTGTAGTTGAAGGCCGCGTGCAGTCGCTGCTACAGACCGAACGCACCATGCTCAACATCATGCAGCGCATGAGCGGCATTGCCACTGTCACTGCAAAGTACATGGCCGAGCTCAAAGGCCTAAAGACCCGCGTGCTCGACACACGAAAGACCACTCCCGGAATGCGTATGCTCGAAAAGGAGGCTGTGAAGATTGGCGGCGGCGTGAACCACCGCATCGGCCTCTTCGATATGATTCTCCTCAAGGACAACCATGTGGATTTCGCCGGTGGCATTGCCAACGCCATCCACAAGGCACAAGAATATGTAAAAGCCAACAATCCTGAACTGAAAATAGAAATCGAAGTGCGCAACCTCGATGAGCTCCGTCAGGTGATGGAGATTGGCGGCGTCGATCGCATCATGCTCGACAACTTCACCCCAGCCCTCACACGCGAGGCCGTACAGTTAATCAATGGCAAGTTCGAGACAGAGTCTTCGGGCGGTATCACCTTTGCCACCCTCCGCCAGTATGGCGAGTGCGGTGTCGATTTCATCTCCGTTGGCGCCCTCACACACTCCGTCAAGGGCCTCGACATGAGCTTCAAAGCCTGTTAGCCCTAATGCAAAAAATTCAATTGCAGCCTCACGCGAGGCTCAGGCAAACTCCCATTCCCATTCAGGACAATCACATACCCAACCCCCTCACCGGCCTGCTGCCAATGTGGGGGTTAGGTGTACATAAACATACCATTTCGCCACCACTTTTGTTGTAGGACTTTGCATTCTTCAATACTTCACCTGCATAATTGCATCTCGCTCCGATACGATTTTTCGCCATATATCCACAAATTTTTAAGTATAGATAGTTGTTTTATGTTGAGAAAATGATTATTTTTGCATAAAATAAGGCATACTATGATGAGAAGGATTTTTACTATAGCGATTATTGCTCTGAATTTTGCTTTTACAGCCCTCGCCACAGCCGATGGCGAAAGCCACCATGCCATGCAGCAACGCCATACCGTGGAAGCTGCCGACGATGCC
Organism: Bacteroidales bacterium; assembly: GCA_029219425.1. GTDB lineage: Bacteria > Bacteroidota > Bacteroidia > Bacteroidales > Muribaculaceae > CALZFJ01. The sequence continues at coordinate 11,756 of JAQXTJ010000130.1, forward strand.
GAGTGCATAAAGGTCAGCAACCAGACGGTTACTGTTTCCAATCTTAGCTCCGCGCCGTGCGTATATTCTGTATATTGCGTCACAGGTCAGGCTGTTAAGACCCTGCGCCTTGCTCCGGGCACTCACGCCTCATTCGACTTGCCAAAGGGATTCTATGTGGTGAAGTGCAACAACGAGTGGTCGCGCAAGATTATCGTGCGCTGACTCATCACGACCTCATCACACCTCTCAATCCTTTCATCACCACATATCACAGCATAAACTATTAGTATTCACTTATAACCACATGTAAACTTTAGCATGAAAAATTTTCTATTCAAAGCATGTGCATCGACACTTGGAATAATGTCGGTTGCCGCCATGCCACAAAATGTTATGTCAGCAACAATTTCACCTGCAATCGTTGAGTCATTTGCATCTATGCCCACCTACAGTGGAGAGGATCTTGAGCTTACAATTGATAATCGTGGCTATCACTTCCGCCTGTGGTCGCCAATGGCACAAGAGGTGCGTATCGCGTTCTATGAGAGCGGTGCAGGTGGCAAAGCTTTTGCCCACGCTGCTATGAAGCCAAACGCAGCCACCGGTGTGTGGAGCCTCGACACCTCCGAGAACCTTATGGACAAGTTCTATACGTTCAGCATAAAATATGAGGGCCGCTGGCTCGACGAGACACCTGGTGTGTGGGCCAAGGCTGTGGGTGTGAATGGCAAGCGTGCCGCAATCATCGACTTTGCCAAGACCAATCCCGAGGGCTGGGAGGCCGACCGTGGACCCGAGGTGAAGCACTTCACCGACGTGATTCTCTACGAGATGCACCACCGCGACTTCTCAATGCACCGCAACTCGGGCATCACCAATAAGGGAAAATTCGTGGCATTGCTCGAGAATGGCACTCTGTCGCTCAATGGCGAAAAGACCGGCATCGACCACCTGAAGGAGCTTGGAGTGACACATGTGCACATCCTGCCATCGTTCGACTACAACAGCGTGGATGAAAGCCAGCTCCCATCCAATCAGTACAACTGGGGCTACGACCCAATCAACTACAACGTGCCCGACGGCTCCTACTCCACCAACCCCGCCTGCCCCTACTCCCGCATACGCGAGATGAAGCTTATGGTGCAAGCTCTTCACAAGGCAGGAATAGGAGTGGTGATGGATGTGGTGTATAACCATACCGGCATCACCGAAGGCTCCAACTTTGAGCTTACGGCACCGGGCTACTACTATCGCCAGCGCACCGACGGCACCTACTCCGATGCCTCGGCCTGCGGCAACGAGACCGCCAGCGACCGCCAGCAGATGCGCGACTTCATCGTGAACTCGGTGAAATACTGGACACGCGAGTATCACATCGACGGATTCCGCTTCGACCTCATGGCAATTCACGACACCGAGACCATGACGCAGGTTGCCAAGGCCCTGAAGGAAATCAATCCATCGTCTTTTGTGTATGGCGAAGGCTGGACTGCCAGCGACTCTCCTCTGCCTGTGGAGAAGCGCGCACTGAAGGTGCATGTGGCACAAATGGAGGGCATTGCCGTATTTAGCGACGACATTCGCGATGCGGTGAAGGGACACTACAGCAACGCCGCCGACCGTGGTTTTGCCAGCGGCAAGCCGGGCAATGAGGAGACTGTGAAGATTGGCATTGTGGCAGCCACTGCACACCCACAGGTGGATTACAGCAAGGGTAACAACGCCAAGGAAGCCTACGCCACATCGCCAGAGCAGATAGTGAACTATGTGTCGTGCCACGACGACCTCTGCCTCACCGACAAGCTCGCTAAGTCTATGACAGGCTCCACCGAGGCCGAGCGGCTGGCAGTGGCCAAGCTGGCGCAGACAATTGTATTCACCTCTCAAGGCACTCCATTCATGTTCTGCGGCGAAGAGGTGTTCCGCAACAAGAAAGGCGTGCACAACAGCTTCAAGTCACCCGACGACATCAACGCTATCGACTGGAACCAGAAAAAGGACTACCGCGACCAATTCGGCTACTACCGCAACCTCATCGCACTGCGCAAAGCTCACCCTGCCTTCCGTATGACCACCGCCGAGGAGATTGCCAGGAACATAAAATTCGACGCTGTGAAACAGAGCAACCTTATCTCCTACTCCATTCTCAACAACGCCAATGGCGACGTGTGGAAAGAGATTAAGCTCGTGTTCAACGGCAACGCCACAGCGCAGACCATAAAGGTGAAAAAAGTGAAGAAAGGCTCATGGAAAGTGATAGCTCGCGATGGCAAGCTGAGCGCCGAAGGACTTGGCGACTTTGCCGGCGGTGAAATCACCGTTGCCCCCTACTCAGCCTTGATTCTCGCCACCGAGAAGTAAGTGGCTGAAAGCCCTGAAATAACGCCGATTACCGATTCAGCCCCACAACATGGAGTCCAAATCGGTAATCGGCGAATTTTTATAATAAAGGCTGAATCAACTTGGTGGAATCTAAAAACGATATATGCAGCTATGCGTAATTGCGAATAATTCGCTATATTTGCATTAGAAATCACAGGTGTGGAACAAACGCCATCAAGCGATAAAAAAGCAATAACAATTTTTGTGATTGAGAAAGGATGATTGATATTTTTCAGACTGAATATATGAGGCGGTTGCCTGTGGGTGAGATTGCCCACGAGGTTAACCGCCTGCTTCACAGTTATGGACGGCTGGTGGTGACGGCTCCACCCGGAGCAGGAAAATCTACGCTGCTTCCCCTCACTATGCTCAGCGACATCGCCTGTGGGAAGGTGGTGATGCTTGAGCCACGCCGCATTGCAGCATGCCAGATTGCCGAGCGCATGGCTTCGATGATTGGCGAGCGAGTGGGCGACACCGTGGGCTACCGCGTGCGTTTCGACACTAAGGTGTCGCCTCACAGCACGCGCCTTGAGGTTGTGACCGAGGGCATTCTCACTCGAATGATTGTAGATGATGCTACGCTCGACGGCATCGGTGCTGTGATTTTCGATGAGTTTCATGAGCGCAGCCTTGCCTCCGACACCGCGCTTGCACTGGTGCGCGAGATTCAGCAGGTTCTGCGTCCCGACCTGAAGATTGTGGTGATGTCGGCAACCATCGATGCCGCCGCCATCTGCCAGGCAATAGATGCACCCCAAGTGGATAGCAAGGGAAAGTTGCACGAGGTGGAAATTCGCTACGGAGAAGAGGCCACTGCCGATAATTGCGCCGAACTGGTGGCACGCACCATAGCTGTGGCTCACCGCAGCCACGAGGGCGACATTCTTGCCTTCCTGCCCGGACAGGCCGATATCATGCGCTGCGCCGAGCTGCTTGGCAATGCACTTGGCGACACTATGATTTGCCAGCTCTATGGGCTACTGCCGCCACAGCAGCAGCGCGACGCCATAATGCCATTGCCCGGTGGACGGCGCAAGGTGGTACTTGCTACGCCAGTGGCCGAGACCTCAATTACAATTGAGGGCGTGCGCGTGGTAGTGGATTCGGGATTGTGCCGCACACTGACGTTTGATGCGCGAAACAGCCTGAGCCGCCTCACCACAGTGCGTATTTCGATGGATATGGCACGACAGCGCAGTGGACGAGCCGGCCGCGTGGCAGCAGGAGTGTGCTACCGCCTGTGGAATCGGGCCACCGAGCTGCGTATGGACGATATGCGCACCCCTGAGATACTCACAGCCGACCTTGCACCGGTCACTCTCGATATTGCTGCATGGGACGGCAGCCGAATGGCTCAATTGCCATGGCTCACCATGCCGCCTCGCGCCCATGTGGCAGAGGCGGAGCGGCTGTTGGTCGGGCTGGGAGCAATAACCAATAGTGGCACCATCACTGCTCACGGGCAACAGTTGCAAAAAATACCCTGCCACCCTCGCATCGCACAGATGATTGCCATTGCGTCTTCCAACGAGGAAAAATGCCTCGCTGCCGACATTGCCGCACTCCTTGATGAACGCGACCCGATGGCTTCTGAGCCCACTGCCGACATCAACCTGCGCATATCCACGCTTCGCTCCATGCGACGCCGGGCCAACGCCGGGCGGTGGGGCAGGATTGTCAGCATTGCACAGCAATATATGAAAATCGCAAAAACGGAGCGAACCGACAATGAATCGCCCGACCCATTCGCCACCGGGCGTCTTATCGCACATGCCTACCCCGAGCGCATCGCCATAGTCGATGGACATTGCACCTACCGCCTTGCCATTGGCAGCCGGGCAGCAATAGATGGTGGCGACTCTCTTTCAGGCTACGACACACTGGCAATAGCCTCGCTTGGCTCGCGCATATTCCTTGCCTCGCCATTACGACTCGTGGATGTGCAGGATATGGCTGTGGCGCACGACAACATAACGTGGAACAGCCGCGAGGGCCGAATCGTGGCGCAGCGCGAACTCCGCATTGGCAATCTTGTCATCTCGTCACAGCCACTGCAAGGCGACATCGAGAAAAAGCGGCAAGCTGCAATATGTGAGGCGGTGAAGCGCGAGGGAGTGAGCCTGCTCTCTATCGACGATAATGTACAGCGGCTGCAACGGCGCATAGCCACCGTGGCACAGTGGCATCCCGAGCTTAATCTGCCCGATTTATCAACGGCCACAGTTATAGCCTGCGCCGAAGAATGGCTTCCTATGTATGCCGGAAAGGCCTCTACGGCCGCCGAGCTGCGAAAAATCAATATGATGGAGGTAATGTGGGGCATGCTCGACTATGACCAGCAACTTGCCATCGACCGCATTGCTCCTGCCACGATACAGGTGCCATCAGGCAGCCACATCCGCATCGACTACCGCGTGGGTGCTGAGGCTCCGGTGCTTAGCGTGAGGCTCCAGGAGTGCTTCGGTCTCACCGACA
>JAQXTJ010000131.1 GCA_029219425.1 Bacteroidales bacterium
GACGAACGGGAACTACTGCTTCCGTCACGCCCTAAGGAGGTTGCGGACATACCCCATACCACCTCCGCCTACTCTGGCTTCAAGACATAACAAGCGGACAAGACCTATGTGACGGACGCAAGAAGTCACAGTGTCTTGTCCGTTTTTTTATTTATAAATTACGAGGGCTACACAAAGCCATGACTCCAATAATGCACAAGCCGAACGATTTATTCCTGCCTCAGCCATTTGCGGCAGGGGCTTTGTTTCGATAAGGGGCATTTTTAGATGCAGCCTCCTGATATGCTGCTGTCGTTATGCGATGTGTCACTGCATGGTGAGGGTGGTGGCTGTGGGGCCTACGGTGAGGGTGGCTGTGGAGCCTTCGATGAGGGGGAGGTTGCGGTCGATGTGTCCCACGGGGAAGTCGAATGCCACCGGGTAGCCGTAAGGCTCAACCATGCGGCGCACCATCGTTTCCATCGTGTCGCCGTTGCCGTCGGGGGAGGCATATTCGGTGAAGCGTCCCACGATGAGGCCGCGTAGCTGCCCGAGAATGCCGCGAAGGCGCAGATTGTAGAGCATTCGCTCCACGCGATACACGGCTTCACCCACGTCCTCAATGAAAAGTATCTTGCCTGGGGCAAATATATCCCACTCCGAGCCTTGCAAGCCGCACAGCACGGCAAGGTTGCCGCCAATCAGCTCGCCGGTGGTAGTGCCGGGGCGGTTGAATGGGTGTGACGGCTCGCAATATTCGGGCAAATGCCCTTCGAGAATGTCACGAAGCGCAACGATGCACTCGTCATTGGCGCCACCCACGGCAAATTGCTTGGTCATAGGTGAGTGAATGCTTGCGATGCCGCATCGGTGCATTGCGGCGTGCATTGCCGAGATGTCGCTGAAGCCAATCATCCACTTGGGGTTACGGCTAATGATTTCGGGGTCGATGAGGTCGAGCAGATGCACCACGCCGTAGCCACCACGGCTACACACGATGGCACGCACTGAGGAGTCGGTGAGAGCAGCGGTGAGGTCGGCAAGCCGCTCATCAACGGTGCCGCTATATGTGCCCGCAGCACCTTTGCAGTGCTCGCTCACCACAGGCTCATAGCCCCACCCGGCAATAATGCGGCAAGCCGCATCGACATATTCATGCCTGATGTGGCTTGCCGGAGATATTATCGCTATCTTGTCGCCTTTCTTTAGCGGTGCAGGATATATCATTTTCTTCGATTTTTAGTTATAATCCGACCGGCCGGGGGAGTCTTATTTCACCTGGCAGCCGGGGTTCACCTCGCCTTGCGGACCGATTACCACAAGGCTACCGTCGGGGTTCTCGGCGCTGAGAATCATGCCCTGCGACTCCACGCCCTTGAGCTTGCGCGGCGGGAAGTTGGCAATGAAGCACACCTCCTTGCCCACGAGGTCTTCGGGAGCATAGTATTTGGCGATGCCGCTCACGATGGTGCGTCCACCCATACCGTCGTCGATGCGGAACTGGAGCAGCTTGTCGGCCTTTGGCACGCGCTTGCACTCAAGCACCTTGCCCACGCGAATGTCGAGTTTGAGAAAGTCGTCGAAAGCCACATCCTCCTGCACGGGAGCCGGGGTGAAATTCTTCACTATGTTTTCTTGCTTTATGCGCTCAAGTTTCTGCATCTGAGCCTCAACCACCGAGTCCTCCATCTTCTCAAAGAGAAGTTCGGGCTTCTCCACGTGGCTGCCGGCAGCAAGAATGTCAATTGAGCCCAGTTTGCTCCAGTCGGCGGCAGCAAGGTTGAGCATCTTGCGCAGCTTCTCGGCCGAGAACGGCAGGAACGGCTCGAATGCGATTGCGAGGTTGGCAGTGATTTGCAGAGCCACATTCATAATAGTCGCCACGCGCTCCATGTCGGTCTTTGCGAGCTTCCACGGCTCGGTGTCGGCAAGATACTTGTTGCCGATTCGTGCAAGGTTCATTGCGTCCTTCAGTGCCTCGCGGAAGTGGACTTCCTCGATGTTGGCGTTGAGCGAATCCTTCACGCAGCAGAATTCCTCGATGGTGGCGCGGTCGTAGTCGGTAAGCTCACCGGCAGCCGGAATCACGCCGTCGAAATACTTATGAGTGAGCACGAGCGAGCGGTTCACGAAGTTACCGAGAATCGCCACAAGCTCGTTGTTGTTGCGGGCCTGGAAATCGCGCCAAGTGAAGTCGTTGTCCTTTGTTTCGGGAGCATTGGCGGTGAGAACATAGCGCAGCACATCTTGCTTGCCGGGGAACTCCACGAGGTATTCGTGCAGCCACACGGCCCAGTTGCGCGAGGTGGAAATCTTGTCGCTCTCAAGGTTGAGGAACTCATTTGCCGGCACGTTGTCGGGCATGATGTAGCCGCCGTGGGCTTTCATCATTGTGGGGAAGATGAGGCAGTGGAACACTATGTTGTCCTTGCCTATGAAGTGGATGAGGCGGGTGTCGTCGTGCTTCCACCACTGCTCCCACGAGCCCCACTTCTCGGGATTGGCATCGCAAAGCTCCTTGGTGTTGCTTATGTAGCCAATGGGCGCGTCGAACCACACATAGAGCACCTTTCCCTCAGCGCCCTCCACAGGCACGGGAATACCCCAGTCGAGGTCGCGCGTCATGGCACGGGGCTGCAGGTCCATGTCGAGCCACGACTTGCACTGGCCATACACATTGGTGCGCCACTCCTTGTGACCCTCAAGAATCCACTCCTTGAGCCACTGCTGATACTTGTTGAGCGGCAGATACCAGTTTTTGGTCGATTTCTTCACCAAGCCATGGCCGGGATTGTTGCGGTTGGTGGGATTAATCAGCTCATCGGGCGATAGGGTGGCACCGCACTTCTCGCACTGGTCGCCGTAGGCTCCCTCGGCGCCGCAGCGCGGGCAAGTGCCTATGATGTTGCGGTCGGTGAGGAACTCTCCTGTCACCTCGTCGCAGAACTGCTCCTCGGTCTTTTCCTCAAGCACGCCCTTGTCGTAGAGGGTGCGGAAGAAATCGGAGGCAAACTTATGGTGAATATCCGATGTCGTGCGGCTGTAGATGTCGAAAGAGATGCCAAACTCCTCAAACGAGCGTTTAATCATCTCGTGGTAGCGGTCAACGACCTCCTGCACCGTGATACCCTCCTGGCGGGCGCGTATGGTGACAGGAACGCCGTGCTCATCGCTTCCGCAGATGAACACCACTTCTCTGTTGTTGAGGCGCAGGTAGCGCACATAAATATCGGCCGGCACATACACGCCGGCAAGGTGGCCGATGTGCACGCCTCCGTTGGCGTAGGGGAGTGCCGCCGTCACAGTAGTACGGGCAATTTTCTTTTCCATTCTCGTTACGAAATATATTTATTTGGCGTAATGATGTATCAAATATTTATGGATACGGATGCCACACCGACAGCGACACACCGCTGACATGCGCGTATATCCATTGTTTTTCGATACATCCTCACCGGTTGGTTAATTAATTATCTTCACAATTTGCCTTGAGGGGCACTTATAATGCCCGGGCACATTTCGAGTGTGCAAATTTAAGCTAAATATTTGAAACAAAAAAGCGGGCAGCCCCTTAATCGCCCAATTATTCGGCCTCTTTCACCAAGGAGGATGGCTGGGTAATACATTTTTGGCACTCTTCACACGATTTGCTCAAATTATGATAGAATTTTGGTTGCATCTCGGCAGAGCACTCAAAATAAATTTGGCGCTCTGCACTCGATTTGCACAAATTTTTTGTAATTTTGCAGAAAATATTCTTAATCACGAAATTAACACAAGTTCATATTTGAGATATATGGAAAGAAGAGTTAGAGTACGCTTTGCACCGTCGCCCACAGGGCCGCTGCATATTGGTGGCGTACGCACCGCACTTTACAACTACCTTTTTGCCCGCCAGCACGGCGGCGATATGATTCTGAGAATTGAGGACACCGACTCCCAGCGCTTTGTGCCGGGAGCCGAAGACTATATCAATGAGGCTCTTGCGTGGCTCGGCATAGGCATCGACGAGGGCGTGCGCGAGGGTGGAAACTACGGACCCTACAAGCAGTCGGAACGCCGCGACATCTACCGCGAGCATGTGCAGATGCTGCTCGACGCCGGCAAGGCATACTACGCTTTCGACACTCCCGAGGAACTTGAGGCAAAGCGCAAGGAGATGGCCAATTTCCAGTATGACGCACGCACGCGACTCTCTATGCGCAACTCGCTCACCCTGCCCGCCGATGAGGTGAAGGCGATGATCGACCGCGGCGAGAAATATGTGGTGCGCTTCAAGATTGAGCCCGACCGCGACGTGGAGGTGATTGACCTCATTCGCGGCAAGGTGACCATCAACTCGTCGATTCTCGACGACAAGGTGCTCTACAAGCGTGCCGACGACCTCCCAACTTATCACCTCGCCAACATCGTGGATGACCACCTGATGGAAGTGACTCACGTGATTCGCGGTGAGGAGTGGCTGCCTTCGGCACCACTGCATGTGCTGCTCTATGAGGCATTTGGCTGGGCCGATACCATGCCGCAATTCGTGCACCTGCCGCTGCTGCTCAAGCCCGACGGTGCCGGCAAGGGCAAGCTGAGCAAGCGCGACGGCGACAAGCTGGGCTTCCCGGTGTTCCCGCTTGAGTGGCACGACCCCGAGACCGGAGCCGTGTCGATGGGCTACCGCGAACGTGGCTATCTGCCACAGGCCGTGGTGAATTTCCTTGCACTGCTCGGCTGGAACTCGGGCGACGACCAGGAGATTATGACCATGGACGAGCTTATCGCAAAATTCTCCTTTGAGCACTGCTCCAAGAGCGGCGCGAAATTCGACTATAAGAAGGGTGCGTGGTTCAACCACGAGTATCTGCTGCGCGAGGACGATGCCACGCTGGCACAGCTCTTCAAGCCCGTGCTCGAGGCCAATGGCGTGAAGCCCGAGGAATTTGGTGACGACTTCATCACCCGCACCGTAGCACTGGTGAAGGGGCGCGTGTCGTTTGTGAGCGAGCTGTGGGACCAGGGCAAATTCTTCTATGCGGCTCCCACCTCCTATGCCGAGAAGGACATAAAGAAGCGCTGGAGCGCCGAGATGCCGGCTATCATGGAGGAGCTTATAGGCGTGCTTGAGGGCATTGCCGACTTCACCTCGAAGCCAAGCGAGGACATTGTGCTTGCGTGGATTGCCGAGAAGGGCTACCACCTTGGCAACGTGATGAATGCCTTCCGCCTCACCGTGGTGGGAGAGTGCAAGGGCCCGCACATGTTCGACGTGACCGAGCTTATTGGCAAGGAGGAAACCATTGCCCGCATTCGCCGTGGAATTGCCGAAATAAAGCCAATTGCATAATAGAGCCGTGAGCTATGGGCTGTGAGCCATGAGCCTCGATGCAGAAAGCCGGAAATTAGCTCATAGCCCAAAAAAGTCAGAAGCAAAAATGATAAGGAGAATCCTTGCAGTGGCGGCAGCCTCGCTGCTGCTCGCACTGCCGCTAAGCGCGCAGCAGCCGCAGCTCACCTGGAGTGTGGACTTCGGCACCGTGTTTGAGAACCGAGAGGGCGACGACTACTACTCGCCCGACCAGACCATCTTCCTCACCAGGCTGGCTCCAGAGGTGGGGCTGAAGGTGCTCGACGGCAAGCACCGCATTGCCGGTGGAGTGAGCTGGATTCAGCCTTGCGGCAATGGCTGGCGCGACTACAAGCTGTGCCCAACGCTCTACTATGCCTATAAGTCGCCCTCGTGGCGGCTGGCTGTGGGCATGCTGCCGCGCACAATGCTCATGGAGGAACTGCACACTGTGATGCTGAGCGACTCGATGCGCTACTGGCAGCCCAACATTCGCGGCGTGCTGCTGCAATACGTGAAGCCTAAAGGACACTTTGAGCTGGCACTCGACTGGCGCTCATTGCAGACCGACACGCAGCGCGAGGCATTCAACGTGAACTTCGCCGGACGCTGGAATCCGCACGGGGCACTTCTCGTGGGTGGCCGCGTGCAGCTCAACCACCTTGCCAAGACACGCACCAACAACGACTACCAGGGAGTGAACGACGACATCACCGTGAACCCCTACATCGGCCTCAACCTCTCTCACCGCTCTGCTCTCGACAGCCTCGAGATTACCGCAGGCCCCATCATCAACCTTGAGCGCGACCGACGCGCCGACGAAGGATGGCACACTCCTGCCGGAGTGCTGGTGGATGCCGTGGCCGAATGGAAGAAACTTGGCATAAAGGAGACTCTCTATGCCGGCAAGAACCTCTATCCGCTCTATCCACGCTATGGTGCTCTGCTCAATATGGGCGACCCTAATTATCAGGCAAAGCTCTATAGCCGCACCAATGTGTATGCCCGCATTTTCAGCAACGAATATGTGGATTTCGAGGCATCGCTCGATTTCCACTACACCAAGGAGGCTTTCGCCTTCTGGCAGAGGATTGCCGTGAGGGTGTATATAGGCAAGTTGTGATAGCCGAAAAAACGGCAATGGCAGGGATGCTGCCCACAACATCACACCGGCAGCCATGCAGCCTTTGCCATAATATGATCCGGGGGACTTGAGAAATTACACTAAACAGAGAAGATGAACATATTCTATAATCTTGCCATATCGGCATACGCGCTGGGAGCAAAACTGATTGCCCACCGCAACAAGAAGGCTGCCCTCATGGTCGAGGGACAGGCTCGCACTTTTGAGACACTGAAGGAGAAAATCGACAGCGGTGAGCGCTGTGTGTGGATTCACGCTTCGTCGCTGGGCGAGTTTGAGCAGGGACGGCCGCTAATCGAGATGATTCGCCGCCAGCACCCGGAGCTGAAGATTCTGCTCACATTCTTCTCTCCTTCGGGCTACGAGGTGCGCAAAAACTACAGCGGCGCCGATGTGATATGCTACCTTCCATTCGACACGCCTGGCCGTGTGCGCCGGTTCCTGCAACTTGCCCGCCCCGAGATGGCAATCTTTGTGAAATATGAGTTCTGGGGCAACTACCTGCAAGAGCTTCAACGCCTCGGCGTGCCTTGCTACATCATATCGTCGATATTCCGCCCGGGGCAGATTTTCTTCCGCCCGTGGGGAGGCATGTTCCGCACAATGCTGCGCCGATTCAGCCACATATTCGTGCAGGATGACGACTCTCTCCGCCTGCTTGCCGGCATTGGAGTGGAGAATGTGACCGTGGCTGGCGACACGCGCTTCGACCGCGTGACCGACATTCTCGCCGGCTGCAAGCCATTTCCCATAGTGGAGCGTTTCACTGCCGACTCGGCATTCACGCTCATCATTGGCAGCTCGTGGCAGCCCGATGAGGATATAGTGATACCATATTTCAACTCACACCCCGGCATGAAGCTGATTATCGCGCCGCACGAATTCGACACGCCGCGCCTGCAAGCCCTCATTGAGCGCATAGAGCGGCCTGTTAGACTCTACTCAGAGGCCACAGAGGAGAATGTGGCTGGATGCGACTGCCTCATTATCGACTGCTTCGGCATCCTCTCATCGTGCTACCGCTATGCACAGGTGGCACATGTGGGCGGCGGTTTCGGCGTGGGCATTCACAACGTGAACGAGGCGGCCGTGTATGGCATTCCCGTTACATTCGGGCCCAACTACCACAAGTTCCGGGAGGCGCGTGAGCTGGTGGCCTGCGAGGGAGGCTTCGAAGTGGCCGACAAAGCTGCCTTCGACAGCCTTATGAACCGCTTCATGAGCGACCCTGCCTACCTATCGAAGCACGGCAAGATTGCCGGCGACTACATACACAGCCATCTTGGAGCTACACAAAAAATATACGATTTCTTAAAAAACCGACATCTATGAACGCTACAATCAGGATATGGGCGGCGTGTGCCGCTATTCTCATCGGGGCTACAGGCACCGACATGGCTGCCGAGCGACTCGTGATTCTTTCGACCAACGACACTCACAGCCAGATTGAGCCCGATGCAGACAACCAAGGCGGCATTGCAAGACGACGGGCACTAATCGACAGCATACGCGGCGCAGAGCGCAATGTGATGCTTCTCGATGCCGGCGATGCCGTGCAAGGCACTGTCTATTTCAATATGTTCCGTGGAGAGGTGGAGTGTGCCATGCTCGACTCTCTTGGCTACGATGCCCGGATTATGGGCAACCACGAGTTCGACAATGGAATGGAAGTGCTCGCCGGCTTCTACCGCAAGATGAGGACACCGCTGCTATGTGCCAACTACCAACTTCACGGCACTCCACTCGAAGGGCTGTCGAAGCCCTTCATAATAAGGCAGTATGCCGGCCGGCGAATCGCAGTGGTGGGCATCAACCTGCTGCCCGACGGCATGATTGCTCCCGAAAACAGCGTGGGAGTGAAATATGCCAATGCCGCCGAGATTGCCGACCTCACCGCCGAGTACCTGAAGCGCGTGGAGCATGCCGACTTTGTGATTGCCCTCACACATGTGGGCTACAGCGGCGGACGCGACAACAATCCCACCGACGACATGATTGTGAGGCGAAGCCGCCACATCGACATGGTGGTGGGCGGACACTCCCACACCGTGCTCAATCCTGCCAGCTCCAAGTCGTCGCCAACGTGGCTGAAGAATGCCGACGGACGCGACGTGCTTGTCACTCAGACCGGCTCCAAAGGCCGCAACCTGGGCTACACAGCAATCGACCTCGACAAAATGGCTGTGGAGGGCTACAAACTGCTCCCTGTGGATAGCCGCTACGATGAAAGAGCCGCAAGCTACCCGGCCTTGCACGCCTTCCTGAAGCCCTACAAGGCCAAGGTGGACTCCCTTATGCACCACACCGTGTGCCACTCTGCCGAGGCTATGGGCAAAAGCTCTGCCAAGATGTGGAACCTGGTGGGCGACGCCGGATTTGAGATTGCATCCGACGTATCGGGGCTGAAAATCGACATGGCGATAATGAATGCCGGCGGAATCAGGCAGTCGTTTCCCAAAGGAGCTGTCAGTGAAGGCCTTGTCAACTCTATGTTTCCTTTCCGCAACAATATTGTGGTGCTCGAGATGACCGGACAGCAACTGCTCGACGCTCTTGCCGTGATGGGTGGCCGAGGCGGCGACATTGTGAGCTGCCAAGCCCGCGTGGAATATGCCCGCCAGGGTTCTGCCACGCCGGCAAAGATTCTCAAGGCAACGCTCAATGGCAAGCCAATCGACCCCGATGCCTCCTACCGCGTTGCCACACTCGACTATCTTGCAAAGGGTGGCGACTACATGGAACCCATGACCCACTGCAAGTGGCTGTTTGCCGACAGAAAGCAATTTGGAGAGCGGATGCTCCAGTATGTGAAGGGGCATGAGGCAAAGGGCAAGAAACTGAAGGCCGATGCCCGACAACGAATGGTGAGAAAGGACTGACTCACGGGCAACTCGACTACAAAATGACAAAAATCTATCGTAACAATTACTTAGAGCAAAGAATGATGTGTGTGCGCAGAATGACATTTATGGCTGCAATGCTGGTTGCGGCAGCCTCAATGATAGCCGCCGGCAGGCAGCCTAAGATTTTCAACGGCGTAGATGCCGCTGCCATGAACCACTGGGTGGACACCACAATGGCGCGGCTGAGCCTCGACGAAAAGATTGCCCAGCTCATGGTGATGCACCTCACGCCCAGCACACAGCCCGGCACGCTCGATGCCGTGAAAGCTACGGTGGAAAAATACAAAGTGGGCGGACTGCTATTCTCGAGCGGCGACATCATCTCGCAGGCAAAAATATGCAACGAGGCTCAGGAGCTGAGCGCGATTCCGCTGCTCGTCACTGCCGATGCCGAGTGGGGCCTGTCGATGAGGCTGAAGGATGCGCCGGTATTCCCGAAGAACATGATTCTCGGCGCCATCGACGACGACCGCCTGCTCTATGAGTATGGCCGCGAGATGGCACGCGAGTGCCGTGCCATTGGCGTGCATGTGAATTTCGCCCCGGTGCTCGACGTGAACGACAACCCCGACAATCCTGCCATTGGCCTGCGCTCCTTTGGCGAGAATCCCGATGCTGTGGCTCGCCACGGCATCGCTTTTGCACGAGGCCTCGAGGACAATGGCGTGCTCACTGTGGCAAAGCACTTTCCCGGCCACGGCAACCCCTCCACCGACTCCCACAAGATGCTTCCCACCGTGAACAAGACGCGCTCGGAGCTGAAGATGTGTGAGCTGCTGCCATTCCGCCAGTATATTGACGCAGGTCTGTCGGGCATTATGGTGGGACACCTCTATGTGCCGGCAATCGACAATCGGCGTGTGCCGTCGTCGATGTCGCAGGCTCACGTTGCCGGACTGCTGCACAATGAGCTGGGCTTTGAGGGACTCACTTTCACCGATGGCCTTGGAATGCGCGGCGCCGACATGGAGGAATCGAATTGTGTGAGCGCTCTCCTTGCCGGCAACGACATCCTGCTCTCACCACGCCACATTCCCACCGACATAGTAGCCATAAGGAATGCCGTGGAGCGTGGCCGCATAAGCGAGGCAACAATCAATGAGCGCTGCGCCAAGGTGCTGCGATTCAAATATGCACTCGGCCTCACCGGCCGGCAGGCTATCGACATCGACCGCGTGGAGCAGCAAATCAACTCTCCCGAGGCCACCAAAGTGGTGCGCCGCCTGTGGGCCGGCGCGATAACGGTGCTGAAGAACGGACACAAATTGCTGCCACTCACACGCCTCGAGCGGCACAAGGTGGCTGTGGTGTCAATTGGCTCCGACGAGGGGACTGAAACGATGTTCCAGAGCCGCTGTGCGATGTATGCCGCCACACACCGCTTCAGCTACCGCTCCGGTGAATCGGTGCGGCAACTCAGCTCGAAGCTCAACGACTTCGATGTGGTAATCCTTGCCGCACACAGCGACAATGCCGAGTGCCGAGAGGTGATGGCACAGCTTGCAGAGAAGCACGGCAATGCCACCTCGGTGATTTTCACCAGCCCGTACAAACTGAAGAACTATGCCACCGTGGTGAAGAAATCGCGCTCGGTGGTGCTTGCCTACGACAACAACTCCGTTGCCCAGGACTATGCCGCCCAGACCATATTCGGCGGCAACGCCGCACGCGGCCTGATGCCGGTGACGGTGAAGGGCGTGGCGAAGGCCGGTGACGGCGTGAAATTCAATGCCACGCGCCTGGGCTACTCCATTCCCGAGGAGGTGAGCATGAGCAGCTCGCTAATCACCCGAATCGACTCTATTGTGGCTCATGCCATCGAAAAGAAGGCTTTCCCGGGATGCCAGGTGCTTGTGGCTCGCCACGGCACGGTGGTGTGCAACCGCAGCTATGGCACCACCGACTGGAAATCGAGGACTCCTGTGGATGTGAACACGCTCTACGACCTCGCATCGGTGTCGAAGGCAACTGGCACTCTGCCCGGCATAATGAAGCTCTACGACCGTGGCATGATTGAGCTCGACGATGAGGCAAGCAAATACATACCACAGCTGCGCAACGGCGACAAGAGCGACATCACCCTGCGACAGCTCCTATACCACGAAACAGGCATACCTGCCTCGCTTAACATGTACGACGCGATGATCGACAAGAACAGCTTCACCGGCGACCTATTCAGCAGCCGGCGCGACGCAACCCACTCCATAAAGGTGGGGCCGCAGCAGTGGGGCAACCGCAAGGCGTGCCTCCGCACCGACATCACATCGCCCAAGCCCACCGAGGATATGCCCATTGAGGCTGCCGGTGGCATATATGTGGGCCGCTGCACCTACGACTCCATCATGAACCGCATCTACAACGCACGGCTGCGCCCGCGAAAGGACTATCTATATAGCTGCCTCAACTTTTGCCTGCTTATGAACGTGGAGGAGAACCTCACCCACACCGCACACAATGAGTGGGTGGAAAAGAACTTCTTCGCACCCCTCGGCGCATGGCACACTATGTACCGTCCGCTTGAGCGATTCTCGCGCACCCAGATTGCCCCAACGGAGCACGACACATTCCTCCGCCGACAGATAGTGCGCGGACATGTGCACGACGAGACCTGCGCATTCTCGGGCGGCGTGCAGGGCAATGCCGGCCTTTTCTCCAATGCCAACGACCTCGCCAAGCTGTGCCAGATGTGGCTCAATGGCGGCACCTACGGCGGCGACCGCTACCTGAAGCAAGCCACCGTCGATACCTTCTGCAAGGAGAAAAGCCCCAATTCGCGTCGCGGACTTGGATTCGACAAGCCAAACAAGGACGATGAAGCTCACTCCCCCACATGCCGTGAGGCAACGGCTGCCACTTTTGGACATCTGGGCTTCACAGGCACGGTGTTCTGGGTGGATCCCGACAACGACATGATTTTCATCTTCCTGTGCAACCGCGTGTCGCCCACTCGCCACAATGCCGCCTTCGACGCAATCAACATTCGCCCGCTGCTCTATTCCACTGTGTATCAATCACTGAAAGACTAATACCGGGCACCAAGTCTGAAATGAACCACGCACACACATATATAGAGAGAGGCGGCGCCACAACAGGGCATCGCCTCTCTCTATATGCGTGTGTGTGTATTTGTGGAAAATGCAGGGTTGCCCCCACAGAGTTCCGAGGTCGCACTTGGTGTGAATCAGCGGGCAATGATGAGGTAGTAGTTCTTCTTGCCACGCTGTGCGAGGATATACTTGCCATTGAGCAGGAAAGAGCCGTCGATGCGCATCTGCGGGTCGGTGACCTTTTCCTTGTTGATCGACACGCCACCGCTCTTCACCAGCTTGCGCATCTCGCCCTTCGACGGGAACACCTGGGTGTGCTCGGCCACGAGGTCAACGAGATCGACGCCGGCAGTGATAAGGTCTTTCGACACCTCAAACTGTGGCACGCCGTCGAACACTGCGAGCAGCGTGGATTCGTCGATTTTATGAAGGATTTCCTGTGCCTTGCTGGAGAAAAGGATTTGCGATGCCTCCACGGCGGCCTCATAGTCGGCCTCGGAGTGCACCGTGATGGTGATTTCCTTGGCAAGACGCTTCTGGATTGGGCGCAGACCCGGATTCTCGGCCTGTTCGGCCACAAGGGCGTCGATTTCGTCCTTGGTTAGCTCGGTGAATATCTTTATGTATTTCTCTGCATCCTCATCGCTCACGTTGAGCCAGAACTGGTAGAAAGTGTAGGGGCTTGTGCGGTTGCGGTCGAGCCAGATGTTGCCCTTCTCTGTCTTGCCGAATTTCTTGCCGTCGGCCTTGGTGATGAGAGGGCAGGTGAGGGCGTAGGCATCGTTGTCGGCGCCCAGCTTGCGGCGGATAAGCTCGGTGCCTGTGGTGATGTTGCCCCACTGGTCGCTTCCACCCATCTGTAGCTTGCAGTTCTTAGTCTGGTAGAGGTGCAGGAAGTCGTAGCCCTGAAGGAGCTGATAGGTGAACTCTGTGAACGACATTCCGTCCTGGAACTCACCGTTGAGGCGGCGTTTCACGCTGTCCTTTGCCATCATGTAATTCACGGTGATGCACTTGCCTATTTCGCGGGCGAAATCGAGGAAGGAGTAGTTCTTCATCCAGTCGAAATTATTGACCAGCTCGGCGGCGTTGGGTGCGTCGCTGTCGAAGTCGAGGAAGCGTGCGAGCTGTTCCTTGATGCAAGCCACATTGTGCTGCAATGTCTCTTCATTGAGGAGGTTGCGCTCCTGGCTCTTGCCGCTGGGGTCGCCAATCATGCCCGTGGCGCCACCCACAAGGGCAATAGGCTTGTGGCCGCAGCGCTGGAAGTGGCGGAGCATCATCACGCCACAGAGGTGACCGATGTGCAGTGAGTCGGCAGTAGGGTCGATGCCGAGGTAGGCTGTGGTCATCTCTTTGTTGAGTTGTTCCTCTGTGCCCGGCATCATATTGTTGATCATGCCGCGCCAATTAAGTTCTTCTACGAAATTCATCTATTTAAGAGTTTAATTTATTGTCGGTTATCCAAATCGAGTGCAAATATACTCATAATTCACGGATTTTACACCATCGCAATAAAGAATCCGCGTTTTCTTTGGGATAAGAGGATGAGCCTTAATGGGAAAATATCGCGCTTGCTTCTGTGTGATTGGTGAAAATTAAAGCAAGGGAGACGCTTCTCACGAAGTTTATCCCTTGCTTTTCTCTTTTTTAGAGAGAGGTGCATGTTTTACCATATATAACCAAAAATAAACCAACCTTTTTTACCAAAACCACCTAAAACCATTAACTAACATTTCAAATCATCAAAACAGTATGAACAAAAATCTTTCAGTTTCCCAACTAATTTTTGTATCTATATTTGGGATTGTCTCACAGGTGTAAGGAATCCGATGGGAAGCAGAAACTCAGCTGCTTTTTGCCTGTCGGGCGATGCGCTTTGTTTCTTTTTCCAATGCAAAATTACAACGCAAATTCAAGCTTTGGTGTGCTGCAAGACTGAAATATAGATTATTTAGAGCTTATTATAAAGCTAACAAATTGATAATCAAGAAAAACTATAATATGCAATATTGCATTAAATATAAACTATAATATTAATTTATGGGCTTGATTGGGTCGTGTTTGAGGCTGTTTTTCTCAGCTTATAGTGCCTATTTTCATCACATCGGCCTCGAAGTTGGCGCGGTCGATTGCTTTGTTCTTCACTTTGTTGCGGTAGGCATAAATAGTGTTGACGGAGTAGTGGAGGAAACGTGCCACCTTGGCGCTGTCGTCAACACCCATGCGCAGGAAAGCGAAGATGCGAAGCTCGGTGGTGAGCTTGCCCGGCTCCTTCACCTCGATGCGCTCGGCCGGCTGCAACAGAGCATTGAACTCGTCGATGAAAGTGGGATAGATGTGCAGGAAGGCACTGTCGAAGTTCTCATAGAAGAGCTTGTGCTGGTCCTCGGCAAACTTAGACGACTTGGTGAGCTTCACCAGCTCCTCGGCCTGACCGGCATTAATTTTTCGCACCACCACCTTGCAGAAGTTGTCGAGGCGGTCCATATAGATTGAGCACAGCTCAAGGAAATGGCCAATGTATTCGTCCTTTATGCTATTGGCATTGCGCAGATGCAGACGCACTTGGTGCAGGCGTCGCATTTGCTTAAGAATCATCACTATAGCCACAATCATTCCCACCGACAACAGGCTCACGATTATCACAGCTATCATCAAGTTGTGCTGCTTTGCATCGAGCTGCACCTTGTAGGCTCCGTCGATGAGCGGCATGAGGCGCGACACCTCGTTGGTGCGCAGGCGAGCGTTGCAGAACACGGCGTCGGCGAGCGATGCCGAGATATACTGGTAGGCATGGTCGATGTCGCCCTGAAGGTAGAGGTAGAGGGCAAGCTTTTGCAGGGCAGTGTTCTCCTTCACCGAGCTTTTAATGTCGGAGATGGCCGAGAGGGCAAGGTAGTAGGCAGCCTCGTCCTCAATGCCCTCTGCGTGCTTTATTATTGCCATGTTGGCGGCAGCACGGGCATACACGTTGTCGGTCTCGGGCACGGTCTTTATTATTTCGTCGAAGAGGTTCTTGGCGCGGTCGGTGAGTCCCTGTGCATAGTAGTGCTCGGCAAGGAACTCATTGTAGAGCGGGGAGTTCTTGGGCAGCGAGCGAATCTGCTCATTGCGGTAGAAATTGAGCATAAGGGAATACTGGTCGAAGAAAGTGCCGCTCTCGGCAAAAGCAGCCATATAGGAATAGAGCTGTCGGCCGGTGTCGAGATATTCGGTGCGCAGACTTGGAGGCACGCCATAGCTCTCCACCTCTGTGAGCTCGTCAACTCCCTCCTTGAACAGACCCAGCACTCCAAGCACCTTTATGCGGCCAAGACGGGCAGCCGTGAGCGAGAGGGAGTCGCGGCACGAGAGTGCCATTGCTTCGGCACGGGAGTAATAGAGCAGAGCCGAGTCGGATATGAAAGTGGAGTATTCGCGGGCAATGTCCATGCACAGGCGCACTTGCGCGTCATGTGTGCGTTCATTGGCACATAGGAGGCGCAGGCTGTCGATGCGGGCAGTCTTTGCCCGGTCGTAGGCAGGCACATTTCTCAGCTCGGTGTCGATGAGGTTAAGCTCGGTGTCGCTTATGTGGTTTTGAGCCTTTGCCGCCACGGTGCAGCAGGTGGCAATCAGCGAGAATATTGCAATCTTCAGGAATCTATGATTCATGGCTAAATGACATTATGTTTTTTATTTCAGTGTGTGTGTGTGTGACGCTGCAAATTTAATGATAATAATCGGGAAAATGCACCCACTGCCACAAAAAGATGCTCCAGAGCCACACCAAATCGACACAGGGCAGGGTAGATTATCCTCCTGTGTCCACACACTCAAACTCCGCAACCGCAATACTTTTTCACAGCTTCTTTGTGGCATCTCGGCAAACCCAACCAAGCTCGCTCGGTTGTTTTTGCGCTCGATTTGCACTATCTTTCCATAAAATAGGCGGCATCTCGGCAAACCCAACCAAGCCTGCTTGGTTGTTTTTGCGCTCGATTTGCACTATCTTTGCACTCACAAATGATGGATTATGAACAGACTCAACAATAAACTCCACTACCGCCGACACTATGCGTCGATTCTACGCCTGGGACTGCCAATAATGCTCGGGCAGCTCGGCGTGATTGTCACGGGCTTTGCCGACACCGTGATGGTGGGACACTATTCCACCGAGGCACTGGCATCGGCATCGTTTGTGAACAATGTGTTCACCCTTGTGATGGTGGCATGCATGGGTTTCTCCTATGGCATCACGCCCATAATCGGCGCGCTATATGCACGCGGCGAGACACAGAGCATTGGCCTCACCATGCGCAATGCCCTTGTGCTCAACCTGCTCTTCGGAGCAGCCGCGCTGCTGGCAATGGTGGGATTCTATGAGCTTCTCGACGACATGGGGCAGCCTGTGGAGCTGCTGCCGCTCATAAGGCCCTACTATGTGGTGATTCTGCTCTCCAATGTGCCGCTCGTGCTTGCCGGCGCTCTCAAGCAATTCACCGACGGCGTCACCCACACACGCCTCGGCATGTGGATTCTCATCATTGGCAACCTCTTAAATATTGTGCTCAACTACCTGCTCATCTATGGCCATTGCGGCCTGCCCGAAATGGGGCTTATAGGAGCAGGTGTCAGCACACTCATCGCCCGAGTGGCTATGGCGGTGGGCTTCATGGCAGTGATTCTGGGCAGCGACCGCTACCGCCCATGGGTGAAGGCTTTCTTCGCCTCGCGCGTGAGCCTCGAGGCGATGCGCACCATCTTCGCCACATCCATCCCCATCGCAGTGCAGATGGCACTCGAAACAGGCTCGTTCACAGCCGCATCGGTGATGATAGGCTGGCTCGGCAAGATTCCCCTTGCCGCCTACCAGATAATGGTGATTTTCGGAATGCTCGGCTTCATGGTGTACTATGGTATTGGGGCAAGCATCACCATCAAGATTTCGCACTACCACGGCGTGGGCGACATGCACAAGGTGCGCGAGTGTGCAGCAGCCGGCTACCACATCATCCTCTTCTTCGTGGTGGTTGCATGCTCGGTGTTCTACTTCTTCGGCACACCCATCATAAAGCTCTTCACCACCGATGCCGAGGTGATTGCCGTGGCAGCCTCACTCATAGTGCCTATGATAATGTACCAGTTTGGCGACGCCACACAGGTGGCATTCAGCAATGCCCTGCGCGGCTTAGCCGACGTGCGCCCGGCAATGCTCATCGCCCTCACCGCCTATGTGATTGTAGGCCTTCCGGTGTGCTATCTGCTCGGATTTCCATGCGGGCTGGGCATTGTGGGAGTGTATATCTCGTTCACCGTGTCGCTCCTCACCGCCGGGCTGCTATTCATGCACCGCTTCTACAGCCACTTCGGCCACAAGCAGTGATTTTTCACACACTGCGATATACTATATCGTGGAAATCTGCGTTTTAGTTATTAGGCACTTATGCACTTTGATTGAGAAACAATAACCCTATAAATGAGGATGAAGACCAAGCTGAAAATACTGATATATGCGCTGCTCGTGGCAACGATGAGCCTCCCGGCTTCGGCCGACAACGGCTCCACGGCCTACGAGTTCCTCAACGTTACTCCATCATCGCGCGTCTATGGACTGGGCGGGCACAACCTCTCCATCATCGACGACGACATAAACCTCGTGGAGCAGAATCCGGCTCTCCTTGGACCCGAATTTGAGAAACAGATTGGCGTGGGCTACATGCGCTACCTCGGCAACAGCAACTTCATGAACGCTGCATTCGGCAACGGAATAGGCGACCACAGCGCCTGGGCAGTGCGCGTGCAGCACTTCGGCTACGGAAAGATGACAGCCGCCAACCCCGACGGAACAATCACCGGCACCTTCTCGCCCAGCGACTTGGCGGTGACCGGAGTGTATTCACACGACATCAGCAGCCGCTGGCGTGGCGGAATAGCCCTTAAATTCATATCTTCGAGCTACGAAGCCTACTCGGCATTCGCAATCTGCACCGACCTTGGAGTGAACTACTACAACGACGAAAGCGACTTCTCCTTCTCCATAGTGGCTAAGAACCTGGGTGGACAGGTGAAAAAATTCAGCGACTCCTACAGCAGCCTCCCATGGGACCTACAGATGGGGTTCTCCAAAGGCCTCACTTCTGCGCCACTGCGCATCTCGGTGACTGCCACCAACCTGCGCCGCTGGAAGCTCCCCTACATGGACCGCGAGGACAAAAACTCCTCCACCTCTGGACTGGTGGAGAAAAGCTCCTTTATGAGCAACCTGTTTCGCCACCTCACATTCGGCGTAGAGCTGCTGCCATCCGACAAGTTCTACATTGGCCTGGGCTATGACTACCGCACCCGAAGCGACATGAGCACCTACTCCCGCAACTTCATCTCGGGTTTCTCGCTCGCAGCCGGACTCAAGAGCAGCTCCTTCGGCGTAGGACTCGCCTTCGCCCAGCCCCACACCGGCGGCACCACCTTCATGCTCAATCTCACCCTCACCCTCTCCTCCCTCCTCCACTAATCCCCCCACTATTCAGGAACCATCAGTCATGGCTGTATCAGACGACAGGAAATACACAAAACAGTTTGTCTTTAATCTTCTTGAAAGCATAAAAGGCAAAACTCTTGGGGAAGTGGATGCTTCTCATCAATTCTCACGAACTCAAAAAAGCAGCAAAATCACCGGAATAGCAGGAGATGTGATTGAGCAGTCGGTTTTTGGCTATGCCCGCGACAGCAATCAAGAATGCGACATTGAGATTGACGGCGTCCTGACCGAATTAAAGACAACCGGAGTCAGGATTCCAAAGTCGGATTTACATAAGGCAAAAGGGAAAACTGGTAATGATTACAATGCGCTGCTCGGTGCGAAAGAAGGCATCAGCATTACAGGTGTTACTTTTGAGCCAACTATCGAATGTGACTTTTTTTCATCTCATTTCTGGGAAAAAGCTCAACACCTTCTCATAGTCTTTTATGAATACAGTTCCTACGATGTGGTTCCAGCCTCGGCATTCTCCTCTTTCAGAATAGTTGATTACTGCTATAATACGTTCTCAACCGAAGAACGCGACAAGCTAAAGTGTGACTGGGACATAGTGAGCCGCTACTTGCAGGAGGTGTATTCGAAATTCGAAAAACAAGAATTGCGCTACAGGCAACTCGAAGGATTCACCCACCGGCTACGCCCCGAACTGCTGCTAATTGAGCTCGTTCCCGGTTTCAAAAGGAAGTCCACCGGAAGTTATCAAAAGCCTCGTTACAGGCTGAAACAATCCTTTATCGACTATCTTGTGAAAGGCCATTTCAGCAAAAGCAGGAACAAGCATGAGATAATGCTAAAAGAGTCGTTCTCAAGCTTTGAACAGCTTGATGCTCGATGCCATGCTTTAAGTCAAAAATACAGAGGGAAAACCCTAAATGAACTTAGTAAATTACTTGGAATAAGCACTTCAATTACAACTAAAGACATTGCAGCCAAATGCGTATTGCGGATGTTTGACGTGGACTGTAGCCGCTTGAATCAGATAACCGATTTCACAAAAGCGGGTATTATTGCAAAAACAATAACGTTAACCACCAAGGGCAACAGAACCGAAGACATGAAACTACAGCATATTCACTTCGATGAATGGAGCGACAGGGACATAGATTTCGAAGACTCCGAAATTTACACTTATTTCTGTGAGCACAGTTTTCTATGCCCCATATTTTGCGAATGTGACAATTCTTCAGAGTCACAGGCGAGCAAAACCGGACAGACTACCTTTGAGGGTTTTAAGCGGTTTTCATTCAACGAGGATTTCATTCAGCACGAAGTTCGCCGCACTTGGGAAGACTCTCGGGCTCTTATTCACCAAAACAAACTAAAGTGGGAATATATAGTCGATAAAGACGGAAATATACTCAAAAATAAAAGTGGCTCTTATAAAGGTGCTCCAAATTTTCCAAAAAGCTCGGAATATACAGTGTTCTTCAGGGGTGGCAGCAATGACTCAAGTGATACTGCCCGAAAGGAATGTGTTAACAATATAAAAATGCTCCCACAATTCTTCTGGCTGAAAGGAACCTTTATTACCGACAAATTACGAACAATTCCATATATTTGATATATGCTTGAAAGGACAAAGAATAAGATTAGAGTTGCAGAGCTTTTTGCCGGCGTTGGCGGCTTCCGCATTGGACTTGAAGGAGCGTCCGACGACTTCTCTACCGTGTGGAGCAACCAGTGGGAGCCATCTACGATGCAACAAGATGCCTCAATTATCTATACTGCACGCTTTGGCAGCAAAGGGCACTCTAATTGCGACATAAACCTTGTGCCAACCTACGATATCCCCGACCACGACCTCCTGGTAGGAGGTTTCCCGTGTCAGGACTATTCGGTGGCTGCGTCACTCAGCAAGTCGGGTGGAATTGAGGGCAAAAAGGGTGTGCTTTGGTGGCAAATCTACCGCATTCTCGATGAAAAGGGCATCAACCGACCATATTATCTCTTCTTTGAGAATGTGGATCGCCTGCTCGGCTCTCCAGCCAAGCAGCGCGGCCGCGACTTTGCAATTATTCTGGCTTCCCTTGCCGACCTGGGCTACACCGTGGAGTGGCGCGTGATTAACGCGGCAAGCTATGGGATGCCACAGCGCCGCCGTCGAACCTATATACTTGGCTACCGCGATGGCTCCACCGTGCATAGCAAAATTGACAATCTTGGAAACTGGCTGGCATTCGATGGCGTTATGGCAAAGGCGTTCCCTATGGAGATGAAAGAAGGCTCTCTCTCATCCTTTACAATAGATGGAAACATTAAAGATGTTTCCGACAGCTTCAACCTTGGCAGAAAGGAAAGCCCCTTTGGAGATGCTGGAATAATGCACAACCGACAAGTGTTGACAACCGACAGCATACCCATATACGACGGCACAATGATGACTCTCGGCGGCAATCTGGTTGATGAGAACCTCGTACCCGAAGAATTTTTCATAGGCGAAACCGAACTGGAACGATGGCGATATGAAAAGGGAGCCAAGCGGTTTGAGCGTGAATCTAAAAACGGATACAAATATATCTATTCAGAGGGAGGAATGACTTTCCCCGACTCGCTCGAAAAGCCTTCGCGCACCATCATCACCGGTGAGGGTGGATCGGCAGCATCACGGTTTAAGCATGTGGTACTCACGCCATCGGGCCGTTACCGAAGACTCATTCCACTGGAGCTGGAACGGCTGAATATGTTTCCCGACAATCACACCTATCATCCACGAGTGTCGGATGGACGCAGGGCATTTCTCATGGGCAATGCCTTGGTGTGTGGAGTGGTTCAGGAAATTGCAAAAAGCCTCTACCGATTCATCGTGGGCAAAGAGCCTGTATCGT
Organism: Bacteroidales bacterium; assembly: GCA_029219425.1. GTDB lineage: Bacteria > Bacteroidota > Bacteroidia > Bacteroidales > Muribaculaceae > CALZFJ01. The sequence continues at coordinate 21,757 of JAQXTJ010000131.1, forward strand.
CGCGCCCCATCGACAAAAAGCGCGATGCACAACCACTCTTGAGCCTCGACCTATTTGATGGAAACGATGTGCTAATCAAGGTGAATCCACCCAAAAAAATTTATAAGCTCGATATGAAGAAGAGCCTCCTGATAGGTTATGTGAAGCCCGACAATACCGAATATTTCCTGTCGGGTGGGCAGAGCAAGATTTACTACACAGGTAAAACGAAGTCGTTTCCATCAACAATCGCGCTCAACAAACTATACTATTTCATGCCCTATATAAAGGGCAAAGGAGTGCGCGACCTATATCTAATAAAGACAGCGCGTATTGGAAACAAAGCCGAAATACACCCTGACTCGAGCGATAAAGCCCCCCGGCTTGTGTTTGAGCTTGAATTCCTTGAAAGCCTTCCAGAATACAAGCCCATAAAGCTCAGTATATTTCAAACCTACTGCGACACCCTGCTCGCCCGCATCTTCGGCTGATTAGCCATATTTAACATCAAAAGTGGTTCTATGCACTAAAACATAAGATTTATCAAAATTAATTTGTATTCGATAAACATATTATTGCTGTCCGATAAAAATTATACTTTTGTAGGAACGTATCTTTTTTTGGGGGGTTACCGGGGCTTTTTCAGCTGTTCCACAGGCTGCCACAGGTAGAGCTTGTCGCTGGGGCGTATCTTCTCGGCCACTTTTATCGAGAAACGCTCGCCCTTCACGGTCTTTTCCACCGGCTTCAGGTCCACGCGAATCTCGTCGATGGTCATTGGTATTGCACCGGTAGTGGGACCGGTGATTATAATCTCGTCGCCCACATGCAGCTCTCCGGCCTCCATAAGAAACTCGGCCACGCCAATATTGGAGAAATAGCGCTGGCCCTTGGCGGCATACACCTTCACGCGCGTTGCCGAGGAGCCATACTTCGATGTCCACTCACCCAGGCGCTGGCCCAGATAGTAGCCGTTCCAGAATCCGCGGTTGAAGATGCGTCCCAGCCGCTCGTCCCACTCAGCCACGCGCTCGTCGCAGTAGGTGCCATCGAGGCATGCAGTGATAGCCTCATTGTAGCAGCTCACGGCCGTGCGCACGTATTCGGGCCCGCGGGCGCGGCCTTCAATCTTGAACACGCGCACACCGGCATCAATCATCTTGTTCATGAAGTGGATAGTCTTCAGGTCCTTGGGTGACATGATATACTGGTTCTCTATGTCCAGCTCATCGCCAGTCTCGCGGTCGCGCACGGTGTAGCTGCGGCGGCAAATCTGGCGGCATGCGCCACGGTTGGCCGAAGCTCCGGTCTCGTGCAGGCTTAGGTAGCACTTGCCCGACACCGCCATGCACAGAGCGCCATGACAGAACATCTCGATGCGCACAAGCTCACCGTGAGGGCCGCGAATATCGTCGCGCACAATAGCCTCGTGAATGTGCTTCACCTGCTCCAGATCCACCTCGCGGGCAAGCACCATCACATCGGCAAATTGCGAGTAGAAGCGCACGGCCTCACTGTTCGACACATTCACCTGCGTGCTGATGTGCACCTCCACGCCAATCTGCCGGGCATAGAGAATCGTGGCCATGTCGGCGGCGATAATGGCACTCACACGCGCCTCCTTGGCCGCATCCACAATGCTGTGCATCAGCTCCAGGTCGTTGTCGAAAACCACCGTGTTCACCGTGAGATAGCTTTTAAGCCCATTCTCGTGGCAATACTCGGCTATGCGGCGCATGTCGTCGATAGTGAAGTTGTTGGCCGACTTGGCACGCATGTTCAGCCCCTCAATGCCAAAGTAGATGGCATCGGCGCCGCCCTGCACGGCCGCCACCAGCGACTCCCACGACCCCACCGGGGCCATTATCTCAAAGTCCTTCCTTTCCATTTCTTGCGATATATTTTATTTCAAGCCACAAAATTACTGAAAATCTACCGAATAAACACAAAGGTGCACTAAAAAAGCACAATAAGCCGGTGAGGGGGTAGAAAACTGTCGCAATCTCACAAAAAATTTTTACCGGACAGCAATATAATTTATTATAGTCTTTTTAATGTATCAAGACAGAGAGAGAGAGGAGGATGCACGTTGCTGTGCACCCTCCTCTGTGTATTATCGGGGAAATATGCGGTGTTTAGCGGACTATCTTCTCCACGCGGCCATTGGTGTGGCGCAGGAGGTAGAGTCCCTTGGCGTCGGTGTCGATTGCCACTCGGCGGCCCATGGCGTCGTAGGCCTCGCGCACTGCGGCGTTGTCGTCGGCTGCGATGCCGCTCACGCCACTGAAGCCGTCGTAGCTCACATGGAACACCTTTGTCACACCAGGTGCTGCAATTTTCACAGTGCAGCTTGCAGGCTCATTGCCGGCAGCCGTGAATATTGCCTTGGCTGTGCCATAGCGGCCTTCGGTGGTCACGCTGAGCCACTCTGGGAGTGCTGAGCCATCGGGGAGGGTTGCGGTTAGCTCTGAGCCGTCGTAGTAGCTGCCCAGTGCAATCTCGGCCTCTGCTGCGCCCGAGATTTCCACCTCGGTGTTCTCGGCGTCGAGCCAAGGATAGGCAGCATCGAGCATGATGCTGAACGTCTGCAAGCCACCGGTGTAGTTATAAATGGGCGAGATTGAAGATCCGGTCTCGCCATTGAAGGTTATGGCCTTCTCTATCCAGCCAAGAGCATAGCCATCGGCGTTATCGAATACCGACTGGTAGGGAGCGAACCACTCCACATTCTCGGGGTCGTTGAAGCCCGAGAGGCGAACTACATAGGAGAAGCAATCCATCTGCGAGAGAACCACGGGAGACTCGAATGTGAACGGAAGCACATAGAAGTTCTTTGTGCCGCCTTCGGTCATGATGAGGTCGCTGCCCTTCACCTTGGCAGTGGCTATGGTCGAGGTCATTTCGCCGTTGTCGTCGATGGGGATAATGTCGAGTGTGAACTCGGCGTTGTCGCCAATAAGTCCCTTGGCATGAACCCATGCGCCCGAAATCACGATGGGAGCCTCCTGGGTGAAGTAGTAGTTGAGGATTCCGGTCAGCTTCACGCCGTCGCCCTCGCCTTCGTCGCCCTGGAAGGTGTAGTCGGTCCAGTACTGGTCAACATCGGGGCTGTAGCCAAATACCGGAATGCTTGACTCCATGTCGTTATCCACCACGGCAATGTCGAGACCCTCAGTGTTGGTGTCGAATACCGACATTCCGAATTGAGTAATCGTGCCACTCAGCGACCACTCGGCCTTGCCGCCACACTGGAAGTAGTCGTAGCTCGTGAACTCACCTGGAACAGCGCCCTCGGCAGTAGCTACGAGAGTGGGGGCTGCGAAGCAATTGTTGCGCGAGGTGAAGTCGTCGGTGTAGTCGGGACGGTAGGTCTCGGTGAGGTCGGTCTCGTTGCTGGTCACTTCCTCGCTGTCGGCGTTCTGGTAGTTCCAGGTGAAGCTGGCTGTGTAGTCCTCGGTGGTGTTATACCAGGTGAGGGGCACATTCACCGGCTCAACGGGCATAGAGAGCGAGAGAGCCGAGAAATCGTGGTTCAGGCCATAGAAGAGAGTGCCGAGTGGCCATGAGTAGCTTGCCTCGAGTGCGGGATTCGACACGCTCACGGCATCGATAATCATGCTGTTGCCGTCGGTTCCATAGTAGCGGAAAGCTATCTGGATGCGCTTGCCCACGAATGCCGAGAGGTCGATCTGCTCCTTGCTCAGCTTTGAGGGGTAAATGTCGTAGAGCTCGAGGAGTGTGTAGTCCTTGTAGTCCTCATAGTAGTCCTTTACCACAGTCCACTCCTCATCGCCCTCTGCACGCACGAGCACCTGGAGGTTGGCGGCAACTTTCTTCTCGGTAAACTCAAAAGTGTCCCAGTCAACATAGCTAAGGTCGAAGAGGAAGATGGGATAAACGTAGGCCTTGTAGTAGAGATTGGGGTAGGCCGGCACATCCACAACAGGAGTGATGAGCCACTCGTCCTTGTAGGCGGTGTCGTAGTTGATACCTGCGGCATAGTATCCGTCGAAGGCGGGATACATACCCGATGCGTTGCTGTTAATGAACCAGTCGGTGATGTACTCCGACTCAACCTCTGCCTTCGAGTCCTTAGTCCAGCCTTCGGGAAGCCAGCCATAGTCGTCGCCGGGCCAGTCCTCGAAGCTCTCGTTGAGGGTCATAGCCTCACTGGTCTCACCCTTGAGTGAGGTCTTGCTCTTGGCTATAAAGGGGGAGATTGTGTTGCTTACCATGTTCTTGCCCACAAGGCGCTTTGTGGTGATTCCCTTTGCTATCTGCACTTTTTGAATGGTCATGCTTTTGGCAATCTGTTTGCTCTCAATCACTCGACAATCCATAGTTTTCACATTAATATTGCTCTTCACACGAGAGCTAATGGATTGGATTTTGGTGGTACTTGCCTGCAAGGCTACCTGCTCTGCACCGGCAGTCATTGTCATTGCACCTGCCATGCACGTTGCGATTAGTAGATTTTTAATCATCGACATACTAATAATTTGTGTTAATAGAATAAATAATTAAAATAATAGTCTTTAAGCTATATTGATTGTATTACTTAAGATTTATGCCACAAAGATATTAAATAAATAACAATTATCCTAAAAATAATCAATAAAAATTACAATTTAATATTTTTAGCAGCAAAAAGACTACAAAATTCTATATTTGGCATAAAACCACCAATATTTGCATATTTATAAAACAACAGCAGCTATTATCAGTATGTGGCAAACTGGTAAAAATCGCACCAATATATCACTTTCCTTATTCTCTTACGAATATCATTTTATTTCCATCGGTGTGGGAATAGGAGAAGCCTTCATAGGCAAATGCCTGGAGTGCCTCGGCACAGGCAATTTTGTTCTCGAGGATGAAACGCACCATTGCACCACGACACGTCTTAGCCCACACCGCCTGCACCTTGAGGCGGCCCGCCGAGCGCACATAGAAGAGTGGCTGCACCACCCTCACCTCACTGCACACGCGTTGCCATTGGAAAAGATGCTCATACTCCTCGGTGGAAAGATGGAGGAGCTTGCCATCGTCGGCCTTCACGCTTTGGATAAGGGCATCGGTGAGCGAAATGCCGTCGGCATCCTTTGCCACCATTCGCCAGAAGTGGTGCACCGTGCAATCATCGGTGGCATCGAGGTGCACATCACACTCCATACGATAAGGCACCACTGCATCGAGCGGACGTAGCAGTCCATAGAGAAAACAAGTGATCCACAGGCGTTGCTGAGCAAAACCGATAGCGCCGTCGCTGAGCGAGAGAGCGCGGAGGTGCTTGTAGGCCTGCCCATTGAAGGCTGCGATGGCCGGGCGCGGCGTGGCCACTGCAAAATCGCGGAAGCGCTGCCAGCACTCAGCAGCAATCTTCGCGCTGCAATGAAGTTGGGAAGCCAGGTCACCCACTTCCATTCGGGCCATTTCGGCGGCAAGCAGCGCGGCCACCTCGCCCCAGCGCGGCACCGAGAGCGGCCACGGTGCCACATCGCGCAGCTCATCGTCGCTGCGCATTATCTTAGCATTGGCAAGAAGTATCTGCATAGAGGTAAATTTATGGTTATGCTCGAAGTTATCAACAAGCCTGTAAACAGCTGTGAATAACTACAAATCAGCATTGAAAATCAGCTATTTAATGCTGAGCATATTGTTAATAACCTTGTTATTTTCCACAAAGTTAAGAAAAAATAGTGAAAACAAAAAAGAGAAATATTCACACATGTGAGTTACTTTATTCTTGGCGATTAAAACCTGCTCGCACTTATGCTGAACTGAGGGTTATTGACAGTGTTGTCAATAAGTGTAAATAAATATGTGAAACCATTTATTTTCAGAGCATTAATTGTTAATAACATTGTTACTATCTCCACACAAAGATGATAATTTAAATTTGTACTTGTACTGTGGTTCTCTGCAAGCTGCTGCATCATTGAAAATATACCTAAATTATAGTGATGGTGTATCAAAATTCGTTTTGATGATATTTTGATGTAGGGACGTACCCTGAATTTATACACCTCCTACCTACAGAGATGTTTTTCAAACTAATGTTATTAACAGGTTGTTAATTGTGTGGATAAGTGGAAGGGAGTGGGGGATAAGTTGCTGGAAATCGAGTAGGAGGTAAACGCTAATTGTAGGTGTTTATCTCCTATTTTCACGTTTACCGACCTCTCACACCACCGTACATGCGGTTCCGCATACGGCGGTTCCTATTTTGGATTCCATTCGAGATACGAATCAAGCAA
>JAQXTJ010000132.1 GCA_029219425.1 Bacteroidales bacterium
TATTGCTGTCCGCTAAAAAAATCATTTCATCGATAAAACTATGATTCACAGCTAATTATATATCAATCTTCACACTAAGGCTTATCCTAATGAACATTATTGATAATCAGCTATTTATATATATTTACCGGACACTAATAATTTTTTGTTGAGATATGGAGAGGTTTGTGATGATAAAAGCCGCCATATCTCGATTTTTTGTTGAGATGTGGAGAGATTTGTGATGATAAAAGCTGCCATATCTCGCAAAAATATCGAGTTATGGCAGCTTTTGGTGCGGTTCTATGCGTTTGTGTGGGGGAGTGGGCTGATGTGGGATGGGGTCAGTTCACTGTCACTTCGTCGATGAAGAACCAGGAGGGGTGCCCCACGCCGTAGTGCCACGAGGGGCACTCGAGGGTGCCCTCCACCTCTACTCGCACATAGCGTGCCTCGGCTGTCTTCTCCACCTTAAATTCTACGAATTTCACGCTCACGTCGCGGTCTTCGGGCAGGTAACATTCGCCAAGCGGAGTGAAAGTCTTGCCATCGATAGATGTGCTGCACTTCATGCCCTTTGGAAGCAGAATCCATGCCCCGAGCTGGTGCAGACAGTCGATGCTCACACTGCCGATGGGCTTCACCGCTCCGAGGTCGATGGTGAAATCGCCATTCTTTCCCTCCCAGCCAATCCACGACTCCACGTAGGTGGCTCCGCCATAGAGGCCGTCGGTGAGGGCTGTGGCCCCCGGTGCGGCGTAGCGTCCCGACGGTGCTTCGCCAAACGTCACCTTTGCGCCGCTTGCCAGATTCAGGGGACGCTCAAGCAGATAGCGGTTGCGGTAGAGATGGCAATAGTCAACCGGGGAGTTGTTGCGCTCGTTGATGGTGGGCACGCCATATTCCTTCACGCGCTCCTCGAAGCGAGCGAGCTGAGCTGCCACGCGGTCGCGGTCGGTGATGCCGCAGGCACGCTCAATCTCAAGCTCTGAGAATTGCAGAGGCAGGCGCGACAGCCTGACGCGGTCGAGCAGCTTTTTGTCGCCTGCCACAGCGGCTTCGGCTTGGTCGAAAAGCTCATTGTAGCGGTTTCGGCAGGCTGCCTTGAGCATTCCGTCCTTGTGGGTGACGGGAGAGTCGTAGATCCACAGCTCCTTGCCGCTTGCGAGCAGAGCGCCCTCCAGCAGCTTTTCGTATTGGTAGATGTAGGGAGCAGCCTTGCCATAGTAGCCCTGCATGAAGGCACGCATCAGCGAGTCGCAGTCGAGATTTGGATTCCACATCAGCTTGCTCACCATGTAGGTGCGCATTTCGGCAAAGTCGCCGCCACGCGAACTTGCTATCTGCGAGAAGTGCATGGTGGCGTGGTTCTTCTTGAAGAGCTGAATATTCTTCTGCAAGATGGGGAAATTGGGGAATGGAGCGAGGTAGCCGTCGAAGTTGATGCCATAGTCCCAGATGAATATGTTGTCGGATATCCGGCTCCAGCCCTCGAGGGCACGCACGAAGTCGCGCCCCGAGGCATTGTCGGTGAGAGGCACCTCGCGCTTGCAGTCGATGTCGCAGAGCATGATGTTCACATTGGGCAGCGGCTTCACATGCTTTGGCGGGTGCATGGTGAAGATGTAGGCAAGGGTGCTGAATTGCTTGTCGGGGAAACGCTCGGCGAGCTTGTTCACGAAGCGGATGTAGTTGCCCGAGATAGCGCCCTCATACTCATCCACGGCGGCACATTCCGGGCAGTGGCAATTGGTGAAGTTGCCATCGTTCTGGCTCACCGAAATCATGCTCTTGCCCGGGTTGGCGCGGAAAATGGAGTCGATTTGCGCGGCGGCAGCCTCGAGCACGGCAGGATTGGTGAGGCACCACTGGCTGGCATGGCCCGGGCGGCGCTTACCATTGATTAGCGAATAATACTCGGGGTGGGCTGCGCCGAAGCGGTCGGAGGGGAGTATGCGGTTGAAGGTGTGCACCCACATTCCGCCGGCAAACACGTCGCGGGGCTCTTCGAGGCGGAACCAGATTTTGTAGAGCGGGTCGGAGCCAAGGCCGTAGTTCTGCGACTGGCGGTAGCGGAACGCCGGGTTCTCGTGGTGATTTATCGCCGGCAGCGTTATGCTTTTCGATTTTGGCACATCGAGTGCTCCGGGAGCGTAGTAGGCCACGCCGAGGTAGTTCTCGAGCAGGGTGACCACGCCATAAAGGGCGCCCTTGTCGCCACCGCTGCTTATGTAGAGGCAGCCATTGCGGTTCTCAAGGCGGAAACCATCCTCGGTGAGCCCCTCGGTGCTTCCGCGTCCCACCACTATGTCGCCCTTGCGCTCAGAGCCGTCAACGATGGCCGGCGATGCGCCACTTATGCGCTCCACGAAGTCGCGCAGCAGCTCGGCGGCCTTCAGGCTTGTGGAGTCGCCATTGGCAATCACAATGCGTCCCTTTGCCTTTCCATTCTTCACAAAATCCATGGCCGTAGGTGCGGCAGTGGCACAGCACACACTCAGCGCGGCAAAAAGCAATAAGATTATTTTCTTCATATATGCAGAGGTTATTTGGTTTTGACAGATATTAGTATTCCATGTGGGGAACAATAGTGGTGAATATATTGGCCAATGCAGCAATACACTGCAATATTACCAAAAAATTGCGAGAAAAACAAAGCCTCTTTGCAAATAATGGTGGCTTGTGGAGGCAAAGCAATGGCAATGGACTGATAATTGGCTGTGAAAGGCACTTGTGACGCATAATTTTTTTGTAACTTTGCACCCGGCAATGCCCTGCCCCACCGGTCACGGCAACGCATTTTTTTCCTGAATAATGTTTTTTCCGCAAAATGGGAGTGAGATACAAGATTGAACTGAATCCTCGATATGAGCATTTGCGCAGGTTCGTCGAGAGCATTCCTTGCCGCAATGAGAGTCTCGGCGAGGTGATTTACCGTGCGCGTAACGTGGTGACCGACATCACCGCCGATGGTGTGCGCCTGTGCATAAAGAGCTTCAAGATTCCGCCGCTCTACAACCGCATTGCCTACACCTATCTGCGACGCAGCAAGGCTCGCCGCTCATTCGAGAATGCCATAAGGCTGCTCGAGGTGGGAGTGCTCACCCCCACGCCGGTGGCCTACATCGAGGTGTATCGCAGTGGGCTGCTCGAGCGCAGCTACTATGTGAGCCTCATGCTCGATGCCGTGCATGTGCGCGACTGGCAGCTCAGGCCCGATGCCACCCGCATCAGCAATGCTCTTGCCTCTATGCTCCTGCGCCTGCACCGCGAGGGAATATGGCACCGCGATTTCTCGCCCGGCAACGTTATCTACGACAAAGACTACAATTTCTACCTCATCGACATCAACCGTATGCAATTCGGCAAAGTCTCGCCTCGGCAGGTTGCCCTCAATTTCATGCGCCTCAACCGCGACGAGGCTGCCACCGAGCAGCTCGTGCGCACTTATGCCGCACTCGCAGCCATCACCGACCCCGAACCTCTTGTGGCTAAGGCACTGAAGCTGAGCCGCCTATTCTGGAACAACATTCGCCGCAAGGACGAGCGCAAGGCTCGCCGCGAGGCACGAAAGAAGCAATAATCCAAAATTTTTATGAAGAAAAAGACAAACAAAGCGCACGCGAAATCTGCGCCAACCCGTGGCGGAGCAATGAAATATCTGAGTCTCGTCACCGATAGCCGCCTTGGCAGCCTCGTGTGCAACATCTTGCTGGCCTATGCCGTGATGATGGTGGCCCGAGGGGTGTTTTTTGTGTGCAACATTGGCTACTATGCCGACTATATGTCGTGGCAGCTTGCCGCCGATATGCTCCGCGGCGCACTGATGTTCGACACCTCGGCGATGATTTATGTGAATGCACTCTATGTGCTGCTCGTGCTCCTGCCTTTCCACAAGAAGGAGACCGCAGGCTTTGCCACCTTCACCAAGTGGCTGTGGATGCTGCTCAATGGCGTGGCACTGGCTTCCAACTTGTGCGACTGTGTGTATTTTCAGTTCACCAGCCGCCGCACCACGGCATCGGTGTTCTCCGAGTTTGCCAATGAGGGCAATATTGCAAGTATCATCACCACCGAGGCTCTAAGCCACTGGTATCTGGTGATTATCTTCGTCGCCTTGCTCTGGGCTATGTGGAGGCTCTACCGCATCCCGGCTCCCGGCCGCCCCAAGAGCCTAAAGGCCTACTATATTGTGCACTCAGTGGTTCTCCTGGCCATTGTGCCGCTGTGCATCGCCGGCGTGCGCGGAGGCTTCTCCCACGCGGTGCGACCTATCACTATCAGCAACGCCAACCAGTATGTGAACCGCCCCATCGAGGCCGCCGTGGTGCTCAACACGCCTTTCTCCATTATACGCACCATCGGCAAGCAGTCGTTCATCACCCCCAATTATATGACCGACCCCGAAATGGAGGCAACCTATACCCCACTCCACCGCCCCATTCCCGGCAAGCAGTTCACCCCGCACAATGTAGTGGTGATGATTGTGGAGAGCTTTGGCCGCGAATACTCGGGGTTGCTCAATAGCGACCTCGACGGTGGCAGCTACCGGGGCTTCACACCATTTCTCGACTCGCTCATGACGCAGGGCACCACATTCCGCTATTGCTTCAGCAATGGCCGAAAGAGCATCGACGGAATGCCTTCGGTCCTCTCGGGAATCCCCATGATGGTGGAGCCATTCTTCCTCACCCCGGCGTCGCTTAACCGCGTCACGAGCATTGCCGGTGAGCTGCGTCACAAGGGCTACCACACTGCATTTTTCCACGGCGCTCCTAATGGCTCTATGGGCTTCCAAGCCTTTGCCCGCACGGTGGGATTCAACGACTATTTCGGCCTCGATGAGTATCGCCTGACCCACCCCGGAGCCGATGCCGAGTTCGATGGCACTTGGGCAATATGGGACGAACCCTTCCTGCAATACTACTGCGAGGAAATGAACCGTATGAAGGAGCCTTTCATGACCTCGGTATTCACCGCCTCCTCTCATCACCCTTTCAAGATTCCTGCCAAGTATGAGGGCAAGTTCCCCGAGGGTAGCCTGCCCATTCACAAGTGTGTGGGCTACACCGATATGGCCCTGCGCCGCTTCTTCGAATCGGCAAAGAAGCAAAAGTGGTATCAAAACACTCTCTTTGTCATTACAGCCGACCACACCAACCAGTCGTGCCGCAGTGTGTATCAGACCGACCTCGGCGTGTTTGCCGTGCCTGTGGTGCTGTTCGCTCCCGGCGACTCCACTCTGCGCCGCGGCATCGACGACCGCCAAATTACTCAACAAGCCGACATTATGCCCACCGTGCTCGGCTATCTTGGCTACGACCGACCTTACATCGCCTTTGGATGCGACTTGCTCAACACGCCTCCGTCCGACACCTACGCACTAAGCTACATCAATGGCATATTCCAGTATGTGAAGGGTGAGTATCTGCTGCAATTCGATGGCACTCGCACCACCGGCTTCTACCGCTTCAAGAGCGACCGCCTGCTCCACGACAACCTCGTGCGCCGCTCTCGCCGCTGGCAGCCCATGGAACACGAGCTAAAGGCTATCATTCAGCAATACATGCAGCGCATGAACACCGACAACCTCGTAATTGATATTAATAAATAGACTCTCTATATGGACAACCGCTCTCAAAATCGCATAGCTCTCGTGGCGCGTGAGTATCTTGTGCCTTTCATCCTCATTGCCTCCCTCTTCTTTATGTGGGGTGGTGCGCGTGCCATTCTCGATGTGCTCAACAAGCACTTCCAGCTCACTTTCGGCATCAATAAGGCTCACTCTGCACTGATGCAGTCGGCTATCTACGGTGCTTATTTCCTCGGTGCCATTCCGGCCGGCTGGCTTATCAAGCGCTTCGGCACGCGCCGGGGCGTGGTCGTGGGGCTGTCGGCTTTCGCCATCGGCTCCCTGCTTTTTATCCCGGTGAGCTATGTGATGCAATTCGAGCTGTTCCTGCTGCCGCTTTTCGTGATTGGCTGCGGACTGGTGATGCTCGAGACCGCCGCCAATCCCTACGTCACCCTGCTCGGCGACCCGCGCACCTCGGCGGGCCGGCTCAACCTTGCGCAGTCGTTCAACGGCTTGGGCTGCATCATGGGTGTGCTGCTTGGCGGTCAGTTTTTCCTGCACGATGATGTGCAGGCGGGCGGCGGCACCGAGATTGCCCTGCCCTACACCTTCATTGGCATCATTGTGCTGGCTGTGGCTTTTGCTTTCACGCGCGTGAAGTTGCCCGAGGTGGCGCAGATGCGGCGTGCCGGCAGCGTCGGTGCCTCCACCGGCTTCACCCCGCTCTTTTTCGTGGGGCTTGCCGCCCTCGTTGCCTACGAGATTGCCGAAATCTCTATCAACACTTTCTTCATCAACTACATGAGCGACGACGGCTTTCTTTCACCCAAAGATGCCGCCACTCTGCTGTCGATTGGCGGCTTGGGGCTGTTTCTTGGAGGTCGCGTGGTGGGTAGCCTGCTCATGCGCCGCATTGCCGCCCCCACAATGCTCAGGATTTGCGCCATCGGCACTATCGTCACCATGGCGCTCACCATGATGCCGCTCGGCTTGGTGTCGAAGCTTGCCCTGGTGGTGTGCTTTGCTTTCGAGAGCATTATGTTCCCCACCATCTTCGCTCTCTCGCTGGGATATGCCGGCGGCAACACCGAGCGTGCCTCGTCGGTGCTCATGCTCAGTGTGGTGGGCGGTGCAATTGGCCCGCTGGCTATGGGTTGGGTGAGCGATGCTATGGGCAATGCTGCCTCATTTGCCGTGCCGCTGGCAGGCTTTGCAGTGGTGCTCGTTTTCTCGCTTCTTGCACGCAACAAATAACCGGAATACAATGGAAAAACCGCATTTTCACATTCTCGATGGGCTGCGCGGCGTGGCTGCGCTGCTTGTGGTGGTGTTTCACGTGGGCGAAGGCTTTGCCACCGGTGCCACCGACCAGTTTCTCAACCATGGCTATCTTGCTGTGGATTTCTTCTTCATGCTCTCGGGCTTCGTCGTTGGCTATGCCTACGACGACCGCTGGCACTCGCAGCCCGGTTTCTCGCTGTGGGAGTTCTTTCGCCGTCGCCTGGTGCGCCTGCACCCCATGGTGCTGCTCGGCGCGGCGCTCGGTGCGCTCTCCTTTGCCCTGCAAGGCTTCGTGAAGTGGGACGGCACCGAGGTGGCTGTCGCTAATGTGGTGGTGGCTATGCTCCTCTCCATGCTCCTGTTTCCTGCCTGGCCGGGCGCAATGCACGAGGTGCGCGGCTATGGCGAGATGTTTCCGCTCAATGGGCCTTCGTGGTCGCTTTTCTTTGAGTATATCGCCAATATTGCATACGCCCTGCTGCTGCGCCGCCTCTCCACGCGCCTCCTTGCTGCCGTGGTGGCTATGATGGCTGTGGGTTATGCCGCTTTCGACCTCTGTAATTTCTCTGAAAGCTGGATGATGAACCTGGGCTGGACGCTCGCCGGCTGCAATCTGCCGGGCGGACTGATGCGTGTGGGGCTGTGCTTTTCCATGGGCCTGCTGCTTCAACGCTGCTTCAGGCCCCGGCACGTCAAGGGGGCTTTCACCCTGTGCTCGCTCCTGCTGGTGCTCCTGCTTGCCGTGCCCTATCTCACGCCGCAGGCCGGTGAGGTGCACTGGTGGAACTCCCTCTACGAAATAGCCTGTGTGCTCGTGGCTTTCCCTCTCAT